>CAYGUO010000017.1:0-29069 GCA_964353095.1 uncultured Flavobacteriaceae bacterium | reverse complement strand
TGATTGGCAGCCTGAGCATTTTTGCCCAATACACCACTGAGCCATATTGCAGCTGTAAAAATAGCTACCTCAAAAAACATCTGTAAAGCGGATGGAAAACCTAAGTTAATGATTTTTCGCATCACTTTTTTTTCCAGTTTTTTAAAATTAAATCCAGTTACATAGTCATGAAACTTTTTTTTCTGTTTTAATAAAAACCAAATGTAAGCCACCATCACAACCCGAGAAACCAAAGTGCCAATTGCTGCACCTACAATACCCAATTTAGGAAATCCGAATGACCCAAAAATTAATAAATAATTCAAGACGACATTTATCAAATTGGCCAAAATCGTGGCATACATGGGGTATTTCGTCTGAGATAGCCCTTCGGAAAATTGTTTAAAAGCTTGAAAAACAATCAAAGGAACCAACGAAAATGCAACTAACTCTAAATAGGGAATTGCCAGTTCAACAACCTCAACAGGCTGTTTCATGATATACATTAAAGGCTTGCATAACAAAATGATTCCAAAAAGTGAAAGTCCTAAAAAGGTACAAAGAAGCAACCCGTGTTTTAGGGCGCTTTTGCCGTCTGCTTTATTACTGGCACCGTCTGCCTCAGCTACCAAAGGGGTAATCGCTGTTGAAAAACCGATGCCCAAAGACATTGCAATAAATACAAAACTATTACCTAAAGAAACGGCAGCAAGCTCAGCTGTACCTAATTGCCCTACCATAATATTATCAGCAAAGGCAACAAAAGTATGACCCAGCATTCCCAGGATTACCGGATAGGACAACTTTAGATTATATGCGAATTCTTTAGTGTATTGTTTCAAGCTGATTGTTTGAAGTTAAGGTTACTAGCGCAGCGAACAGCCTAATGTTTGTTGTCAACTAATTTTGCTTCTTCCCAGTACACATCCATTTCGGAAAGCGTCATTTCTTTTAATGACTTCCCTAATTCCTTAGCCTTTTTCTCCAAAAACTGAAAGCGTCCGATAAACTTTTTGTTGGTTCGTTCAAGTGCATTTTCAGGATTGATATCTAAAAATCGGGCATAGTTGACCATTGAAAACAAAACGTCTCCAAACTCAGCTTCCATATTCTCTTTATTGTCGACCCTAACCTCTTCTTGAAACTCGGCCAATTCTTCCTTTAATTTTTCAAATACCTGTTCAGGCTTCTCCCAATCAAACCCTACTCCTGCCACTTTTTCTTGAATTCGATTGGCTTTTACCAAAGCCGGCAAACTATTTGGCACCCCTTCTAAAACACTTTTTTTCCCTTCTTTTAACTTGATGTTCTCCCAATTTTCTTTTACCTCAGCTTCATTTTCAACCTTAACATCTCCATAAACATGGGGGTGACGGTTAATCAATTTTTCACAAATTCCATTAGCATCATCAGCGATATCAAAATCATTGGTTTCTGAGCCGATTTTCGCATAGAAAACAATATGTAACAGTACATCACCTAATTCCTTTTTAACCTCTTCCAAATCATTATCTAAAATAGCATCCCCTAGCTCATAGGTTTCTTCAATGGTCAAATGCCTAAGTGTTTGTAGGGTTTGTTTTTTATCCCAAGGGCATTGCTCCCGCAATTCATCCATTATCGTAAGTAGCCTATCAAAAGCCTCTAATTGTTTTGCTCTGGAGTTCATACTAATCAGTTCTAAATCAAAACTACAAACTCAATATCTAGAAATATCGATTTTGATAAAATAAAAATATCTTTTATCCAAAAAAGGATAAAATGTAGCAGATATCCTTTTTTTGGCTTTTAAGCGAGGTTGTACATTTAATTAGACTTATTTGAAGACCCTTCTTATTAACATGAAGAGCGAGAAAAGGAAAGATTCTATCACAAAGACCAAATAGACGGCGTTTTGAATATGGCAATGAAATCTATTGTTTTATTAAAGAATGAAAACAATCTTTTACCGCTCCAAAAAGACCAAAGAGGCATTATTGTTATTGGAGATTTGGTAGGTGATAAAAAAGGTACACTTGGTAGTTGGCGAATTGCATCAGATAATGATACTACTTGCCCTAAATTTTAAAGAATAAGTGCCTACTCCACAGATTCCAGATTTGGACAGGACTCATTTTAAAGATAAAGGGAAGTTCTTACATCATGTTAGTATCAACAAAACGGATACCACAGGCATTGAAGACGAAGTAAATATGGTGCTAGGGAAATATGTGTTCATGGTAGAGCTTCGTATTTTTGAAATAATGGTTGGTACTAGTTCTGCAGAAGGATTAGTTAATAGTTTTGAATTAAAGTGAACCTCTCAATACTGACCAGTAGTTAATAAGACTAAAGTACATGCTACCTCTACCTTAATCATCTTACTGTCAAGTAATTTATAGAATTCAGGATTCTCCGTACCAGGGTTAAAAATAACCCTATTAGGTTCAAGTGCAATGATATCTTGATAGTATTGCTTTTGCCGTTCAGCACCTAAATACAACGTTACAGTGTCAATTTTTGGTATTTCATTCAAATTAGTTTTAATTTGCACTGTATTAACAAAACCGGTTTTTAAACCAAAGGCAAAGGTTTCTACGTCATTTTCTAAAAGACGTTTTATAACCAAATTGCTGTATCGGTTAGGTTTTAATGAGGCACCAAAGACAAGTGTTCGCTGCATTTGTTAATTTATATGTTAAACTACGATAATAGGCGTAACAATAGTAAAAAAATAACGTCTATTGTAAGAAGTTAAAATAATCGTTGGTAAGACTGTATTTTTATAGTTAATGGTTAGTGTTTAGTATGGCTTATCAATGTAAATGACCCTGGCTTCTGCAAAGAAGTTCAGGGTCTATTTTTTTATTCAAAAGAAGTAACATAATCGCAAAAACATCGTCTTTACTGTAAGACTAAAATAGTATTGCAAGATATTGACTAGACCTGGCGGGCACAATTGGTTGGTTTGTGTTCTTCACGAAGTCAGTAGTACCCTGGCACTCGTAAAAGTGTCAGGGTTATTTTTACCATCTAATAATCACACTTCCCCATGTAAAGCCGCTACCAAAAGCAGCTAATACGACTAAATCACCTTCTTTTACTTTACCAGCTTCCCAAGCTTCGGTTAACGCGATAGGAATTGATGCTGCCGTTGTATTACCGTATTTCATAATGTTATTGAACACTTGGTCATCAGAAAGTCCAAACTTTCTTTGCACAAATTGTGAAATACGAAGATTTGCCTGATGGGGTACCAACATATCAATATCGGTAGCTTCCAATCCATTTTTTTGAAGCCCCTCAACAATAACCTCACTAAAGCGAACTACTGCATTTTTAAATACAAACTGTCCATTCATATAGGGGTAGTAAGATTCGTCATTAGGATCATTATCCTCAATAATATCGGTCACCCATCTTTTTCCCATTCCGGGTGCGATAAGTGAAAGTTCTTCAGCGTGTTGCCCTTCTGAGTGTAAATGTGTTGAAAGGATTCCTTTAGAAGTATCTTCTTCCCTACTCAATACAGCTGCTCCGGCACCATCACCAAAAATCACGGATACACCCCTACCCCTTGTAGTCATGTCCAATCCCCTAGAATGAATTTCGGAACCAATAACAAGAATGTTCTTGTACATCCCGGTTTTTATATATTGATCTGCAACAGAAATTCCATATACAAAACCGGAGCATTGATTTCTAACATCCAATGCTCCTACGGTTTTAATCCCTAAATCTCGTTGCACCAGTACTCCAGGCCCTGGAAAATAATAATCAGGACTTAAAGTAGCAAAGACAATAAAATCTATATCATCTTTATCAATACCAGCGCGTTCAATTGCAATTTTGGCGGCCTCAACTCCCATTGAGGTAGTCGTATCCTTTTCACTATTAACATGTCGTCTTTCCTTAATTCCCGTGCGTTCTTGAATCCATTCATCATTCGTATCCATAACCTTTGAAAGGTCTTCATTAGAAACTACATGGTCCGGAACGTAATAACCTAGCCCCGTTATTTTAGAATTGTACATAAATACTGTTTTAAAGGATGGCCCTATATAAAGCCCTCTATTTAATGGAAAAGTAAAAAAATATATTCGGTAGTACCCAAAACTGGGTGCTTTTTTTGGCTTAAGACTTATGGTACTAGTCTAAATACTGTCTAAAATTATTAACGTCAACCTTGGCTTTTAAATCATGTAAAAGATTGTAAAGTCCAAAGAAGGTTCTGTTCATATATAGAAAATGCTTAGAACCTCGGTTACCGTTCATTTTTCTAATTTGTTCATCTTTAGAGTAACGCTCACTTAAATCAGCAATTTTTGACCAAAACTCATCTTTTCCAAAATCAAAAGTCTCCTCGTGAAACGGTGCAGTAAACAACGTGAGCATTTCTTTAAATAAAGCCGTAAAAAACTCAAGTTCTACTTTTGAATCGGTTGGGGTCAATATTTCAAGTTGGTAGAGTTTTTCAGTAAAAAACTCGTCGTTATCAATATTTCCTTTTGCCGACAGCTCAAAATAAGGAACATAAAATTCATCAGGAATCTCTTTAATACACCCGAAGTCTATCGCAATCAGTTCATTCGCTTCACTTATCAAAAAATTACCTGGATGCGGATCTGCATGTACTTTACGCAATCCGTGTATTTGAAACATATAAAAATCCCACAGGGCCTGACCTAATTTATTGCCATGTTCTTGGGTAAATTCCGTTTTGGCAAATTCACTTAAATGAAGTCCTTTCATCCAGTCCATGGTAATAATACGCTCGCTTGACAGCTCTTTATAATAGGTAGGAAAGATGATATTCGGAATTATCGAACAAGCTTCGGTAATCTCAGTACTTTGCTGTAGTTCAAGATTATAGTTTGTTTCTTCAACCAGTTTATTCTCAACTTCTTGAAAGTACTTATCAGAGTCTTTACCTTTTAAGTTAAACATGCGTATGGCAATAGGCTTTACAATGGCCAAATCACTGCTGATGCTTTGGGCCACGCCAGGATACTGAATCTTCACCGCTAGGGTTTTTCCATTTTTTGTTGCTTTGTGAACTTGTCCAATGCTAGCTGCATTGACGGAATTGCGCTCAAAGGTGTCAAAAATCTCCTCAGGGTATTTTCCCAGATATTTTTTAAAAGTTTTCCGAACCAGGGGAGCCGATAATGGCGGCACGGAAAACTGGGATAATGAAAATTTTTCAACGTAAGCATTGGGCAATAGATTTTTTTCCATGCTCAGCATCTGCGCCACTTTTAATGCACTACCCTTTAAACTTTTAAGCCCGTCATAAATATCGGCAGCGTTATCTTCGTTCAGCTCTTCTTTGGTCAAATCAGGATTTACCAGCTTTTTACCATAGTATTTTGCGTAATTGCCACCAATTTTAACACCGGTCTTAACCAACTTACTCGCACGCTCAATCTTACCTGTTGGAATTTTGTCCAGTGTTTTCATGCTATTGGGTTTTAAGCGAAATTCTCTTTATATAAAAACTTCCCAAAGTCAATAAGACTGTCTAATGGGGTATTGTCAAAAACGTCAAAAATAGTGCTCACCGATTTCTCTATGGCAATATCTGTTTTTTCAAAAGCGGCGGACGAATCATCCATCCAAAACTTTAACAAAAATAAAAACTGCACCCATGCGCCTTCTGAAAACACCCTAGGACTTTGTTTTGTTATTTTCAGATTTTTATCTGCGTTGGCTTCTTCAATTAACTCGGTAGCAAACATTTTAATGTGGGTTCTTAAATCTTTAAGCTCTGCCATTTTATCCAGCATTTTTCTATCTGTACCTAAAGTAAAAAGCACATAACTTCTATTCATGGTCAATAATTCGAACATGGTATAAAAAAAGGTAAGCATCTTGTCCTTATTGCTGAAACCATCATATTCTTTATTTTGATTCAACAAACCAGTAGTATTGGTAAAAAACTTATTCCAAATACCCCTTTTCAACGAATCAAAAGAACCGAAAGAGGCATAAAACTGCTCTTCTTTTATTTTGTTATCCTTACAGAACTTATATATTGATTTTGGATGGATTTCATGCTCCAGAACATAATCCATATACATTGCAATAATTTTGTCATCACTAATTTTCGAAGTAGTTGTTTTAGCTGCCATAATATTATTTTGTTAAAGTAAAAGTAAACCTAATCAAACAGTATTTATGTTAACACATTTACAAATTAGAAGGTAAAAGGAAAACGCGCCTCTAGTAGAGAGCGCGTTTTCAACAACCTAACCAATAAATAAACAAACTTGTTGTGAAAAATCCTTTTCATAGCAATTTTTAACACACAACCGGAACAAAAATACTTAATGTTTAACCATAATCATATTTTATTAAACAAAACTTTTGTTAAAATTTAATAAACCCCTACTGCCACCAAATAAATGTCAGTTTGTCACGTGATTCACAATTGGTACTTTTTTTGGGTATCAAATGCATAGATATAAAAACAGGTCGCTTTGATTTAAACGTAGTTTAGAATAAAGTGTCAATAAAATAAAGTTAGATATTATGGCAACAGGTAAAATCAATGTTTCAGTAGAAAACATTTTCCCCTTAATTAAAAAGTTTTTGTACAGTGACCACGAAATCTTTTTACGTGAGCTGATTTCAAATGCAACGGACGCCACTTTAAAATTGAAGCATTTAACTTCAATCGGCGAAGCAAAAGTTGAATATGGCAGTCCGATGATTGACATAAAAGTAGATAAAGAGGCTAAAAAAATCTTTATCACAGACCAAGGTATTGGTATGACTGAAGAAGAAGTCAAAAAATACATTAACGAGGTTGCCTTTTCTGGTGCTGAAGAATTTTTAGACCAATATAAAGACGCAGGCAAGGACGCGGGCATCATAGGTCATTTTGGACTTGGGTTTTATTCAGCCTTTATGGTTGCTGAAAGAGTAGATATTATCACCAAGAGCTTCAAAGATGAACCAGCAGTTCATTGGAGCTGTGATGGCTCCCCAGAATTTGAAATCAAGCCATCAGATAAAACTGAAAGAGGTACTCAAATTGTGCTTCATATAGCGGAAGATTCTACCGAATTTTTAGAAGAAAGTAGAATTCGTGAGTTGTTGACCAAGTACAATAAATTCATGCCTATCCCCATTAAATTTGGCACTAAAACAGAAACGCTTCCTAAGCCAGAAGGCGCAAAAGAAGAGGACCCAGCACCCACAAAAGAGGTTGATAATATTATCAACAACCCTAACCCAGCTTGGACAAAGAAGCCAGCAGATTTAAAAGATGAAGATTATAAAGGGTTTTATAGAGAATTGTATCCTATGCAATTTGAAGAACCTTTATTCAATATCCATTTGAACGTTGACTATCCCTTCAACTTAACGGGAATCTTGTACTTTCCTAAGTTGACCAATGATATGAGCGTTCAAAAAGATAGAATACAACTGTATCAAAACCAAGTTTTTGTCACTGACAACGTTGAAGGTATTGTGCCTGAATTTTTGACTATGCTTCGCGGTGTTATCGATTCACCTGATATTCCGCTAAATGTATCCAGATCATATCTTCAAGCCGATGGTGCCGTTAAGAAAATCTCTTCTTACATCACCAAAAAGGTAGCAGACAAAATGAGTTCCATCTTCAAAAATAATCGTGAAGATTTTGAGCAAAAATGGAACGATATCAAAGTTGTTATCGAATATGGAATGCTTTCTGAGGATAAATTCTTTGAAAAAGCAGAGAAATTTGCGCTCTACCCTACAGTTGATGGAAGCTACTTTACTTTTGACGAACTGCAAGAAAAAATCAAAGCTGGTCAGACGGATAAAGATGATAAGCTGGTTATTCTTTATGCATCCAATAAAGAGGCACAACACAGCTATATTGAAGCCGCAAAAGCCAAAGGTTATGAAGTGCTATTATTAGATTCTCCAATCGTACCGCACTTAATGCAAAAACTAGAAACGTCTAAAGAAAAAATTTCTTTTGCACGTGTAGATGCCGATCATATTGATAATCTTATCAAAAAAGAAGATACGGCAATCTCTAAATTAAATGATGATGAAAAGGAAAAACTAAAGGGTGAAATTGAAAAGGTTATTGACCCAACAAGTGGCTTCACTGTGCAATTAGAAGCTATGGATAGCGGATCACAACCCTTTATCATTACTGAGCCAGAGTTTATGCGTCGTATGAAAGATATGCAACAAACCGGCGGCGGTGGCGGTATGTTTGGCATGGGCAACATGCCAGATATGTATAATCTTATCGTAAACACAAATAACGAATTGGTTGGTGAAATTCTTAATACCAAGACCGCTAAGAAACGAGAGCGTTTAATCAATCAGTCTTTGGATTTAGCGAGACTTTCAAAAGGACTATTGAAAGGTGAGGAATTGACCAATTTTATTAATCGTAGCTACGAGATGATAAAATAGATGCTAGATGCTAGATGCTAGATGCTAGATGCTAGATGCTAGAAAATTACTAAAACCGCTTGAACAAAATGTTTGAGCGGTTTTTTTGTACAAAAGGTTTATCTTGAAAGTCCATAATTCACATTCTTATGAGTAATAACCATACCAATGCATCCTTTAAAAAACTACTTGATAAGCTCCAAACAGAAAGTTGGCAATTGGAATTACTGATTTCTGGGTTTGCAATTTTTGGATTATTTCAAGCCATCGCTCCAATTGAAAAAGAGCATCTGAAAGCAATTGGAAATGATCAAGAAGTGTATAGCTACTTTATTTCAACTGTTTCTCCCGCACTTACCATTTTACTTATTGTGCTTTTAATACACGTAATTTTAAGAGGGGTATGGATTGGCGCTCTTGGCCTCCGTTATGTATCCGGAGAAATTGATTATCAGGGATTACAATATTCTGAAAAATTCACTAAGCACTTGGTCAAAAAAGTAGGTTATTTTGACAGGTATATCTCACGATTAGAAAACATTTGTAGTACCCTATTTGCCATAGCATTTTTAATGGCTTTTTATTTTATGGCTTACATGTTGGTTCTTGGCTTTTATTTACTGGTAACCAATCTAGTAGAAATAACCAATCTTTTGAACAAAGACCAACAGCTGCAGTTCAATGTCTATTTCGGATTACTATATTTCCTGACAGCGTCATTGGTTTTTATTGATTTTATAGGAATGGGGATACTCAAAAAAGGGAATCTGCGCCCTAAAATTTATTTTCCTATCTATAGAATATTTAGTGTGATAACATTATCCTTTCTATATCGACCTTTGGTGTATAATTTTTTAGATCAAAAACGAGCCAAGTGGTTGGCTACTTTTATATTGCCCGCCTATTTATTCGGTAGTATTTTATTGAGCGCATTCACAAAACAAAACTCCAATTACTTAAGTACAGATGCTGATTCAAGCGAGATTTATGCCAACACAAAAAATTACGATGATGTTATCAAAAAAAGTGAAGAACTGGTTGACTTTGCCTCAATACCGTCAAAGGTAATAACCACGTCATATCTACCATTAAAAATACCATTTACATCATTTAAAGAAAATGCTGTTTTTAATCAAGATAGCACATTAACACCAGAATCAGATGACAGAGGATATGGATTCAACGCAAACAAAATGTCACTCCCAGGGCTAACAATCAATATAAACCAAAGAAAAAAATTATCTGAACAAAAACAATATTTGGCCGTCATTAATAAAATGTACCAAGTATTTATAGATTCCACTAAAATGGAAAAAGAGTTTGTTTACACCGTAAATAGCAGTGAACGACTACAATTTGAAACCTATTTAGATATTTCAAATTTTAATAATGGCAAACATCTTATACGAATAATAGGCCCTAGATCTGATAGCAACCTTTTTGAGGAAAAAATTATAAGTGACACCTTGGTAACCATTCCTTTCTGGTATTTTAAAGAGTAACCGTTATATTGTAGCATAAACCATATAAAACCAATGAACAACGATTATAAAAGTCCTGCTTTTCGTAAACTGCTCGATTCGCTGCAGCAACAAAGTTGGGAACTTGAATTACTGATATCTGGTTTTGCCATTTTTGGTCTATTTACGGCTTATGAGCCCATTAAAATTGAAATGGTAAATGCTAGTAACGAGCAGCAGATATATAGTTTTGTTGTTTATTTTGTGGCTCTGACGGCATGCTCAATTTTGCTCTTTAATTTATTACTACACGTTATTTTGAGAGGCTTATGGATTGGTGCATTAGGTCTTAGATATGTTTCTGGCGATATCGAATTTGAAGAACTTAACTATGCGGACCGTTTTAAAAAATACCTTAGTAAAAAAATTGTATCATTTGATAGATATATTGGTAGCCTTGAAAACTATTGTAGCATTCTTTTTGCCATATCATTTTTATTGATTTTTTATGTGATTGCGCTAACAGTCGTAATGATTGTTTTAGCTCTAATTGCTAATTTTATTATTGATAATGAAGACTTACCTAGCTGGATTTCAAAAGGTGTCGGCATACCGCTCATGATTTTTTTGGCTTTGGGCATGTTCTTAACCTTTTTTGACTTCATTACTCAGGGTCTACTAAAAAGAAATAAATGGGTAGCAAAATTCTACTTCCCAGTCTATTGGGTTTTTAGTTTTCTGACCTTATCATTTTTATACCGGCCATTGGTATATAATTTTTTAGATAACAAATTTGGAAAAAGACTTATTCTACTGTTAACCCCGATTTATATATTGATTTTAATACTTGCGTCACTTGAATATCAAAACTCAAATTTTCTTGATAAAGAATTAAATTCCTCATCAGAGTTTGCCAATCAAGAGAACTATAAAGATTTACTTATTGAGGATGGTGATTTTCCTGGTACTATTATAATTCCTTCAAAAATTATCAGAACACCCTATCTCCCTATTTTTGTTCCATATC
The DNA here is from genome assembly GCA_964353095.1 of uncultured Flavobacteriaceae bacterium. Lineage (GTDB taxonomy): Bacteria > Bacteroidota > Bacteroidia > Flavobacteriales > Flavobacteriaceae > Croceitalea. The sequence goes on along the minus strand of CAYGUO010000017.1, from coordinate 18,221 downwards.
GTGAAACTATTGAAAACAGAATATTTGCTTTCGATTCAACGATAACACCAAAAAAAGACCGCAGAGGTTTGTCTTCCGGGATAAATATAAACGGTGATTGGGAAGATGAATGGGATACAAAAAAACAACGGGATAGCATAAGAGGAAGATACCTGGCAATTTTTAATGAAACACACTCATTTAAAATAGACACGATTAAGTTAGATGATAATTTTATAGTTACAACCGATAACAAAGGTCATCTTGGATTTGAAACTAATTTAAGCCTTCGCGAAATCACTGAGGGTATGCATGTACTAAAATTCATCCGTGAAAGAAAAGTTAAAGATACCATTCAAACTGTGCTTGAAGCACAAATACCCTTTTGGTACTATAAAGAATAACCTATGAATTACCCTTGGCACTTATACCTCATGGCAGGCATGTATGTTTTCGCAGGAATCATGCATTTTGTAAAGCCAAAAGCTTATTTAAGAATTATGCCAAGGTATTTACCTAACCATAAAGCTTTGGTTTTTTGGAGCGGCGTGGCCGAAATTATTCTGGGAATAGGCCTGTGCTTTCAACAAACAAAAAATACCGCTATTTGGGGCATTATTGCTATGTTGGTTGTTTTTCTAACCGTACACTTTTATATGCTCTCTGGAGAGAAAGCTTCGGCGGGAGTACCTAAGTGGATATTACTTGTTAGAATTCCTTTGCAATTTGGTTTAATTTACTGGGCATATTGGTATTTACAGTTCTAAATACTAAAAGCGGATTAAAGGCTTTCCTCCAAATATTTTTATTTCGATGGTTTTTTTTATCTTAAGGCTATGAAAGTTATTTCAACAAATATTGGAGAATCTACTACTGTAGATTGGCGAGGCAGAAAAATACAAACTGGTATTTTCAAATACCCTGTTGACCATCCTATTGTTCTCAAAAAAGAAGATGTGCAAAACGATACCGTCATTGACAGAAAACATCATGGTGGGGAGTTTAAGGCATGCTATCTTTTTGCCTCTGATTATTATGAAGATTGGAAAAGAAAATACCCCCATTTAGAATGGGATTGGGGAATGTTTGGTGAAAATTTAACCGTTGAAGGCCTAGATGAAAACAATCTTTACATTGGTGATGTGTACGCTGTTGGAAATGCCGTAATACAAATAACAGAGCCAAGGCAGCCCTGTCATAAGCTTGGAATTCGATTTGGAAATCAAAAAGTTATTCAAGAATTTATTGATTACGGGCATCCGGGCAGCTATGTACGAATTGTAAAAGAGGGCAGTATCACTAAAGGAGATTCCCTTGTTTTAATCGATCCTGCTAAAAATAAATTAACTGTTCAACAATATAATGTGTTAACCAATAGTAAGGTTAAAGACCTTGAAGTGGTAAAACTTGCGGTTAATAGCGATAGTATTAGACCTAAAAAAAGAGAAGTTTTAAAGAAGCTCTTAAACTAAAAAAACCCTGTCATTTCTAACAGGGTTACTAAACTGAATAAATTAACTATAAACTAAACTACTTTACTTCAACTACCTCTTTAAAAGATTTGTTATTATCTATTACGACAATAGTATAATCATCTTCAAAAGCATTTTCAAAGTTGAACGCTTTTTCAACCACTAGGTCTCCCTCGATAACTTCTTTGAAGACTACTCTTCCTTCGCTATCATATACCTTAATGGTCACTTTTTCTTGATCTAAATTCAAAAGGTTCAAAAATATGATTTGCCCTTTCTTTTTAAATACTGGATCTAATTCAATAGTAATTAGATTCGTTTCTACCTCTAAAGCTTTTTTACCAAAAGTCTTCTCAGGTCCGTTTGCCAAGCCTACTACTGTAGTAAACATTAAGGCAGCTACAATTGTGTTTTTAAGAATTTGTTTCATAACACTTGTTTTTAGATTTGTAATTAAATTACACTGCAAACATACCACCAAGAGACCCTTGAAAACTACCACAGGATTTTCCTATTTCTATGCTATTTTATCCCTTACAGAGTGTTAAAAACTCTTAAAGGGTAATTTTGTATATATTTTAGGTAATTTTGTATATAAGCTATTCATGCCAGCAATCTAATTTTACGTTATGATCAATAAAACAGAACTTAAAAAACAGAAACCCGCTTTTGAAGCAATTGCGCCCAATTTTGGCCATTCTTATACCTATAATAAATTTGACGAAAACAAGGAGAACAAAATTAATGGATGGCACTATCACCCAGAGATTGAACTTGTTTATATTAATGGTGGATCTGGTAAAAGGCAAATTGGTAGTCACGTTTCTTATTTTAGGGATGGTGACCTGATACTTATTGGTTCAAACTTACCTCATTGTGGTTTTACCGATAAACTAACGGGTAACAAAAGTGAAACTGTAATACAAATGAAACCGGATTTTCTAGGAAGTGATTTCTTCGATATTCCAGAAATGGATAAAATTCAGAAACTATTTGATGTTTGTAAAAGCGGTATTGCTTTTCATGGCAAAGCAAAACGAAAAATAGGCGAAAAGATGGAGGTGCTAGAATACCAGACAGATTTTCAGAGGTTGCTATCCATACTTAATATTTTAAATGAGCTCAGTATTACCGAAGATTATAAAGTGTTGAACGCCGAGGGTTTTGCATTACAGACCGAAGTAAAGGACAACGATCGTATAAACGTAGTGTTCAACCATGTAAAAGCAAACTTTAAAGAAGATATAAGTTTAGATGAAATTGCTGATATGGTAAGCATGACCGTACCATCATTCTGTCGCTACTTTAAGAAAATCACAAATAAGACCTTTATTCAATTTGTAAACGAGTATCGCTTGGTACATGCTTCAAAATTATTGGCAGAACAACCCATGAGTATTACCGAAGTTTGCTTTGAAAGCGGATTCAATAACTTTTCACATTTCAATAAATCATTCAAAGCCTTTACAGGGCAGAACCCATCAGAATACCGTAATCAATTAAAAGCAGTTTTACAGTAATATGAGTTCACTGTTCACAGACCATTTACACTTTGATTTGCCAAATGCTGATATTGGTTACTATCCCAAATTTATAGCTACGGAAAAAGCGACTACATACTTTTCTACCTTTAAAGCACATATTCCATGGCAACAAGATGATATTACCGTTTTTGGAAAAACCTACCCGCAACCTCGTTTAACCTGCCTATTTGCAACCAATAAAAAACCATATCGTTACGCTAACATTACCATGCAACCACACCAGTTTACCCCTGAGCTGATTGAAATTAAAAACGAGTTACAAAAACTGGTGAATATTGAATTTACAACTTGTCTTTTAAACCTATATCGCAACGGTCAAGACAGTAATGGTTGGCACGCAGATGATGAAAAAGAACTAGGCAAAAATCCGATAATAGCCTCAATAACCTTAGGGCAAGAACGCTTCTTCCATCTAAGAAATAAAAAAGACAAATCACTAAAACACAAATTGCTGTTAGAACATGGCAGTCTACTCATGATGAAAGGAGAAACACAGCATTACTGGCAACATCAAATACCTAAAACCGCTAAGCCAATTGGTGAACGTATTAATCTGACTTTTAGGGTGATTCAATAAAAAAAGAAAGTCAGTAGTGAGCGAATTGAATTAGTAGCCATCAAAACTCAAATTTAATGTAATGGCGACAATGGTGCATCAAACCATAAACTCCTATAAGTTCATTGCCCCAGCGTATCGGATATAGCTAACAGCAAATAGTTCTATCTTTGCGATGCTATGAAAAAAGAATTTACAGAACGAGAATTAGACCGCATCATTGAAATGGCTTGGGAAGACCGTACGCCTTTTGAAGCAATAACCTTTCAATTTGGTATTACGGAGCAGGAGACCATTGAAGTTATGCGCCGCGAAATGAAACCTAGTAGTTTTAGAATGTGGCGAAAACGCGTTCAGGGCAGAGCCACAAAACATGCTAAATTAAGAGGTGGTGGTGTTGACCGTTTTAAATGTTCAAGACAGAGAAATATTTCAGGCAATAAAGTTTCTAAAAGATAGTATTAGCCAAATACCTCATTCAAAACTTTAGCCAAACGAAACCCGCCTTTTTGAAGTTGTTCAAACAACAAGTCATTATATTCATAAGCATATTGAAAACGGAGCTTTTCCCCTACTTCAACAGATTCATAAACCTTGGCCGCTATTTGATGTGATTCATTTACCCAATCATAAACAGTACCTTCTTGAAATCGCTTTTTTTCTTTTTTATCTACGCTTTCTTCCAACTCATCACCTAGTTCATAATAGGTCATTCCGTAAGAGTTGATAAGGTTTGAATCCCATAAGCGATGAAGGTTAGTGCCTTCACCAAACCATTGTAACTGAATATCATTGCCACCCCTGTCATCTCCCCTACCCGCATGCATGGGTTGATGCATATCACCTATTAAATGAATAAGCATTTTCAGATAAAAAACCTTATCCTCGCGACAACTATTTTTATCCATTATAATTCTTTTACAAGTTTCAATACCTGCTACAACATCGCCATATTCACTTTTTTCAGAGTCCTCGTATCTTACGTCCATAGGGTAATTCACATAATGCCACGCAGAATACTTAGAAAAACTACGATCGGCTTTTATTTCATCAGCAAATGTTGATGCAAAAGCTAGACTGTGACCATCCAACAAATCGGCAATTGCTTTTTTTGCTTTTCTAGTCAAATGCTTTTCAGCAATATGACCGGTTACCCTATGACCAGTTTTAGACCATATCATATTGGCACTACATAAGTTTATAGCAAAAAAAGATAGAATTAAAAAAAGACGCATCTATTTTGATTTTAAACAAAAGTAAGACCTATTATCTTTAATCGTACCCCAATATTTCATTTTACTTTGATTTAACAATAGTTTTTAAAATCAAAATTAATTTAATATATTTATGATATCATTTTAATATCAATTAAATTAATAAATATGACAAACGAAAAAAATGTATCTCCGCTCAATGGGTACTTCATGCTCTTTATCAGTCTAATTCTATTTTTTGGGGGAATAGTTGCTATGATCAAATCAGGTGCTGCATGGTTTGGCTTTTTTATTTTTCTTGGACTGGTTACCGCCTTTGGATTAGTATTGGTCAATCCCAATAGCTCAAGGGTGCTTTTACTTTTTGGCAAGTATATTGGTACTATTAAAAAAAATGGCCTGTTTTGGGTCAACCCATTTTATTCAAAGAAAAAAATATCCTTACGTGCGAGTAATTTTGATAGCGAAAGGTTAAAAGTGAATGATAAGTTGGGAAACCCCATCATGATCAGCACCATTTTGGTTTGGAGGGTCACCGATACCTACAAAGCCGCCTTTGATGTTGATGATTACAAAAACTTTGTGCGTGTTCAAACAGATGCAGCAGTGCGCAAACTGGCAAGTATGTATCCTTATGATAATTTTGCTGATGAAGGTATTGAAGAAGACATTACACTACGATCAAGTGTGAACGAAGTAAGCGAAGCTTTAGAAAAAGAAATTCAAGACCGTCTTGAAATGGCCGGTATTGAAGTGTTAGAAGCACGAATAGGCTATTTGGCATATGCACAAGAAATTGCAAACGCAATGCTCAAAAGACAACAAGCCACTGCTATAGTCGCAGCCCGCCATAAAATTGTAGAAGGGGCTGTAAGCATGGTAGAAATGGCTTTAGCAGAACTAAATAAAAAAGGTATCGTTGATTTAGATGAAGAACGTAAGGCTGCAATGGTAAGCAATCTGATGGTAGTATTATGTTCTGACAAAGATGCCTCCCCAGTGTTGAATACAGGAACCTTAAATCATTAAAAAATGAGGGTTTTAGAAGAAAAACAAAGGTTTAATCAATGGTGGCTGCAATTGATTAACCTGGCGATTTTTGGATTTCTATTATTTGCTTGTTACACGTGGTTCGTACGTAAAGAAGATATGGGTAACGTGGCGCAAAATGACACGGCGGGGCAAATCATAACCATTTCAATTCTTACCATTACTGTTTTACTGTTATTCCTTTTTAGACTAGAAACTATCATTGATGAACGAGGCATTTTATACAAGTTCAGTCCCATTCATTTAAAATACAAGGTAGTGGGTTGGAATGATTTAGAAAAGTGCTATGTACGAAAATACAATCCTTTGTCAGAATACGGTGGCTGGGGCTATCGAATTGGATTTAGTGGTGGGGCGTACAATGTTAAAGGAAATCAAGGTATTCAATTAAAGTTTAAATCGGGCAAAAAACTTTTGATTGGCACACAAAAACCCAAAGATGCACAATTGGTAATCAATAAATACTTTAAAAATGAAGGAGTACAAGGTAGTTAGCTGGAAAATGAAACTTACTGGTAACGATCAAGAATTAGAAAATACCCTTAACGAGTATGCCAAACAAGGTTGGAAAGTAATTCAGGTTGCCGAAAATACCATGCGTATCGTTTTTGAAAGAGATAAAAACCGATGAAAAACCTTATTTACATACTACTGCTAACAAACACCCTAGCAAGTGCACAACAGGTTATTTCAAAAGAAATACAACTGAACAATGGTGAAATAGAATTGCCCGGCACCTTAACTTATCCCAAATCAGCTTCACCTATTCCCCTAGTTATTTTCATTCACGGCTCTGGTAATGTTGATAGAAACGGCAATCAAGGTTTTTTTGTCCAAGGTAACTATATAAAAATGCTGGCAGATAGTTTAAATACCAAAGGAATAGCCTTTTACAGATATGATAAACGAACCGCAAGTCCTGATAATTTAAAAAAACTCAAAGGTACTTTGTTGACCGATTTTGTAGCTGACGCAAAAATTGCTGCCAGTAAATTTCTGAAAGATGAACGATTCAACGGAATACATCTTATAGGGCATAGTCAAGGTTCTTTGGTAGGAATGCTTGCTGTTGACAAGACTATAAAATCTTATTGTTCTTTGGCAGGTACGGCCAATACCATTGATAAAACTATTATTCAACAAATAACCAATCAAGATAGCACCTTAGCTAGTATTACCAAAGACCATATTGCTGAATTAATTGCTGCGGATACCATTATAAAAGTAAACCCAAATCTGTATTCACTATTTGCCCCTCCAAATCAAAAGTTCTTTAAAAACTGGATGTCTTTTAATCCATCAATAGAAATAAAAAAGCTAACACTACCCACATTGATAGTCAATGGAGATGCAGATCTTCAAGTTCCAGTCATAGAGGCAGAGCAATTGAAAGCTTCCAAACCAGATGCGCAGCTCAAAATTATTTCAAAAATGAACCATGTTCTAAAAACAATAAGCCTACCTGATAACAATCTCAAATCATATACAGACCCAAGTTTTCCAATATCAAAAGAACTGGTTAACGTACTTTCCGTATTTATCAAAACAAATGAGTAAGAAAAAAGCCTTCGCTTTGCGGTTAAATGAAGATATGCTAAAGGCACTTGAAAAATGGGCCAGCGATGAATTTCGCAGCACTAATGGGCAAATTGAATGGATTCTTATGAAAAGTTTAAAAGAGGCTAAAAGACTACCAAAAAGCCAAAAACCTGAAAAAGAGTAGTGTCTTTTAAAGTTTTAACGCTCCTTAAAGCTTAAATTTGTTCGACTAATTTAAATTGACCTATGGCCAAGATTTATGCTTCGCTATTTTTTCTGCTTTTTTTCTTTCTTACTAACGGGCAAAACCAACAAAAATCATTCACGGTAAAATACATTGAAGAAAAAATTCAACCTAATGGTATTTTAGATGAAGTTATTTGGGAACAAGCCGAAGGGCCAACGGATTTTCATCAATACTTTCCTTCTGATTCCATAATGGCGGAACAACAAACTCAAATAAAAATGTTGTACAATAGTACAACACTATTCATTTCTATTAAAGCAAATGCCTCAGGCCCCAATTACAACACCAGGTCACTACAACGCGATTTTAGAGGTGGCGGCATTGATCAGATAACTTTGGTTTTTGACACTTTTAATGATGCAACTACTGCGTTTTTATTTGGCATCAACCCTTTTGGAGTCAGAAGAGAAGGTCTCATAGCCAACGGTGGCTCTGATGGTAATGATTTCACAACTTCATGGGATGTTAAATGGAAAGGGGACGCTACCATTCATGAAGACCATTTTATTGCTGAAATGGCAATACCGCTAACTTCTTTAAAATTTGAAGAGGGCACCAAAAAGTTTAGGTTCAATAGTTATCGTTTAGATATGCAAACCAATGAACGCACCACATGGGCCGACATTCCTCAGAATCAACCCATCTTTAGCTTGGCCTTTATGGGAGATATGATTTTTGAGAAACCTTTGGGAAAATCTAGAACACCATTGGCATTCATTCCATATATTAATGGTATTACGGCTAAAGATTATGAAAATAATCAAAGTTTAAACAATTTTAAAGTTGGTGCCGATGCAAAAGTTTCCATTGGTAATAGTCTCAATCTGGATTTGACTATAAATCCAGACTTTTCAACTGTTGAAGTAGACAACTTTATCACTAACCTTACCCGTTTTGAGATAGCTCTGCCAGAAAGAAGACAGTTTTTTGTAGATAACAATGACCTGTTCGGAAGTTTTGGTGGCGGTAGAGATGCCAATCCATTTTTTTCGAGACGAATTGGAATCGCGAGAGATACTGCAAACAATACCATTGAAAATAGAATCATAGCGGGCGCACGGCTAAGTGGAAAAATTAATAACAATCTAAGGTTAGGTTTTTTAAATATTCAGACCGAAGAAGATGCCGGTAATGAAATACCTTCCAATAATAATATGATGCTGGCATTGCAGCAAAAGGTTTTCTCTAGGTCAAATATTGGTTTTTTCTTTATTAACAGACAGGCTATCAATGCTGCTCGTTTCTTACCGGAAGATGAAGAATTCAACAGAGTGGTAGGTATTGATTATAACTTAGCATCCGCTGACAATAGTTGGACCGGTAAAGCCTACGCACATAAATCGTTTCAACCAGAAGATTCTGAAGGAAATTACTCTCTTGGATTTAATCTTGGAAAAAATACCCGAAACGTATCCGCTTTTATTGATTTGGTATCTGTAGACGAAGAATTTAATTCTGACCTTGGTTTCATAAGAAGAAAGGATATTTTTAAAATGGCAAACGTTCTTGAAGGAAGGTTTTGGCCAAAAAAAGGAAAAATCAATAGATACGAGGGTCAACTTTTTAGCGTGGTGACCTGGAGACCAAGTTTAGACTTTTTGTACACAGATTATAATTTTTCAGCTAGCGGCACAGCAATATTTAAATCCTTGGAAGAAATACAGATCGCGTTTGAAAAAAGATTTGTCTTTTTAACTGACGAATTTGAACCTACAGGTAAAGAAGGTGCTTTGGCTTTACCAGCCAATATTGGATATCATTTTAATAATGTGGGGCTTAGTTTTCAATCTGACCAACGGAAACTATTCTCTTATCAAATTTCGCCTAATTATGGAGAGTTTTTTAATGGTAATCGCTATTCCATTGAAACAAGTTTTAATTTAAGGTTTCAACCTAAAGTTGAAATTGGATTGAACTTACAATACGACCATATTGGCTTACCAGAACCATTTTCAAGTACAGATATTTGGCTTATTAGTCCTAGGGTCAATATCACTTTTAACAAATCTGTTTTCTGGTCTACCTTAGTTCAATATAGTAACCAACGTGATAATTTAGGAATAAACTCAAGGCTCCAATGGCGTTTTGCTCCACTTTCAGATTTATTCATTGTTTACAATGATAATTACTTTGTGAACTCATTTATGCCCAGAAGTCGTTCAATAAACTTGAAATTCACCTACTGGCTAAATATCTGATGTAGCTAAATTTAAATCATTCTAGATAATGTTCAACAATCACTTTTGTGATTTTTTTAACGGCTGTAAACCTTAAATTTGAATGACTAATTCAAAATAACCTATGACAAAGCAATACGTGCTGTTGTTATTACTTTTTACAATCCTTCAAACCACCGCACAGAAAAAGACCAAATCTTTTACAGTAAAGCTTATTGACCAAGAAATTAAAATAGATGGTGCTCTTGACGAGTCCGTCTGGGAAACTGCTGATGGCCCTCGTGACTTTCAACAATACTTTCCATCTGATTCAATTTTAGCGGAACAGCAAACCGACATAAAAATGCTCTACAGTAATACCACACTTTATGTGGGCATTAAGGTATATGCCAAGGGCGATGACTATGTAGTACCTTCTTTAGAACGTGATTTTAGAGCCGGTGGCAATGACAACATTAGTGTTATGTTTGATACGTTCAACGACGGTACTATTGCTTTCCTCTTTGGATCAAACCCTTACGGTGTGCGAAGGGAAGCCCTTATTTCCGGGGGTGGTTTTGACACTAGTGGATTTACAACATCTTGGGACGTTAAATGGCGTGGCGAGTCACAAATTTATGACGGATACTATATTACGGAATGGGCTATTCCGCTAACCTCTTTTAAATTCAAGGAAGGCGAAACCAAATGGCGCATGAACAGTTATCGCTTTGATACGCAATCAAACGAAACAAGTACCTGGGCAGAAATACCTCAAAACCAACTGGTTTTCAACTTGGCTTTTATGGGCGATATGATATTTGAAAAACCCTTGGGAAAATCTAGAACCCCACTTGCCATAATTCCCTATACCAACGGCATAAGTGCCAAAGATTTTGAAACTGGTGAAAACCTCAACAGTTTAAATTTTGGGGGTGATGCAAAAATTTCCGTGGGCAATAGCCTTAATCTGGATGTAACCTTTAACCCAGATTTTTCGACTGTTGAAGTTGACAACTTTATCACTAACCTTACCCGTTTTGAAGTAGCATTGCCAGAGCGCAGGCAGTTTTTTGTTGATAATAACGACCTTTTTGCAAGTTTTGGAAGTGATCGAGATGCTAATCCTTTTTTTTCTAGGCGTATCGGAATTGCTGAAGACCTGGATGGCGAAAGTGTTGAGAATGGTATTATTGGTGGTGTCAGATTAAGCGGTAAGCTAAATGAAGATTGGCGTCTGGGGTTTTTAAACCTTCAAACGGAAGAAGATTTGACCAATGAAATCGCAAGTAACAACAATACGGTTTTTGCATTGCAAAAAAAGATGTTCTCAAGATCAAATCTAAGTTTCATTTTCGTTAACAGAGAGACCTTTAAAGATTATGATTTTGTAGAAGAAACAGATAGGTACAATAGAGTTCTTGGCCTTGATTACAATTTGGCCTCTGCTGATAATACATGGGTAGGTAAGTTTTACTTTCATAAGTCTTTTGCAAATGATATCGGAGATGAAGACAGTTCAACTGGTATGGACTTAAGATATAATTCTAGGAATATCAATTTTGGAATAAGGGGAAATTACATAGGCAATGATTTCCGATCTGATTTAGGTTTTATTAGGCGTACTGATATTATTGCGGCCCGTCCTTTTGTAGAATATAATTTTTGGCCGAAAAAAGGAAAAATCAATAGACACGGTTTTCAATTTTTTCCCAGTATGATTTGGAGACCTACTCTTGATTATCAAAACACGGACTATTCCATTTTTAGCTCTTGGGGAGCGGAATTCAAAGAGCAGCAACGACTTGAATTCAAGATGTTCAATAGATTCACTTTTTTAGATGACCCCTTTGACCCAACGGGAACAGAAGATGCTATAGAATTACCTGCGGATGCAGGATATTATTATACTGCCTTTGAAGCTGAATTTCAATCTGATAGAAGAAAAGTATTTTCTTATTCGTTACAGCCACAGTATGGTGATTTTTACAACGGCACCCGTTTTTCTTTTGAGGGCGATATGAGTTTACGACTGCAACCCAAGGTATTCTTATCCTTAAACATAAATTATGACAAAATAACGTTGCCCGACCCTTTTCCAAGTGCCGACTTATGGTTAATAAGCCCGAGAATTAATATTACATTCAATAAATCTATTTTCTGGTCCACCTTGGTACAATACAGCAATCAACGAGATAACTTAGGATTCAACTCCCGTTTGCAATGGCGTTTCGCTCCATTATCGGATTTATTTATAGTCTATAACGACAACTATTTTGTAAACACCTTCATGCCCAGAAGCAGGTCAATAAACCTCAAATTCACATACTGGTTGAATATTTAATGAGAAGTGAATTCCCCCTGCCCTTAGTGTAAGTCTTATCCGATACACTTTAGACTTTAGGGAGGGAAAGATGCACGAGAGCTTTGAAGTACAAAGTAAAATCACTCCATTAAATGCACAGGTTTATTTGAATTTAAAACCTTGAATTTTGAAAGCTCAAATCAAGACTTAAAGAAAAAATTCTTTTTATATCTTACAGCACATTAAAATAACACCAACTATTTCATGAACCAATTACCGTTTACTGAGGACACCGTAGTTTTTGGTCTTCTAGCCCTATGCCTAGGATTTGTTTTTTACACTTCCTCCTTAAAAACAGGTTTCTGGAAAAAATTCTACACAATAATACCAACAGTGCTCATGTGTTATTTACTGCCTTCAATTCTGGCAAGCACTGGTGTTATTGATGAAAAAAGTTCACAGACCTATTATATCGCAAGTCGCTACCTGCTGCCAGCTGCTTTAATTCTTATGACCCTGAGCATTGACTTAAAAGCTATTATCAACTTGGGTTCAAAAGCGTTAATCATGTTTTTGACCGGTACCATTGGTATTATCATTGGCGGTCCATTAGCGATATTGATTGTTTCTATATTCTCGCCTGAAACCGTTGGCGGAGCTGGTTTTGATGCCGTTTGGCGAGGTCTAGCTACCATTGCTGGAAGTTGGATTGGAGGAGGAGCAAACCAAGCGGCCATGCTAGAAGTTTTTGAATTTAATCAAGAAAAATATGGCGGCATGGTGCTAATCGATATTGTGGTCGCAAACATTTGGATGGCCATAATTCTTTTAGGTGTCGGTAAAACCAAAAAAATAGATGCTTGGCTAAAAGCAGATACTACGTCTATTGAAGAACTAAAGAAAAAAGTATCAGCACATACTGCAAAAATCGCTAGGGTAACCTCATTACACGATTATATGATGTTGTTACTATATGCTTTTGCTGGCGTTGGATTAGCACACTTTTTAGGACATCATTTTGCTGAATTTTTAGAAAATAATTTTGAGGTGATCAGAAATAAGGAAAAGGCACTTTCTTCTTTAGGTTCTAAATTTTTATGGATGGTCGTTGTTGCTACGGCAATCGGGATAGGGCTTTCATTTACCAAAGCTAAAAATTATGAAGGTGCCGGAGCAAGTAAAATTGGAAGCGTCTTTATTTATATCCTTGTAGCCACAATTGGTATGAAAATGGATTTGGGTGCTGTCTTTGAGAACCCCGGATTAATTGCCATTGGCCTCATTTGGATCACCATTCATGCACTATTACTAATTATTGTAGCCAAATTAATTAAAGCCCCATTTTTCTTTTTAGCCGTAGGCAGTCAAGCTAATGTGGGCGGTGCAGCATCAGCACCAGTGGTTGCTGCAGAGTTTCACCCTTCCTTAACCTCCGTTGGTATACTATTAGCCGTATTTGGATACGTTGTTGGTACTGGTGGGGCATATTTATGCGCTCTACTTATGGAGGTTGCCTCAAAAGTTTGATGGTCTGGTAAAAGTCCAGTTGAATTTGATGACATTAGGCGAATATCTTTATCCAAATCAAAGCTGAAAAAACTTTAGAATTTCGATATTTGCCAATCTAAATTTGTACCATGAAAAAAGTAGTTTTCCTTTTGACCTTTGCAGCACTAATGATTGCCTGTAGTGAACCATCTGAAAATAACATGATAGTTTCAGGGAATGTCAAAGGACTAAAAAAAGGAACCTTGTATCTACAAAAAATCAAAGATTCTGTTTTAATCTCTATCGACAGTATGGTCGTTAAAGGAGATGGTAACTTTGAATTTGAATATAAACTTGATAGCCCTGAACTGTTTTATCTTTACTTGGATAAGGCAGATAATAATGATATTAACGACAGAATCACCTTCTTTGGAGAACGCGGACCAATCTCAATAACAACCACTTGGAATTCGTTTGATAGCGACGCGAAAATTAGCGGTTCAACTTCTCATGAACAATTTGAAAAATGTTATGCGATATTGTCAAAATTTAATACTCGAGACCTTGAATTAGCACAACAAGAAATAGCACCTGAATTTCAAAATGAAAGTTCATTAAGAGACTCCTTAAGAAACCTGTCCGATAAAAACCTATTGCGCAGATATCAATATGTATTAAATTTTGCACTGACCAACCCAGATTCTTATGTATCTCCTTATTTAGCACTTACAGAAGCGGCCGATGCCAATCCAAAATATTTAGATTCCATCAGCAATGCTCTAAACAAAGAAGTTTCTAATTCTAAATATGGAGGGAAACTTAAAGAGTACTTAGAAGCCTTGAAGAACTAGCTTAATTTATTAAGCTTTTCAATTAAAGCACCTGCATGAGTCTCCAAATCTTTTCGCACGGTTTTAAAATGCTCTTTTTTACTACCATCAACCTTAGCGTTGACTTTATCCATTAAGGTATCAAATGTTTCAATTGCACTATCAACCAATGCGGCACCTTTATCAGAATTAGCGTTTCCGGTTGCTGCCTCCCATTGGTAAACTGCTTCTATAATATCACCTAAAACAAAATTGATATCTTTTTTTAAATCACGAATACTTGCCATAACTAAGTTTTAATCAAAAGTAGTATTAAATTGTTACCTGCAAAAGCTTTGCTCCATCAGTAATAATGCTAATTTCTGAAGAAGCGGCAGCCACGAGAATGGTTTCCCCTTTATTGATAGCGGTTTTACCCCAATCATTCTTAATTTCAGCTGTTCCGGATACACACATAAAAATGGTAAAGGAATCACGCTTACTACTATCTTGTACGACCGAACTGGTGAGATTTAGATAGTCTGTTTTAAAATAAGGACACTCAACCATTTGGTTAACCGTATTTAAGGTCTTTGGATAATCCACCTTAAAATCTTCCTTCTTGTTGTAATCGATCGCATCTAAAGCCATTTCAGTATGCAATTCTCTTAGGTTTCCATTTTTATCCTTTCGGTTAAAATCAAACACCCTATAGGTAACATCTGAAGTTTGTTGAATTTCAGCCAATAAAACACCTGCGCCTATAGCATGAATTTTTCCCGTATTGATAAAAAAAGTATCGCCTTCATTTACCGCTTCATAATTCAGCAAATCAAGTAAAGTACCATTATCTACACTCTGTTTGTATTCTTCTTTTTCAACGTCTTTATTGAATCCTACAATTAATTGTGCTCCGGGGTCAGCATCCATAATGTACCACATCTCTGTTTTACCAAAAGAATCATGGCGCTCCTTAGCCAAGCTATCGTTGGGGTGTAACTGAATTGATAGGTCTTGCTTGGCATCAATAAATTTAATTAAGATGGGAAACTCTTTCCCAAAACGTTCTACAACACTTTCGCCTAGTAAAGCATCTGCATTCCCATCAATTAATTCTTGCAAAGATGTCCCTTTTAACACGCCTTCTGAAACTTTGGAAATATCACCTTTAACAGTAGACAGTTCCCAACTTTCACCAGTAATATCATTGTCAATTGGTTTACCCAAAACCTCTCCGAGTTTGGTTCCGCCCCAAAGACGTTCTTTTAAAATAGGCTCAAATTTTAATGGATATAACTTCATAGCTTATTACGATTAACCTGAATACGTAACGAAATTACGAGGTGTTTCGTACAGTACAATTTCTAAATCATTTGCCTTGTCAATATGATGTCTTAGTTTGTTCCAAATAACTACTACTATATTCTCAGCAGTTGGATTCAGATTTTTAAATTCAGGAACATCTAGATTGAGATTTTTATGATCAAATGAATTTTCAACCTCTTCCTTGATTAAATCTTTAAGCAGCTTCATATCCATGACATACCCCGTTCCTTCATCAATTTCACCAGTAACACTGACGATTAAATCATAATTATGACCATGAAAACTTGGGTTATTGCATTTACCAAAAACAGCATCGTTTTTTTCGTCACTCCAGTCTGGTCTGTACAAACGGTGAGCTGCATTAAAGTGTGCCTTTCTACTAATTTTCACTCTCATTGTACTGTATTTTCAATTAAATGGTCATAAAAGCGTTCAAAAATAATTTTAAACCAAGCAGTGTAGTTAGCTCCATTTTTAGCGATGTCTGATTTAATATCTTCGGGTTTCATCCACTTCCAATCAGCAACTTCATCAGGGTTAATCTGCGGCTCTTCATTAGAATAACCAATCATAACATGATCGAGTTCATGTTCCGTTAATCCATTATCAAAAGGAGCTTTATAAATAAAAGAAAACAACTCTTTTAGTTCTACAACAAAACCCATTTCTTCCATTAACCTTCGTTTACCTGCCTCTAAGTTAGTTTCACCATCACGTTGATGACTACAACAAGTATTGGTCCATAGTAAGGGAGAATGATACTTATGGGCAGCTCTTTGTTGGAGCATTGTTTCTCCTTTTTCATTCATAACAAAAATAGAAAATGCCCGATGGAGAACAGCTTTTTCATGTGCTTCCATTTTCGGCATCAATCCGATTTGACGATTTTGTTCGTCGACCAAAATAACTTTCTCTTCCATGACGCAAAAATATGACGTTTAAAGCGACCATGATAATAAGATTATTATAAAAAATCTATACTGGTATTGGGAAAATCTAGAAGAAACGAGGGGATTTTAAATTACCAATAGCTCTTATAAGGTCATACCTAAAGATAAGCTCAAAAGAACCGTCATTAAATCTGGTACCACCTAAAGCTGTAATCTCCCTATCATACGCAACGCCAATCATAAATTGATCTGAAACTTGAAACCCAACAAGGCCACTAAAAGCAGCATCCCAACGATAAGCTATACCACCAACAAACTTTTCATTAAAAAGAAAATTTGCAGAAACATCAACCTGTAAAGGTGCACCTTGGACCAGTTTTGTTAATAAAGCTGGTTTAAATTTCAAAAAAGGATTGATATCCCAAACATAACCAGTTATAAAATACCAGTTCATTTGTTCTTTTGCAGTAGATAGGGTCGATTCTTCAAAATGTTCCGTTTCTAAAAAACGGGGTATCGACAAACCGGCGTAAAAATTAGTATTATGATAATAAATACCTGCTCCTATATTAGGTGAAAACTGATTATCAATATTTTGTTGTAACGTTGGGTCAATACCTTGACCATTATCTTGATTTAATTCAGAAAAACGAATATCAAGAAGATTGGCACTTGCTTTCAAACCAAAACTTAATTTACCTTCATATCCAGTTTGGATGGTATACGACATATCCAAATCAATACCCGTTTCAGAAGTAGGGCCAATTTTATCATTTACGAAAGACAGTCCAAGTCCTACCCCACGATAACCCAAAGGGGTGTGTAAATTAAAGGTTTGTGTTTCAGGTGCACCGTCAAGCCCTACCCATTGCGAGCGATACAGACCAGCAATGCTCATATGGCCACGAGAACCAGCGTATGCAGGATTCACACTAACAGTATTGTACATGTATTGTGTGTACTGTGCATCTTGCTGTGCAAAAATCTCACTACAAATAGTCAATAGTGTTAAGAGTATTAATCCCTTGAATGTTTTTATAATTCTCCGTTTCTCCACAGTTCTATTTTTACCTGTTAATGTATATGTAACCCGATAATTGTTTCATACTTCCGGTTAAGTCTTCGTATTCAATTATATAGAAATACGTACCTACCGGAAGTTTGTTGTCTTGATTTACGGTAACCCTACCAGTAGAGGTACCATCAAAAACATTACCTGAGGAGTTATAGGACTTGGTTACATAAACCAGTACGCCCCATCTGTTAAAAATCTTTACGGTGTTGTTTGGATAATCTTCAATATTTGCAATTCGAAGTACATCATGTATACCGTCACCATTAGGTGTAAGTACGTTGAATACTTCAATTTCATCAACTTGTGTAGGTCCTAAATCTGAATCTAGATAATTTGGCATACCGTCAGAATCCGAATCATCATTAGCGAAGTCCCCGTCTGCATTCAAATCTTCATCCGTGGTTTCAATACCATCATCATCGTCATCCGTATCTCTATAATCTGGAATGCCATCCCCGTCCGTATCCGGTAAATCTGTTGATGGGTCATCAATTTCATCATTGGTGTCATCGTCAATTTGTGTATCACCTTCATAGCCATCATCCAAACCATCGTTATCTTTGTCGGAACC
>CAYGUO010000016.1:0-29313 GCA_964353095.1 uncultured Flavobacteriaceae bacterium | reverse complement strand
CAGCCACTACAAAGGCATAGTTTACCGTCATTCGACCAGCGGGAAGTGGCCTATATGCCGTGCGCTTCATTAACGCATCCAAATCTTTTTCAATGATTTGATTATAGGCATTAGAAGCCCCAACCATACAGTACCCGCCAAAAGCCAAAAGAAAAATAGATAAAAAATTAATTTCTTGGGCTCCTAAAAAATAGCCCGCAATAGAAGAGAATACAACACTGACTGCCAAGCGTACCTTGGTGAGCTCTTTAAAATCAGCCCAAACCAAAGACAAAGTAGAATTTTTAACGGTATCTGCAGCAATCTTCATCAACAATAACTAATAGCGCACAAAGATACAGCCGCATTAGATCATTTGCAATGTTAAACCTGCTTTATCAGCATCATTTTTAATTATTACCATAAAGCATTAAAAAAGCCCTTGTCGTTGGACAAGGGCTTTCCTATTAAATATGAATAATAGTTTACTGCAACTTAAAGTTTATTGGAATACTAAAAGGAACTTTAACCGCACGACCCCTTTGTTTACCTGGTGTCATTTTAGGCAGTTTATTGATAATACGCAAAGCTTCAGCCTCTAAATTTTTATCTGGGCCACGCATTCTAATATTACCTATACTTCCGTCTTTCTGAATAACAAAAACCACACTTACACGGCCTTGAACACCCATTTCTTGAGCGATTTCAGGATATCGGAAGTTCTTACGAATGTGTTTTTGAATTTGTTCTTGAAAACATGCTTTTTTATCGCTTGCCCCTTCACAACCTGGAAATACGGGAACGTCTTCAATAACGGCAAAAGGCACTGAGATATCTTCATCAACTTCTTCTACCTCAACATCTTCAACTTCCATCACCTCTTCTTCTTGACTCGTTTCCGTTGACTCAATTACAGTTTCTTCAACTTCCTCTTCATCTTCTACTACCTCAATAACTTCGGGAGCTGCTGGAGGTGGTGGAGGTGGAGGCGTCTTGATTTGCTCTGTCATTGGCACTTCTTCATCAAGCTGATCTTCTACATTCAAAGCAATATCATAATCATTGGCTTTATCGTATTTTTTCCATTCTAAACCTCTCCAAACTAGTAGCATTACCACTGCAAGACCTATCACAAAGTAAAGGCTGCTATTTCTACCTACATCGGCTTTTGGATTTTTCTTTGGTTCCATGTGCTATAAATTTTAGTATGTGCTAATTTAATTATTAATTCGAAATATAGGCAATTATAATGAGTCATTTTAACTTATGAGTGAGTGAAAAGTACTTTTTAATGAGTAAAGCACCCATCAAAGCCCCTAAAGTGTTGGCCAAAACGTCCCAAATTTCTGCTGCCCTATTAAAAGGCATGATATATTGTAAAAATTCAATTACTAGTCCGTAACCCACAGAAAACAGGAAGATTTTAAAAATCAAGGGGTTCAAATCGTTTTTTAGTTTGGTTCGCTCCGTTAAAAACAAGGTGCCCAATATTAGGATACCGCAGTGAAAACTAAAATGAACGATTTTATCAAAATTCGGGATTAATATCTTTTCTTGACCAATTTGCGGAAATGAAAATAAGCTGAGCAGTGTTATTAGCACCATCCAGCTTATGAACAATATGGCAAACAAATATTTCTTAAGCACCTACCAATTCTTTGTAATCTGCATCAGACATCAACTCTTCTACCTGAGTCATATCACTTATTTTAAGTTTTATCATCCAACCTTCACCATAAGGATCCGTATTTACTTTTTCCGGCTCGTCTTCAAGGCTTTCATTGAACTCAACAATTTCGCCGCTTAATGGCAGAAACAAATCAGATACCGTCTTAACTGCTTCTACAGTTCCAAAAACCTCTTCTTTATCTAAGGTTTCATCAACCGTTTCTACTTCTACATAAACAATATCACCTAATTCACCTTGGGCAAAATCGGTAATGCCCACCGTAGCGATATCGCCTTCAATTTTAACCCATTCGTGGTCTTTAGTGTACTTTAATTCTGATGGTATATTCATTTCTTATGGTTTAGTCCTTAAAACAAATGTAAAGGAATAAAAACTCGTTTTCAAAGATTTTTTACCCGAAATGACAATTTTAAAAGGATAGATTGTTTGAAGAAGCTAGGTTAGTTTCCGAAATTATATCTGATGGTAAAACCTGCGTTAACCGTGGTTTGCGGAAATGCCGTGGAGACCTTGAACTGCGAAAAGGAGTGGTCGTAAAAGAATAGCGCATTTAAACTTCTACTGAGCGCATAATCTGCGGTGAAATTAATGGACCACAAATTTTGTCCGGCCGTAATTTGATTATTATCGATATCAAGATTTCTAATAATCGTAATATTATCACGAAGCGTTAAATCTGCCTTAAGATTTAAATCGCCTTTTAACCGCGTTTTTTCACCTCCAATATTTGCAACAAATTTTACATCTTTAAAACGATACCCAAGCCCAACAGTATATTCTTTACCGTTAATTTCGGTCATCAAGTTGTTGTCAAAGCTTAAAGAAAACATTCTATCCGTGCGTACTTGAGCCAGTACACTTAATGAGTTTTTCATTTCAAAATCTACCCGCATCAACGGATTGAACTCATCATTTAACACTACATTATTAATGATATTTTCAGAAAGCACATTACCGGTCTCTGCATTCACAGGACTAAGACCATCTTTTAGCAACTGATTACGTTCTAAGTTCGTTTGAAAAGAATTGATACTATATGCGGAACGATACCCATGCTGTATTGAAAAACGTTTGAATTTCTTTTTAAACCATGGATTTTTCATGAGGCCGGTATACTTTAAATTCCAATTGGGAATAGGAATCTGCCTAAAGGCATCCAAATTGACCCTATCAACATCTTGCCCCGTTATCGCAGCGAAAAAGGAAGGCAACAATACATCTTGACTCGTTTTACCGTATCCCTCTGGAAAACCATCTGCATCAACTCCGGTAACATTTACATTTCTATCTGAAACAATTCTATTGGCTATGGTTAATCGATTATCTTTCAATTCTTCAAAAGTGCTCGATTCAAATTCATCACTTTTCTTAAATGCTGTACCAATCATCATGGCCGAAATACTAAAGTTGCCAAAATTATTGCCCAGCAGTTGGTTATATCGTAAACCACCATTTTCCAAATCAGGCACTACGGAAAAGGTTTCTTGTAAACTATTTGATATTTGACGATCCGCTGTTAAATCAATGGTCAAATCTTTTGTAGGTTGTGCTGTAGCGGTAATATTCAATTGTTTTGAACTATTCTCTAAAAATTGGGAATTGAATCCTGTAAAAGTGGTTAACCAACCCCTTCTTGCTGCTTCAAAACGCACATCTCTTTGACTACCAAAAACGAAACCTACAGAAGGTCTTGCCGTACCAATGAAACCAATAGATTGCGTATACCCAGGTAATACCCTACCCCTATTTTCGCTATAATTAACATTCACCCTTTTTACCATGGTGAGCACATCAATTGCTGTATTAAAACCTTTACTGGTCTTCTTTTTGGGTTTTTCCTCTTCACCATCTGCAGTATTCCCAGCTTTATCCCTTCTTGATGGTCTAGTAGTCGTGTCGCCTTTGCCGGTTCTCTTTTTAAGTCCTAGAAAATCGTAAAAACTCTGCATCGTTAGGTTAGCCGTCAAGTTATGCGTACTTGCATTTTGAACTGAATTAATTTGGGCTCCCTCACCCAGTTCTAACTGAGCAACCTCTGCAAGGGCATCACCACCTCTTTGCCAATCAAAATTACTGGTATAGGTATATTGCGCATTGATGAACTTTAAAAAAGGGAATTTATCAAATGGCAACTCATAATTCAGCTGCATTTGTTGTGAATGCCGATTGGGTTCTCCAATGTCAAAGAATCCATCCCATAAATCAAGCATTTCATTTATACCTGAATCCGTGTCATCATCCACATTAAAATAGTTTCTAACGATATTGTTATTTGACGCGGTTAAATTTACCCGTAATGATTTTGATAAACTATAATTTAAAGCATACTGCCAATTGAACAAATAATTACGTTGCTGCAATAATGGCAGCTCCAATGCCTCTATACCCGGCTCCAAAACATCTCTAAACCGTTGCTGGTTAAATGACCTGTTGTAATTGGCATTCAAGGAAACGCTTGTAGGCAGTAAATTGAAATTTAGTTCTTTTAGCCACTGCCAATATTTACCAGTTAGCAAAGAATCTTTTTTCGCAAAGGGAGCTACAGGCAAAGGTTTAAAATTATGATTGTACACAAAACCTGTGGTAACATTTTGGTCCCGCAAATCTGCCACTTCAAAGTCGCGGTGATTTGTTTCGTTGTAAGAGTAGTTAAAGGTGAAATTCTCTATATCATAAAAGTTCTCTTCCGCTTCATCACTTCTATTTTTACGAACACCTATTAGATTGATACTACTTCGCTTTGTATAATCTTCTGCTTGCTCACGTATGGTTTCTGCATCTTGCTCGGTCTCTGCCGCTGCAATTCTATCTTCTAATTTTAAATCATCATAAACCGGGTCAAACTCTGGAGTTATCAAAGTTTCTGATATTCCATAATTAAAAGGAATTTGTAGTCCCCATTGCTTTGGAAATAGCTGACCTACATTTACATTGGTCACTACGTCATAAGCAACAGCATCTTCTCGCGCACGCTCATTTGGCATTTGGTCAATAGATCCAAAACCTGATGTGCTCGTGCTTCCTGTTGCTGTGAAATTCGCAAAATCTGCAATATTAGCGTCAATAGCACCAATAGCGGCCCATCCTCCATTATTATCAAGACCGGCCAAGCGCAGTTCATTAAACCACACCTCACCCCTAGCTGGTAGTACATCAATATTCTTGATACCCACCATCATACTTCTGATACTACCTAAAGAGGGATTACCACGTATTCCGATTCTAATCGTACCCAATGTATGCGGCGCAAATTCATCAACAGGAATTATTTCACCGTTCTGTACTTCATAATAATTGATTTCATTTAAAGTTTGTGATGCAATACCTAATGATTTCACCCTATTCAAATCAGCAAGTACAATATCCATCTCATTTACACTAGGCCAAATTGCGTCTTCTGAAGTTGACCCAAATGGTGTAAACTGTAATGGAAGTTCCAATTGATAGAAGTTTTCCGAAAAATCGGTTCCTATTCTTAAGAAACCAACCAAAGGAGTATCGTTATCTGAGTAATCACTATTCAATATTTTCTCAGCGTGCATAAACATTTTGATGTTTTTATATTGACGCACATCTATATTTACATTCTTAAATACGCCTCTTGCATCTTGTGGTTCTAAATTTTCAACTATAAAAGAAAGTGATTGTTCGTTTTGGCGAATGATAGTGTTATTGTTATTCAACTGCTCGCGTATCACTCCAGGTGGTAATACGTAAGGTATTGGTGTTCTTCCACTATTTTCTTCAATATTTACAGTATTGACATCGGTAATTGTACCATCATCGGCAGGATTATTATCAATATCCGGGTCTTGTAAGGTATTCGTATAGGTACGCCAATCTCCACGCACCAAATCTAAGGTTGCAAAACGCAATACCACATCATCAGTAAAACCGGTCATATACATCCGCATAAAGCTAATTGATCTGAAATCTGTAATACCACCAACAGCATCAGTAAAATCACTCAATGGAATCTTATATTGAATCCATCTTCTATTCAATTGGGTATTATTTGGCAAGGTTGGTGTTTGCCCTTCACGAATGTCCGTTACATATTTATCATCAATAGTAGTATTTGGTTTAATTTCAATACGATACTCATAATAACTGTTGACGGTATTCATTGTTAAATCCCTATCTACATCTTCCACATCGGGCAGCGTTGTAGAGCCCCGATTCGTATTAGTCACTTCAACAGGGGAGTTACCTTCTGGATTGTTAAAATCTAAATACCGTTCTAATATACCCCCTTCACGGTTCAAATAATATATAAAGTTGTCTCGTGCCGGATCTTCGCCTGCCCCATATATCGCTTGTTCCGCTGTATCATCAAAACCATCAAAACCTAAATCTTGAAGTGCTCGGTTGTTTTCATCTGCATCAAAGGCATAGACCAGAGATTGTGTTGAAGGCACTTGACCCCAAATTGTGGGCCTAGGCGTTTCTGTAGAAGTAGTGCTTGGTAGACCATTTTCGTATTGTTTTCTTCCGTCTTTTAAAATATCTTCGGAGATGTTCCCTAAGTTTAACACCAGCTCGCCAGAATTTGCACCAGTAGTTTGACCGTCCACATAGGGGTCCAACACCCAAAACTGAACAAACTCTACATTGGACTGTTCAAAATTGGTGCTACTCAACGAGCGCATAATACCTGCCCAATTATTTTCAGGATTTATCCCAAAATTAGGATCTGCGTTGTAAGGCCCCTTTTGGGTTGGATAGTAGGCTATGTCAAGTGTACCTTGCACGGTGGTTTGTCCTTGAGCAATATCTACTTGCGGAAAAACTTCATCTATAAAAACCCTACGGGTTGTATTTAAAGAAATATCGTTATCCGTAACACCATCGGGTCTTTGATTCGTGTAAAAGATGGGGTCAATAGTATACCAAGACATTTTTGCGCGCTCAAAGCCAATTTCAATATCGTTGTCACTTTGCGGAACACCAACTGGCGGACTAGCTAACGACCAACCCAACGAAGAACGGATGTCTATAAGGGCTTGAGCTCCTTCAAAGTCATCTAAATAAGTGGTTGTTTCTCCTTGAAAATCTGCATTTTTTGGTGAATTGGGTTTTAACACAGCAACCTCACCACGAATTGAAATATTAGAGGGCACATCAGTATCAATATTTGGGAGCTTATTTGCAAGTCTTGTTAAAAAAGGAACTTCGGTGCTAAAATTACCATTGAATCCATAAATAGTATTGTTCACAGGTTCCACCCCAAAATTAGATTTTTGAGTTAGGGGCCTTTCGTTCAAATTTAAAAGTGTACCTCCCAAAACGAAATTTTCATTGATTCTATGCTCTACATTAACCCCCGTAAAACGTCTTGTTTGTTGTCCAAAAACTGCATTGTTTTCTACAGAGATATTGATTGGAGTATTGGAAGCTTCCAGGCTTGGATCTAATAACTGAACCGTACCTGCCTGATAATTTACTGTGTAATCAATACCTTCTTGAAGTTGTCTGCCTCCTGCAGTAACCCTAACAGAACCACGAGGCACATTAAAGGCCCCAATCGGAATTCCATTATTACCTTGAGATTTATAACGTCCTTTTAACTGAAAACGGTTCTTTTCGGCATCTTGTAATGAGGCCGCTTTCGTCTTCGCATACATGTTTCTGAATACGTAACGTTGCTGATTGACATTATACCCTTGGTCATTTTCTACATTGTAAGTTCCGCCCCCTAATTCATCAAATAGGAATTCTCCAAAAGGCTCCACCTTCGTAAAGATGATTCTACCTGTTTGTGTATCTACCGTTATACCAGGTACATAATCAAAAAATCCATCTCCTCCTGGTTGCACATCATTGTACAAATTCAAACGGTCTAAATTAAATACATTCAAAAGGATTCTATCTTCTAACCCAACTGGCCATCCCTCGTTGGGGTCTACGGGTGTAATATAATTTCGAGGAGTAGGGTCGGAATAAAGGATATTCAATTTAAAATCTTCTTGGCTTAATTGAAAAGCTCCTGTAGAATAGATGTTTTTCATCATCAAATCCCAAATAGGATCATTGACGTTGGTAATATTACTTTTTAATAATTTTAAAATAAGCGTGTTGTTCTCTATGATGGGGTTGACACCTCCGCTAACACTGGTAGCCTCAACGCCTCCGTTTGCGAATTCCCCAACTTGAAATACATCACCGTTAGAGGTATATTGAAAAGCAACACCTAATACCTCATCATTACTTAATCGCTGATTCAAAGAAATATAACCTAACTGTGAATCAAAACGATAATCCCTACCCTGTTCCAGTTTTCTTGCATTTTCAAGAATAGCATAATCAAAGCCTTGGTTTATGGTATAACCCGGAATATTGAAACCATCATCAACCGTAGCGATATCCCTAATTTCATCAGTCAATGCTCCAGAGCCCGATGCTATCAACGCAGGGTCAAAATCATTGACTTGGTTTTGAGGCAAGACCGCTGTACCAGTAATG
The DNA here is from genome assembly GCA_964353095.1 of uncultured Flavobacteriaceae bacterium. Taxonomy (GTDB): domain Bacteria; phylum Bacteroidota; class Bacteroidia; order Flavobacteriales; family Flavobacteriaceae; genus Croceitalea. The sequence continues at coordinate 21,182 of CAYGUO010000016.1, read as the reverse complement.
TTAAAAAAGCCAGCTGGCGCACCATTTTGCCTCCCTATTCTGGTTTTTTCCAAACCATCTTGTCCTATTTCGGCTTCCCCTAAATCTTGAATGGCTACCACATTACGCACATTAAGGGTCTGTTGGTTTCTATTGGTTACCCAAACCTCTAATCGGGTAATTTGAACTTGACTTTGTATAAACGGATAGTTAGTTAACGCGGCATCATAATTATCTCGAAAATACTGTGCTAAAAAAAAGTGTTTGTCTTCATCATAGTCCAATGCGGTTAAGGCAAACTCATTCAGCGTACCACCACCTTGTGCAACCACGGTGTTATTTTGTGACTGTTGTTCAGAAAAAACGGCCGTAACTGTGGTTCTGCCAAACTGTAATTGTGTTTTTATTCCAAAAAGACTCTGAGCACCTGTAATTAATGAACTGTTCAAGGGCATGTTCACATTACCAACTTCTATAGATCTAAGAATATCATCTTCGGTAGGAGTATAATCTAGTTTCACCAGGTTTTGGAAATCAAAAGTAGCTTCAGTATCATAGTTTGCAGTCACCTGTAATCGCTCACCTACTTTACCAAGCATACTTAAACTTATACGTTGGTCAAAATCAAAAGAAAGGTTTGTTCTGTTACGGGGCGATAAGGCAGGGTTATCGTTCTTTTGCCAGATAACACCCAAATCCATAGCTACAGAACCTTGCGGAATTACCTCTATAGTATTACCTCCAAAAACAGATTCAAAAAAGTTACTGTTCACATAAAAGTTTGGCAATAAATTTTTTCGAGCTTCTTCGCTACCTTCTTTCTTGCCCGAAAACGCATCAATCTTTTCCTTAAAATAAGATTTCATGCTTTCTTTTCGAACCAACTCATAGTATTGATCTGGAGTAAGAAACAAAGGATAGTTTACATTGAATTTTCCAACGCTTTCGGTGTATACATAACGGTCAATCGTGGAATCGTATGAGTACTTACCAACAATACTATCAGGATTATCTAAAAGGATTTCCCCAAGAGTAAATCCTGTTTTTACAGAATCTACTTCTTGTTGAGGTATGGTATCTTGGGCAAAAGAAAAACCAATTGCTCCCAAAAAAAACCATAAAAAGAAAATATGCCTAAATCTTACAGATTTAAGTTGTGGTTTTGCCCCTCTTTTCAAACTATCTACAAATTTTTCAGCGCCTGTTTAATGATGTTCTCGACGCTCAGCGAGGAATCTTGCGAAAGAACCCGGTCGACAACCTTTTCAGATTGTCTTCTAACGAAACCAAGAACCTCTAAAGCAGATAACGCTTCTTCTTTTGTTGTATTGTTTGATTGTAGTGAAACTTCGTCCATATCGTAGACTTTCAAAATCTTATCTTTTAAATCTAGAATGACCCTTTGTGCAGTTTTAGCACCGATACCCTTGATAGACTGTATTTTAGGCACGTCACCACTTGCAATTGCCTCTTTTATTTGAGTGGGATCCAGAGAAGACAACATGGTGCGTGCAGTGCTAGCTCCAATACCAGAAACAGAAAGTAATAATCTAAAGATTTCACGCTCTGCCTTCTGCGCAAAACCGAATAATGTATGAGAATCTTCTTTTACTTGAAGATGTGTAAATAATTGAATAAGCTCCTCATCTTTTATTTGTGAAAAAGTATGCAGGGAAATATTTAAAAAATATCCTACTCCATTACAATCAATAACTACATAAGTTGGGTTTTTCTCAACCAGTTTTCCTTTTATATGTGTAATCATTCTTTATTTTTTGGAGTTTGGCAACAGATTATTTTGTGTTACCCATTTTAGCTTTTTTACGTTTTTCACGTTCTTGCGCATCTATAACAGCTACTGCGGCCATATTCACCATCTCGTCCACACTGGCACCCAGCTGTAATATGTGTACGGACTTTCGCAATCCGACCATAATGGGGCCAATAGAACTGGCGTTATTCAACCCTTTGAGTAATTTGTAGGTAATATTGGATGCATCCAAATTAGGGAAGATAAAAGTATTTACTTTTTTACCGGCCAATTTAGAAAACGGGAAATTGTTATGGCATAACTCTTGGTTCAAAGCAAAATCCGTTTGTATTTCGCCATCAACAATCAATTCTGGGTTTTGCTCATGCAATATTCTAACTGCCTCTCTTACCTTATGCGCCCCCTTATGGCTAGATGAACCAAAATTCGCATAAGACAACATCGCCATTACGGGATTAAAACCAAAAGTGGTAGCCACATTAGCGGTCATTTGTGCAATCTCGGCCAATTCTTCGGCATTTGGGTCTATATTGATTGAGGTATCCGCCAAAAATAGAGGCCCTCGTTCTGTAATCATAATATTGACCGTTGAAGCATTACCTACCCCATGTGCCCTTCCAATAACTTCAAAAACTGGTTTCAATACTTTTGGATACGCCCTTGAGTAGCCCGAAATCATTCCGTCGGCATCACCCTCTAAGACCATCATGGCACCAAAATAATTACGCTTACCCATATTTACACGAGCACTGTAGCGGGTTTCCCCTTTTCGCTTACGTAATTGCCATAGTTTATCCGCGTACATGGTTCGCACCGTATTAGAGTCATCAGAACGGGGATCAATGATTTCAACATCCGCATCAAACTCCAATTCTTTTTTAAGCTTTAAAATCGTTTCTTTATGACCAAGTAAAATTGGAATGGCAATACCTTCTTCGTAAACGGTTTGCGCCGCTTTTAAAACATCTAACAATTCTGCTTCGGCAAAAACTATTTTTTTAGGATTAATCTTTGCGCGATTATGAAGCATTCGTACCACTTTATTATCATTGCCCGAACGCAACAAAAGCTCTTCTTCATATTTATCCCAATCTTGAATAGGTGCTTTCGCCACACCACTTTCCATAGCGGCTTTCGCAACTGCTGGTGGAATGGTAGCTATTAACCTAGGATCAAAAGGCTTTGGTATAATATAATCTTTTCCAAAGGTCAGACGGGTGGTATCATAGGTTATATTCACCTGTTCTGGAACGGGTTCTTTGGTCAAATCTGCCAAAGCCCTAACCGCAGCCATTTTCATTTCTTCATTGATTTTAGTGGCGCGCACATCTAGCGCACCTCTAAAAATAAAAGGGAAACCCAAAACATTGTTCACCTGATTAGGATGGTCGGAGCGCCCTGTTGCCATGATAATATCCTTTCTTGTTTTACAAGCTATATCATATTCAATTTCAGGATTGGGGTTTGCCATGGCAAAAACAATAGGATTCTTTGCCATTGAGGTCAACATTGCCGGAGTTACAATATCTGCCATGGAAAGACCAATAAAAACATCAGCATCAGCCATTGCATCGTCTAAAGTAGAAATATCCCTATCGGTTGCAAATTCGGCTTTTTGGGAACTTAAGTTGCCCCTATCTGAACGGATTACCCCTTTACTATCAAGCATTACAATATTTTCTCGCTTTGCACCAAAAGCTTGGTATAAACGGGTACACGAAATTGCGGCCGCACCAGCACCGCTGACCACAATTTTTACGGTTTCAATTTTCTTCTCGATAAGTTCCAATGCATTCAATAGCGCAGCAGCAGAAATAATAGCAGTACCATGTTGATCATCATGCATAACAGGAATATCCAGCTCTTCTTTCAACCTTCGTTCTATTTCAAAAGCCTCCGGAGCTTTAATATCTTCAAGATTAATGCCTCCAAAAGTTGGAGCAATAATTTTAACGGTTTCAATAAATTTATCGACATCTTCCGTATCCAATTCGATATCGATTCCATCAATATCCGCAAAAATTTTAAAGAGCAAACATTTTCCCTCCATAACGGGCTTTGAAGCCTCAGGACCAATATTTCCCAGACCCAAAACTGCTGTTCCGTTTGATATTACAGCAACAACATTGCCTTTAGCAGTATATTTATAAACATCATCTTTGTTTTTACTTATTTCTAGACAGGGTTCTGCTACACCTGGAGAGTAGGCCAGAGCCAAATCTCGTTGTGTTGCGTAAGGCTTTGTAGGCACCACCTTTATCTTACCCGGTTTTGGTTTAGCGTGATAAACTAGTGCTTCTCTACGATTTTTTTCTTTGCTCATACCTATGATTTGGAAAACGTAAATTTAAGGGTAATCAACCGAACTAAACAACAGGTCGGTTGACTAAAAACAACTTTTTAAGAAATGTATTTATTGCGCCTCAGAAACTATCTCTTTGCTTTCGTTCTTTACATTTAGCCGCATTGCCAATAATGCAGAAATTAAGAAAAAAGCCCCTGCAAACAGAATAGCATTAATAGCGTTACCACCCAATAGATATTTATAAATTGGACCGAAAGTTAGGGTTTCAATACCCATTGGAATAACGATCATCATATTCAAGATACCCATATAAACCCCTCTTCTGTCTTGCGGAACTACTTTTGAAACCATGGTATAAGGAATACCCATCATAGCAGCCCAACCTACACCAAATAATACCATTGGTGCCAATACATATAAGGAATCATTAATAAATGGTATCGTAAAGAGTGCGATTGCAGTACCTACCAAACTATAGGCATAAACCTTTTTACCTCCATATTTAAGGGTTAAAGGAACTAAAGCTAATGCAACGACCATAGTGACAATATTGTAAGTCAAGCTCATTTGAGCCGATTGAGACGCAGCTTCGGATGTAGAATACCCCATCGTTAATTTGAACAAAGGAGTGATATACTGCCAATAAACAAAGAGCGCGTACCATTGAAATAAGTAAACCGCACCTATCTTCCACATGAAGGGAGGCATTTCTCTAATAGCTGCCCCAATTTCCTTAAACGGTTTTGCCAACCGTACTTTAAAAGGCTGAATTTTATCATGGTTAATCTCGGCCAACTCCTCATCTGATGGCGGAATTTCTGGAGTTTTTAGAACTGACCATAAAATAGTAGCTATGGAAAGCATACCACCAATGTAAAAAGAGTAATAAAGCCATTGTGGTATTTCACCAGCAACCTCAACTGAATCGCCACCAAATAGATACTGAAACAAAACAATAGATCCGTTTGCCAACAGAATACCCGCACCCACAAAAAGACTTTGCATTTGATACCCCAAACTCAGCTGCTTTTCCGGAAGTTTATCCCCAACAAAAGCACGATAAGGTTCCATGGCCATATTGTTGCCCACATCTAATATCCACAAAAGCCCCACTGCAAACCATAGTACCGGACTACTCGGAAAAGCAAACAAACATAAACTACCGATAATTGCACCAATTAAAAAATATGGTTTTCTACGACCCCATTTTGGTGACCATGTTTTATCAGACATTGCACCAATAATGGGTTGCACAATAAGCCCCGTAACTGGACCTGCAATATTCAAAATTGGCAACATTTCTTCTGGGGCACCCAGATATAAAAAAATAGGATTAATTGCTGTCTGTTGTAATCCAAAGCTGTATTGAATACCTAAAAAGCCAACATTCATATTGAATATTTGCCAAAAACTAAGTTGCGGTTTTTTAATTTTCATGGTAGTTAAGTTTGGTCTGGAAAACTATTTACACCCAGTTTATCCATAAATATCTTTTCAAGATACTATAATCTTTAGTGTTTTGATAAAAATAAGTATCCAAAACCAAGAATTTACCAACGCAATCGATTTCGCTTTACTCTCTTCCTATTTCAAAAACTTGATATTTCTTTGTAGTCCAGAAAATTTTGTTCTTTTTACTGCAGATTTTTTGAACACTTTTCTAAAAACCTCATCCGTTATTTCTTCCCAATCTTTTTTGGTCATGGAAAGCAAATCAGGGTGCGGATTAAAAAGGGGTTCTTTATGTGGCTTTGAAAATTTGTTCCATGGGCAAACATCTTGACAAATATCACAACCAAACATCCATTCATCAAACTTCCCTTTAAATTCATTCGGAATCTCATTATTCAATTCTATCGTAAAATAGGAAATGCATTTACTGCCATCCACCACATAAGGCCCAACAATTGCCTCAGTTGGGCAAGCATCAATACAAGCTGTGCACGTTCCGCAATGGTCGGTTACAGGAGTGTCGTATTCCAATTCTAAATCAATTATAAGTTCAGCAATAAAGTAAAACGACCCTACCTGCTGCGTTAAAAGATTACTGTGCTTGCCTATCCAACCCAAGCCACTCTTTGCTGCCCAAGCCTTATCCAACACTGGGGCAGAATCTACAAAAGCACGCCCCTGAACATCCCCAATTTCTTCTTGAATAAAATGTAACAGATTCTTTAACTTGTCTTTGATAACGAAATGATAATCTGTACCGTAGGCATACTTTGAGATTTTATAAGCATCTTGACTTTGTTCTTCTGAAGGGTAGTAATTCAATAACAACGATATTACTGATTTTGAGCCTTCAACCAATTTTGTGGGATCTAAACGTTTGTCAAAGTGATTTGCCATATACGCCATTTCACCATGCATATTGTTATTCAACCACCTTTCCAATCGTGGAGCTTCTTCTTCAAGAAAAGTAGCTTTTGAAATTCCGCATGACAAAAACCCTAGGCGTTTAGCCTCATCTTTTATCAGTTTTGAATACGATTCTTTTAAACTCATTAGTATCAGCGGTAGCTTGCTAAAATACGATTCTCAAAAAGGAAACACTCCATATTTTTTTCGGACAAATAAGAATCCTTGAAAAAGTATTCAAAGGTAAATGTAACATTTCCCTATTTTCGTTACTAACATAAGTGTTTACTAAACCAACGACATGATAAAAATAGATAATCTCACAAAATCCTTCGTTTCTAAAACGGGCAAAGGGTTTAAAAAAGAAACGGTGACCGTCAATGCGGTCAACAAAGTTTCATTTGAATGTAAACCAGGAAGAATTTTTTCACTTCTTGGGCCTAATGGAGCTGGCAAAACCACAACCTTAAGAATGATTGCCGGTATTATCAACCCTACTTCAGGTAACGCAATTGTTGACCATGTAGATATCTCAAAAGGCAATGACGAAGTAAAAAAACGTATTGGCTTTTTGACGGGCTCTACTGGTCTTTATGAACGTTTAAACCCTGATGAAACCTTAGACTTTTTTGGTAAGCTCTACAAACTACCAGAGCCAGCATATAAAGAGCGAAAAGAATACCTTTTTGATAAATTGGGTATTAATGAGTTCCGAAAAAAACGAATGGGCCAAATGAGTACAGGTATGAAACAAAAAGTTTCTATTGCCAGAACTTTGATACATGACCCTGAGGTACTGATTTTCGACGAACCCACATCTGGTTTGGATGTAATTACCGCTGATAGCATTATCGATTTGATCCGTGAATCAAAAGAGCATAACAAAACGGTTATTTTTTCATCACATATTATGAGTGAGGTAGATTTACTATGTGACGATTTAGCCATTATCAGTAAGGGTTCAATCATATATAATGACTCTTTTGAAAACTTTAAAAAAGAGATGAAAGCAGATAACCTTACCCAAGAATTCATTAACCGCGTAAAAGAAGCATAAGATGAGAGACTTATTCATTATTGTAAAAAAAGAGCTAACTGAGCTTCTTAGAGATAAAAAAACCATCATAAACTCCATAGTACTCCCTACATTACTCATTCCAATTCTAATGTTTGGTGGTATTAAAGTGAGCCAAATGATTCAAGAAAATAACCAACAAAAAAAGGTAAAAATTGGTTTGGTCAATGCACCCAGTGATTTTATGGCTTTGGTCAACAAAGACACTTTGAACCAAGTGACTACCTATGAAGGTTCAGAAGATTTTAAAACCTTGATCAATGATGGAACGATACAAACTGCATTGGTATTCCCTTCAGATTGGCAAACAAAAATGGACAGTCTTAACACCGCTGAAGTTCAAGTACACCGAAATGGAACAAAAGACAATGTTAATGGAAGAGTTTCAAAAATTTTGGAAGCCTATAGTGGTACACTAGCAAAAGAACGAATTTCAAGGTTAGCGATTCCTGTTGAAAAAATGACTCCTATGGTTCAAACTTATGTTGAGGCAGGAGAACAAAAAGAACTTATTGGTAAGCGTATTGGAGGGTTTATTCCTTATATTTTCATCTTAACCATGTGGGGCGGCTGTCTATTGGCTGCAATTGATTTGGTGACCGGTGAAAAGGAACGAAAAACCATTGAAACTACGTTATCGTTACCCATTTCTAAGTTTTCCGTATTAATGGGCAAGGCCATTGTAGCTTCTTTGTTAGGCTTTATCCCTGCGCTATTAAATCTTACGGGTTTAATCATTGGCCTCAATTTTATAGAGGACATTCCTGATACCTTTAAACTTGCTTTAACGGAAATGTTGAATCCGCAATCCATTATCATGATCCTATTATTATTGATTCCTTTTTCATTATTCTTAGCAGGACTCATCATTGCGTTGGTTGCCGGGGCAAGCACATTTAAAGAAGCCCAAAGTAAAGCATCTCCAATCATTATTTTAATCATTATCCCATTGGTAATGGCACTAATGCCAGGGATTGAATTTACCTGGGCAACTGTTTTTGTTCCGGTATTGAATATTGGTTTAGGCGTAAAAGAAATCATGGCCGGAACCATCAATATAGGGATGTATATAGCTATGTTGGTATCATTGATCGTCTTTGCGGTAGGCACCATTTACTTTAGCTACAAAAAATTCTCGGATGAAAGTGCTATTTTGAGCTAACCTGCTCTTACTGGCCAAAAGAATTATAAAACCTAGGAAGAAAAACCTAGGTTTTATCTTTTTTGAAATTTAAGTTTTACCGCTTTAGGCTTTAATGAAATCATAGGATTTATTTCAATGGCCTTCATCTCTGTTGAAATTCTATATTTCCGTATTAATGTGGTAATTACCATCAGCATTTCATAGGTAGCAAAAGCATTACCGATACACATCCGTGGCCCAGCACCAAACGGATAGTAATAATTGGTGTATTTTTTATCTTCAAAATGCGTGAACCTATTGGCAATATAGGTTTCAGGCTTTTCCCAGAAATCACGATGACGATGTAATTCAAACATGGATAATAATACCAATGTTCCTTTTTTAAGACTTAGTCCGTCGATTTCATTATCCTCCAGAGCTACTCTATCAATAAAATATACTGGAGGATATAATCGCATCGCTTCATTAATACACGATTGTGTTAGCGGCAGCTTTTGCAAATCTTCCATCACGAACGAACCCCTGTTCAAAGCAGCAGTTTCTTCAAAAAGCTGTTCTTGCAATTCAGGATTTTCTGCTATAAAAAATAAGGTAAACGACAATGCATTGGCTGTAGTTTCATGACCCGCCGCAAATAGAATTAACAATTCGTCAATCAGCTGCCTGCGTGGCATTTTTGTACCATCATCGTAGGTAGCTTCCAAAAGCATATCTAACAAGTCCGTACTTTTTTGATTGCTGGCCAATCGCGCTTCAATTAAAGTGTTTAAAATCGACCTTGCTTCTTTTGATTTTTTAAGTTCTGCGCCAATTTTACCAGATGCTTTAAACCACCATTTAAAATAAGGTTGTCTCATCTCTTTAATCAACATTCGCTGATTTTCTTCTGTAATATCCTTTAGCCTGGCCATAGGCTCTCGAATGTCCTTAGAGCTAAAAAGGGATTTTGCCACAACCTGAAAAGCAACATCACCCATTAAATCAAAAACATCTTGCTCTTTATCTGGTTCAATTCGCTCCGTTTCATCAACAATTGCTTTTTGCATAATACCCAAAAGCGATTTTAGGTTTTTCAAATGAAAAGCAGGTTGAATCATTCTACGGTGTGTGCGCCAATGCTCTCCTTCTGAGGTCAACAAACCATGACCTATGTATTTTGCTAAATCTTTCGTTTGAAGTTTAGATTTAGAATAAAATCGATGTTTTTTTTGAAGGATTTGTTTTGCCCATTCAGCGTTTCGTGAAAAAATTACTTCACCTTCGCCCGGTATTGAAATCCGAAAAGTATCTCCTAACTTATCAAAATTCTCTTTATGGAAAGGCAATGGGTTCGCCAGTATTCTTTTGCTGTTTACTAAAACTTTAGCGGCTGAAACGTGGGGTAGGTTTTTCATCTAAAACAACCCCCCTTGCGTATTCCCTTTTACTCTACCTAAGTGTTTATAGGCCAATTCGGTCACTTCCCTTCCTCTTGGCGTACGCATGATAAAACCTTGTTGAATTAAAAATGGCTCATAGACCTCTTCAATAGTTTCGGCACTTTCTGAAACCGCAGTGGCTACCGTAGTAATACCCACTGGACCACCTTTAAATTTATCAATTATGGTGGTCAATATTTTATTATCCATCTCATCAAGGCCGTGAGCATCTACATTCAATGCCTTTAAACTGAACTTTGAAATTTCCATGTCAATACTACCATTACCCTTAATTTGGGCAAAATCACGTACGCGGCGGAGCAAGGCATTACAAATACGTGGCGTACCTCTGCTACGACCTGCAATTTCAATAGCTGCCTCATTCGTGATAGGCACTTTTAAAATTTCAGCACTACGTTCTACAATGGTCGAAAGTAGTTCCGTACCATAATACTGCAAACGGCTTTGAATGCCAAATCTTGCCCGCATGGGCGCGGTCAAAAGACCAGAACGGGTTGTTGCGCCAATTAAGGTAAACGGACTGAGATTGATTTGAACCGTTCTGGCATTAGGACCCGTTTCAATCATAATATCAATCTTATAGTCTTCCATGGCGGAATATAAATATTCTTCCACAATAGGACTCAGCCGATGTATCTCATCTATAAACAAGACATCTCGCTCTTCTAAATTTGTAAGTAACCCGGCCAAATCACCTGGTTTATCTAAAACAGGGCCTGAAGTGATTTTAATGCCCACACCCAACTCATTAGCCAAAATATGGGCTAGAGTTGTCTTACCAAGACCAGGAGGACCGTGAAATAAGGTATGGTCTAAAGCCTCGTCTCTTTGATTTGCGGCTTGCACAAAAATCTTTAGATTTTCAAGTACTTGTTCTTGACCCGTAAAATCATCAAAACTTATAGGCCGTAAAGCTCTTTCAATATCTATCTCCTCTTGAGAGAAATTACCGTTTGTGGGATCAAGATTGTCATTCATCTTAACAAAGATAAAGTAATTACACTATAAGATTTTCAAATTGAAGACTTTGAAAAAATGATTGGATTTATTGTAAATTCATAGCATGAATATAACGAATTACAGCAACGCGATAATACCATACATTCCCTTCTTTTACGTAATCTGGTCAGATGATTTACTATCAGCATCAGAAATTGAAGTGGTACAAAATACCATTCAAGAAGACGAGTCTTTACTTGATTTGGATAGAAGAAAATTAAATAGCTGGCTTGACCGTTCCAATCCACCAAAAAATGCGGAGATTAAAAATTGGCAACAGTTAATAACGACTAGTGGAGCACGTTTGATAGAAAGTGAAACCTATCCGCTTGAAGCCTTTTCACAAAAGGTAGCCCAGTTTTATTCAGAAACCAATAAGGTAAATACAAATTTAAGAACGATTGAAGTAAATCTGGGAATACAACCCAACCATTACAATCATTTGTTCAATGTTGAAGTAGTTCATCAATCGTATTCCAATCAATATTCAGCCGAAACTATTGATGCTATGTTAAATAAGCCGCACCTTGATGAAATCAATAAATTCCGGAGCTTTCTTAAAAAACCCATTTTTGAATGGCATAGTAACAGAGATAAAGAACAAGCCCGGGAATTGGCCTTAGAGCAAGTAAAGGTATTGGCTTCTGATGGTTGGGGTGCTTTGGCCTACCCCACAATTTATGGCGGTAAAGAAAACATTGAAAGTTACGCTTCCATATTTGAGCACCTGATGTTTGTTGATGGTAGTTTAGCTATAAAATTTGGGGTACAATTCGGCCTTTTCGGTGGTAGTATTCAAAATTTAGGAAGCAAGTACCATCACGACAACTATTTAAAAGATACTGGCGAAACTAAACTATTGGGATGCTTTGCAATGACAGAAACGGGTCATGGCAGTAATGTGCGTGGCATTAAAACTACAGCTACCTATATTCATGAAACCCGCAGCTTAGTGATTCATACTCCTGGTAAAAATGACAATAAAGAATATATTGGCAATGCGCTGCACTCTAAAATGGCATCCGTATTTGCACAATTAATAGTACGCGGAAAAAATATGGGCGTTCATGCAGTACTTGTTCCGTTGCGGAATCAAGAACATGAAACCCTTAAAGGCCTTACCATAGAAGACAATGGTTATAAATTGGGGTTAAACGGGGTGGATAATGGTAAAATTTGGTTTAATCAAGTAAAGGTGCCTGTTGAAAACTTATTGGATAAATATGGCCAAATTGATTCTGAAGGAAATTACCAATCTAAAATAAAAAACCCCAATAAGCGATTTTTTACTATGTTGGGCACCCTGGTCGGTGGTCGTATTTGTGTTGCAAAAGGTGCATTGGCGGGAGCTAAAATGTCATTGACCATTGCGATAAAACATGCCTTACAAAGAAGGCAATTCAATGACTCCATAAAAGTACAAGAAGATTTATTGATGGATTACCCATCACACCAGTTAAGATTGATTCCGAAGGTGGCCACAAGCTATGTATATCATGTTGTTTTGCAAAAAGCCATGCATGATTATGCCAACAGTACCGCTGATAAACGTAGAATTGAGACACAGGTTGCGGGGCTCAAATCTATCATCACCTGGTTTTCTTCTGAAACTATTCAAGAATGTAGAGAGGCTTGTGGGGGAAAAGGCTATTTATTAGAAAATCGTATTGCGGACCTAAAAACCGATACGGATATTTTTACCACTTTTGAAGGGGATAACACCGTACTGTTGCAATTGGCAGCGAAAGGAGTGCTTTCTGACTTCAAGTCTGAATTAAACGCTGGTGGTTTTGTAAGCGTGCTAAAGCTATTAGGAGGAAGGTTTAGCGATAAGCTCACCACTATAAACCCAGCGTATTCCAATAAAACGGACAAGACCCATCTCTATAATCATAAATTTCATTTACATGCTCTAGACTTTAGACTAAGAAGGCTTACGGACTCAGCAGCCATGCGTATTCGAGGATATATTAAAAAAGGCATTCCTAGTTATCAAGCTTTTCTGAAAGTTCAAACCCATCTATTGGAACTGGGCAAAGCCTATAGCGAAGTGTTAGCAGTAAAATGGTACTATGAATTTGTAGCTACACAAGAAGAAGGACAATATAAAGACTTGTTATATCAACTTGGTACTTTACATAGTTTAACCATCATCAGGGAAAATGCTACTTGGTATTTAGAGCAAGGCTACTTAGGGGGCACCAAATCAAAAGCGATAAGACAGCGTATTGAGCGGTTAAGCACTGAACTGCGGCCTCATATTAATTCTTTGGTGGATGGCTTTGGTATACCAACATATTTAATAACCGCCCCAATTGCAGATTAGTTTTCTTTTTTTATCAATTGAGAGGTATCTAGAAATTGAAGGATGCTGATTCTTGGGTCTCCGTATAAATAGGTTTTTGAATCTCCCCTTGATTGCAGTTCTAAGTCTCTAGTTACATACACTCTAGCCAATGCTGATTCTTCAAGTTCTAATGCCGCTCCTCCCGTTTGTAGCTTCTCTCCTTTGAATTTTGTGTTATTCAACATTTTTAATTGTAACGAATCTGTGGTTCCCTCTATTGTTAAGCTTGAAGTATTCAACAATGTTATGTTCTTGGCTCCGGTTACCGCATACAACCGTGCGTCCGATTTATGTTTCATGTTGATATTTAAAGAATCTATATCAAGATTGAAATCACCCACACTATTATCTTCCATATTCACATGACCCACAAAAGCATTGGCCTTTATATCAATTTTAGAGGGGCCAAAAACATTTAGATAAATTTCATCGGCATTGATAATATCTTCTCCAGTAATTTTACCATCTCGAAGCGTTATGGCTTTAAGTTCTTTGTAGTTTATGGTAATTTCCAGCTTCTTTTTAGACGTTACCTCGTAAAATGCAGAGACTACCAAAGTACTATCAATCACTTTAAATTTTAAAATATCTATAAGGTTATCATCTGCTAAAATCTCATAACCTTCACCAAACGATTTTTTGAGTGTTAGCTCAAGATTGTCGTTTAATTCAATCGCATTAAAAGAAGTTAATTCTTCACGTACCTCAGTCACCTGTCTGTTCCCTTTGATTTTCGGCTTACGTTGTGCCTTGATTACTATCGGGAAGCAGATTATCAAAAGTATAATAGCATTTCTCATTGAATATCAATTTAAGTGTTACTTACTATATTTGGACACATTTTTTCAGAAAAGTCATCCTAAACACATCATGAAATAGAAAAAACCATACCAAAATAGTCAAATAAAAAAGCCATCCGTAACGGATGGCTTTTTTTATTCCAAAAATAGAATTATTAATGGTGCATTTCTTCTTCATTTTCTTGAAGTGGAACGTCTTGTGGAACAAAATCTTGCCCCTCAATGATGTATTCACCATTCTCGTATGTTTTACTGTAATCATATGCCCAACGGTGTACTTCTGGAATTTTTCCTGGCCAGTTACCATGAATATGTTCCTGAGGTGCCGTCCATTCTAAAGTATTTGATTTCCAAGGATTTTGAGGCCCTTTCTTACCATAAAAAATACTACTGATAAAATTGTAAACAAACACTAATTGCGCAGCTCCTGCAATCAGGGCAAATACCGTCATTAATACTTGTACGTTCGTTAATTCATCAAACATTGGAAAAGCCGTGTTCTCATAATATCTTCTAGGTACGCCCGCCATACCAACAAAATGCATAGGGAAGAAAACACCATAAGCACAGATAGCAGTTATCCAAAAATGAATATACCCTAAATTCTTATTCATCATTCTACCATAAAACATCTTCGGGAACCAATGATATACCCCAGCAAACAAACCGTACAAGGCCGAAATACCCATTACCAAGTGGAAATGTGCAACCACAAAATACGTATCATGAACATTAATGTCCAAAGTGCTATCACCAAGAATAATACCCGTTAAACCGCCGGTTATAAAAGTAGAAACCAAACCAATTGAAAATAGCATCGCAGGGTTTAACTGTAAATTCCCTTTCCATAATGTAGTGATATAATTGAACGCTTTTACCGCTGATGGAATCGCTATTAATAATGTAGTGAAGGTAAATACCGAACCCAAGAATGGGTTCATACCTGAAATAAACATGTGGTGACCCCAAACAATTGTAGATAAAAATGCAATTGCCAATATAGAGGCGACCATTGCACGGTACCCAAAAATTGGTTTTCTAGCATTCGTTGACATTACCTCCGAGGTAATACCCAATGCTGGAAGTAATACAATATACACCTCAGGGTGCCCCAAGAACCAAAACAAATGCTCGTACAGTACTGGCGAACCACCTTGGTAATGTAAAACTTCACCTTGTATAAAAATATCAGAAAGAAAGAAAGAAGTACCAAAACTTCTATCCATAATCAACAACAAGGCTGCCGACAATAATACTGGGAAAGAAATAACACCAATAATCGCCGTAACAAAGAATGCCCAAATCGTTAAAGGCAAACGTGTCATTGACATCCCTTTAGTTCTTAAATTGATTACCGTTACGATATAATTCAAAGAACCCAAAAGGGAAGAAGCAATAAAAATTGCCATGGAGACCAACCACAAGGTCATCCCCATACCCGAGCCAGGCTGTGCCATAGGCAAAGCACTTAGCGGAGGATAAATTGTCCATCCTGCAGCCGCTGGCCCCGCTTCTACAAATAATGAAATTACCATGATTACCGTTGATACAAAGAACATCCAAAAAGAAAGCATGTTCAAAAATCCGGATGCCATGTCACGTGCTCCAATTTGCAATGGAATGAGTAGATTACTGAATGTTCCACTCAGTCCGGCCGTCAAAACAAAGAATACCATGATGGTTCCGTGCATCGTAATCAAAGCCAAATACACATCAGCATCCATAACCCCACCAGGAGCCCATTTCCCTAAAAGCGCCTCAAAAACTGAAAAAGACTCTCCAGGCCAAGCCAATTGCATTCTAAACAATAAAGACATACCAATTCCAATAAAGCCCATTACCAATACCCCAGTGATAAGGTATTGTTTGGCAATCATCTTATGGTCTTGACTAAATATATATTTAGTTATAAATGTTTCTTTGTGATGATGATGTTCATCATGTGCGTGATCGTCAACATTTGCTACTGCAGACATAATGATTCTTTTTTTTAATTTATTATTTCCTTTTTCTAGCCTAATTTTTATTGAGCAGGTGCCATCATTTCACCAAAGGTACCTTGCTCTGCAACCCATTTATTATACTCATCCTCCGTCTCCACAATAATCTTCAATTGCATATTGTAATGTGACTTCCCACATATTTTATTACATAACAAGACATAATCAAACTCCCAAGGGTCAGAATTTGGCTCACCCATAGCTGCCTTTTTAGCTCTTATTGCGTTCGTTCTTTTCACTTTATCAACTACATCTGGTTTTAACCTCATCTCTTCTGTAGTAATGGTTGGTGTAAACGAAAATTCAGTTATCATACCAGGGACACAGTTCATCTGCGCTCTAAAATGAGGCATATATGCCGAATGAAGTACGTCTTGAGAACGCATATAAAAATTTACCTTACGACCAACGGGCAAGTGTAATTCCTTTACAATCACATCATCCGCCGCATTAGGATCAGATTCATCCAAACCTAAGATGTTTGCCCTATCAATATCTATAAGCCGCACACTTGCATCCCCTAAAACATTATCCTCTCCACCGTACCTAGCAGTCCAATTAAATTGTTGTGCATACAATTCCACTATTAATGGATCATCTTCATCGTTTACATCCATGATGTTAGTCCATGAATAAAGCCCCCAAATAATCAAACCGGCCAATACAATAACAGGAATGATGGTCCATATAAATTCCAACCTATCGTTGTCTGCGTAAAAAAGTGCTTTCTTTCCTTCCTCACCTCGATACTTATAACCGAAATAGTGCAACAATGCTTGTGTTATCGTCTGTACGAAAAATATAATTGCAAACGAGGTCCACATGAGCGTATCATATTCCCCACCATGCGCCGAAGCCGCCTCAGGTAAGAGTACTTTGGTATATTTAGCAAAGCTAAAAATAGTAATACCATAAATAAATACCAAGAAGGCAAACAACAAGTAACCGTTGTAGCGGTTATCATTATCATTGGCTATCTGAGCGTTTGAAGCGTCTGCTTTTAGTTGTGACAATTGAAATATTTTGGTCATTTGCCAAACAGCAACTGCCACTAAAACTAAAACTGATAATATCAATAATGTAGTCATTCTTTAACTGCTTTCTCTTACATTTTTAATAATGGAAATGCTTACTTTCCTCTATAAACGGATTTCTCTTAGGTGTTAACGGCTCTTTTGATAGTGCATTGAAAACCCAATAAATAAAGAGGCCCGCAAAAAACAATATACCTCCAATTTCAGGAATACCTAAATACCACTGGTCACCTACCGTTGCTGGCATAATCATGTTAAACACGTCCATATAGTGTCCAAACAATATTACAATACCTGCCATCACTACAAACCAATTTACACGCTTATAGTCACTATTCATCAATACCAATAATGGGAATATAAAATTCAACACTAGCATACCAAAAAATGGCAATTTATAATCCTCTATACGAGTTACAAAATAGGTAACTTCTTCTGGAATGTTGGCATACCAAATCAACATGAACTGGCTAAACCATAAATAAGTCCAGAAGATACTTATTCCGAACATGAACTTTGCTAAATCATGAATATGACTATTGTTAACTTCTGGTAAAAGCCCTTTAGATTTTAGATAAATTGTAATCAAGGCAATGGTAGTGATACCAGAAACGAACATACTGGCGAATACATACCATCCAAATAAGGTACTGAACCAGTGTGGATCAACACTCATAATCCAATCCCAAGACATTATAGATTCTGTAATGAGATAAAATACTAAAAACGCAGCAGAGATTCTAAAATTCAATTTGAATTTTGAATCATCCGTAGCTTTGTCTTGTTCTAAAGATAATTTTCTTGAGTATTGTCTGTAAGCTATCCATCCACCCAAAAATATTGCTGCTCTAACCAGAAAAAATGTAGGGTTTAAATATCCCTTTTTTCCTTGTAATAGCGCATCATGAGCAACTACATCAGCATCCATCCAAGTAAACAAATGGTTCCAATGAAGTGTTGAAAGCAACAAAATTACAAATACAATTATTCCACCGGGAACAATGTAGGATGTTATTCCTTCCATCACCCTGAATAACAAAGGTGACCAACCTGCCTGAGCAGCTCGTTGTATAGCGTAGAATGCTAAGGTACCTAAAGAAATCATAAAGAAAAAGAACGCTGCAACATATAACGCCGACCATGGTCTGTTTTGTAATTGGTGCAACAAATGCTCATCATGACTTGCTGAATGTGCATCCGCATGGTCACCGCCATGTTCGTCTGCCGCCGCATGACTTGCTTCTTCTCCGTGTCCATCACCATGAGATGCTGCAACCATGGTTTTTGCTTCTTCCACCGTACTTGGCGCACTTAAAAACCCTGTTGTCAAACAAATAGCACCAATGGCCATTAGAATGAAAGATGTAATTTTAAGTCTATTTGAAAACGTATACATACTTAATGTTTTCTTATTTTGTTAGGTCTGCTTTTAATTTCATAACGTACTCTGCCACTTGCCAAAGCTCTTCTTCCGTGCTCATTTGCGAGGCATAGGAACCCATTGAGTTCAAACCATAATACATGGTATGATAGGTACTTCCTACTGTAATATTTCTAGCTACATCATCGTAACTAGGAACACCTAGAATTTTTTCTCTTTTCACCAGTGTTCCCTGTCCTTTACCTTTTGGACCGTGACAGATAGCACAATATACGTCATACAATATTTTTCCATTCGCCAGATTCGCCTCTGTATTTAAAGAATCTAAAGGGCTTGGTTGTATTCTAGCAAGTTCTTTCCCTTCAGGACTGTTATCATACTCATAAGGCATCCATTCCCTTGAAATTGTATTCTCAGCAGGAAGCATTGCGGATGTTCCCTGTGGGAAAAGCCCATTATCAACACCTTGATACGTCTCATACCCAATCGGTTCATACATATTTGGCATGTATTGATAATTAGGCGCGTCTTTGTCATTACAGGATATGAATCCTAATAACAAAACAAAAACCAATGTTATTTTTACGAATTGCTTCATGCTACTCATTCTTTTCTGTAACTGTTACTTCTATTGCTCCCGTTTCGAACAATAAACTTTTCAATTCCTCCTCGTTATCATGAATCCCTATTTCCATAAGAAAGAGATCATCTGTGGTTCTTTTATCAGGATTCTCAGCCTCTTTAAATGGCCACATTCTACTTCTTAAATAAAACGTAATCACCATTAAATGTGCCGCAAAAAATACCGTTAGTTCAAACATGATTGGAACAAAAGCTGGCATATTTTCCAAATAACTAAAACTTGGTTTACCACCAATATCCTGTGGCCAGTCTTCAATCATAATAAAGTTCATCATCACTACAGCAACCGTTAAACCTAAACAACCATACATAAATGCTGTAATTGCAAGCCTAGTATCCGCTAGTCCCATGGCTTTATCAAGCCCGTGGACTGGAAAAGGTGTGAACACCTCTTCAATATGATGGTGTTCTGAACGAACTTTTTTGACAGCATTCATCAATATGTCATCGTCGTTGTAAACCGCATGTATAACCTTTGATGCCATAACTACTTTTTGTTATTTAATTTTTTTGCCTGGCCAGCCCAATCATCACGCTGTGCCCTACCTGGGAATTTCTCCGTAATAGAATCCAGTAAATCATACTCTTTAGAAGTCATTTTACTAACCTGTGCAAAAGTGAATATCCCAATCTGATTCAGCACCTGTTCCATTTGCGGTCCTATACCTTTTACCTTTTGAAGCTCATCAGGAGTTTCGTTCTCAGCATCAAAAGCACCTAAAGTATCTAATAGAGAAGATACCTTGTCGTCTTTAGCAGCTGGAGCTTGTATTGTTTCATTTGAACCTCTTACTGGCATTTGGTATAAAGGTTGTCCAGCATCCCTTAATTTTTTGTAACGTTCACCTGAAGATTTCAAAATTGATTTTACCTCTGCTTGAGCAATTACTGGAAATGTTCTTGAATACAATAAAAACAATACAAAGAAAAAGCCAATCGTACCGATAAAAATTCCAATATCAACAAACGTAGGTGAAAACATTGTCCATGAAGATGGAAGGTAATCCCTATGCAATGAGGTTACGATAATCACAAAACGCTCAAACCACATCCCAATATTTACTACAATTGAGATAAAGAAAGAAAACATGATACTAGTTCTTAATTTTTTGAACCACATGAACTGGGGCGAGAATACATTACAACTCATCATTGCCCAATAAGCCCACCAATAAGGTCCGGTCGCCCTATTCAAGAAAGCGTATTGCTCATATTCAACACCAGAATACCATGCCATAAATAATTCCGTGATGTACGCACAGCCTACTATGGAACCTGTAATCATTATTACAATATTCATTAATTCGATATGCTGTACTGTAATATATTCTTCAAGACTACATACTTTTCGCATAATGATAAGCAAGGTGTTCACCATTGCAAATCCTGAAAAAATAGCTCCTGCAACAAAGTATGGAGGAAAGATGGTTGTATGCCATCCAGGGATTACCGAAGTGGCGAAATCAAAGGATACAATTGTATGAACGGATAGTACCAGTGGTGTCGCCAAACCGGCAAGCACTAATGAGACCTCCTCAAAACGTTGCCAATCTTTAGCGCGCCCTGTCCAACCAAAACTCAGTAAACCATAAATCTTTTTTTGAAAAGGTTTAACTGCCCTATCACGAATCATCGCAAAATCAGGAAGCAAGCCCGTCCACCAAAACACTAAAGAAACCGAGAGGTATGTTGAGATTGCAAATACATCCCATAGCAATGGTGAGTTAAAATTCACCCATAGTGATCCAAACTGGTTTGGTATTGGCAATACCCAATAGGCCAACCATGGACGACCCATGTGGATTATTGGAAATAATCCAGCCTGAATAACTGAGAAAATTGTCATCGCCTCCGCAGAACGGTTAATTGCCATTCTCCATTTTTGGCGGAACAATAAAAGTACTGCAG
>CAYGUO010000015.1:0-29822 GCA_964353095.1 uncultured Flavobacteriaceae bacterium | reverse complement strand
CTTAAAATCCTGTGGGCATTAGCCCGTGCGGGTTCAAGTCCCGACTCGAGTACAGAAAAAGCCGTAGCAAATGTTACGGCTTTTTTGTTGGTTTTACTTGAGTAAGTAGTTTGGTTAAATTAAGATTTCACCAAAAAAACATATTCAAATCCTTATCTTTAAATACATAAGTAAAATCAAAATAAGTTTTTGAAACCCACAACAAAAATAGACCTCTTTAAAAACATAAGAAACAAGGTATTATCGTATACCCAAGTTGATAAGGAATCCTTAGACTACGCTTTAGGTTTTTATAAAATCATTACTTTAAAAAAAGGGGAACGTTTGGTCTCGCCTGGAAATCTGGTCGACCATTTTTACTATTTGGAAAAAGGCTGTATCAGTTTTTATAAACTAGAAGATGGTGAAATCAAAGTGCTGGAGTTCTATACGGATGATGTCTTTTTCACGGATTTAATCGCCTATGTAAAAGAAACACACTCCAACTGCTATTTAGAAGCCACAGAAGACACTACCGTTTTTGCCGTTAAAAAAGAACTCGCTGAAAAATCATTTCAAGAATCACACCAATTGGAACGCTTTGGGCGACTCTCTATGCAGGAGGCTTTTATTAAGACCTTTAATCGTGTAGATCGCTTAAACAATCGCAGTAATGAAGAACGGTATCTACGAATTTTAGAAAAAAGACCCGACTTGTTGCAACGGGTACCGCAATATTTAATTGCTTCTTATTTAGGGCTAACTCCTGTCGGTTTATCCAAACTTAGAAAGCGATTGGGCAAAGGGTGAATTAAGTTCAAGCTCAAGAATCAAGTTCAAAAGCGCTATGCGTATTTCGCTACGCGCTTCACGCTTTGAGTTTCTATTTTATTTACTCTTAAAATACACCGAGCATCCAACAGCTAACATCACCTAGAATACTTCGTATTTTCAAGTGCTAACCTCGTACTTCTTTTTTCAATCCTTTATTTGTCTACTTAATTGAAAATTACTCCAGTAAATAAAGAGCCCCGCAGTTATAAACATCAGAACCCCATAAACTGCCGGTGCCACCGCATAAGCTGTATTGTTCAGCAGAATAGTTGCAACAGTAATTCCCAAAGTACCATTCTGAATTCCGCCTTCAATGGTAATTGAAATACGTTGTTTTAAAGAGAGTTTAAAAAGGTATCCTAAGCCGTAACCAACCGCCATGGTAAGTACATTAAGGGTCAACGAAACTAAACCAGCTTCATCTAAACTAGAAAACAACAAGTCACGTTCTTTTATAATTACTGCCAGTAATACCACTACAAAGAAAATACCAGAAGCTCGTTTCACGGGTTTTTGCATTCGCAATGAAAATTTTGGACTCCTCGCTTTTAGGAACATTCCCAACGCAACGGGTACAATAACAATAGCGAAAACCTGTAAAATGGTCTGTAGCACATTCAACTGGATTAAGGTGCCATCGCCCAACACTTGTTGCAAACCCAAATTGATGATAAAAGGTATGGTCAATAAGGTTATTAAACTACAAACAGCGGTCATAGAGACCGAAAGTGCCGTATCACCATTGGCCAAATGGGTAATTAAGTTAGAAGTTGGTCCGCCCGGGCAGGCTGCCAAAATAATAATTCCGATGGCAATATCTGGCTGTAAAGTGAACAGATTGATTAAGGTAAAACCAATGATGGGCAATAATATCAATTGACAAATAAGCCCTAAAATAATGGCCTTTGGACGCAAAAACACCTCAGCAAAATCCCTTAAACTGAGGGATAAGCCCATACCGAACATGATGATGATTAACGAAAGGGCTAAAATAGCGTTAGAAATATTATCCATTGATTCTTGGTGGTCTGTTGGTTGGCTACAGGTTAAAAATAGCGTATTTATCAGTTACATAAACTGAACAACATTCTTAAACCAAAAATCTTTCAACGTTTTATTAAACCGGTTTAATGGATTTCGTCAGAAATAAGATTAACTTGAAAGGCATTTGTATCCTAAAATAAACGGCACTATGGCACACCAATATATTGATTTAGAAACCCTTAAATTTTTATTATATCAGGTCCACGGATTAGAAGAAATTCTGAACCTACCCCAATATGCAGACCATGACATAGCATCTATCGAACTATTTTTAAATTCGGTCAAAGAATTCTCTGATAAAGAAATGTACCCCTACTTTAAAGAAATGGACGAAAACCCCGCACACTTTAAAGACGGGGAGATTATCGTGCATCCGCAGGTACTTAAATTCATGAAATCTGCAGGTGAAATGGGACTTTTGGCCGGTTCTTTCCCTTACGAACATGGAGGCTTACAACTCCCTTCAATTGTCAATAATGCTTCAGCATATATTCAAGAAGCAGCAAACAACCAGCTACCCGGCTACATCGGTTTGACCATTGGTGCGGCGGAACTTATTACACATTTTGGGAATGAAGCACTCAACGAAACCTATGTTCCAAAAATGCTGGAAGGCACCTGGGGCGGAACCATGTGCTTAACGGAACCACAAGCAGGTAGTTCTTTATCTGATATTATCACCTCAGCAACACCCGATGGGGATTCGTATAAAATTCACGGACAAAAAATATTTATTTCTGGTGGTGACTATCAAGGTGCTGAAAACATTGTGCATTTGGTTTTGGCCCGTATTAAGGGAGCACCGGCGGGCACAAAAGGAATTTCATTGTTTGTTGTTCCAAAATACAGACCTGATTCTGATGGCAACCTGACTGGTAACAACGTGCAAACCGTTACTGATTTTGAAAAAATGGGGCAAAAAGGATATTGTACCACCCACTTATTTTTTGGGGATAAAGAAGACTGCCAAGGTTGGCTGGTTGGCGAACCCAACAAGGGTTTAAAATATATGTTCTTGATGATGAATGGCGCCCGCATAGCAGTTGGTCGTGGTGCAGCGGCAATTACCACTGCGGCTTATCATGCTTCGCTTCAATACGCCAACGAAAGGGCACAGGGTCGAAAACTCGCCAGTACCGGTAAGAAAGATGTACAACAAGAACAAACCTTGATTATTAACCATCCTGATGTACGGCGGATGCTATTGCTGCAAAAAGCGGTTTCAGAGGCGTCTTTAAGTTTGGTACTGTTAACCTCAAAATATCATGATTATTCCATTTCACATACGGATCCTGACACGCGCGAAAAATATCGATTACTCTTAGAGATTTTGACCCCAATCGTAAAAACCTATCCCTCTGAAATGGGTAAAATTGCTGTAGATAATGGCGTTCAGGTTTTGGGTGGATATGGATTCTGTTCAGACTATATTTTACAGCAATATCTTCGTGATATTCGCATTTTCTCTATTTACGAAGGCACAACGGGAATACAATCCCAAGATTTACTCGGCAGAAAAATAACTATGGATAATGGAAAAGCCTTAAAGTTACTTTCAGAAGAAATCATGAATACCATTAACGAGAGTGTTAAACACGAAGCGCTCGTTCCATACGCCAAAAAACTTGGGGCAAAACTAGAACTGACACAAAAAGTAATAGCATCATTAATGGGCTATGCCATGAAAGGTGACTACGAACGTTTCTTGGCAGACGCTACTCCTTTTATGGAATTCTTTAGCAACATCTTACTCGGATGGCTATGGCTAGAGATGGCAAAAGAAGCACAGCAGTCTTTAATTACAGGTAATACAACATATAGCAACGATTTTTATGAAGGTAAGATCCATACGATGAAGTTTTATTACAAATACGAGCTTCCTAAAACCACGGGGCTATCTGAAATTTTAATGGATAAGGAAAACTTAACCGTTGGTACGGATAAAAAAGTATTTCAATAAAAACATCTTAGCACTTAGACTGGGATTGGTCTGACAGGTTTAAGGTTTAATGGAAACGGAATCGATTAGCTAAAAAAAACTATAAATAACAGCAGCGTTAAGCGCATTGCGCAAAGCTTAAAGCGATAACAAACATGAGTATAAAACAGAAATTTGACCTCACCGGAAAGGTTGCTATCATCACCGGTTCAAGCAAGGGAATAGGAAAAGCTATTGCACAAGGGCTTGCTGAAAATGGAGCAAAAGTCGTCATCAGTAGTCGAAAACAAGAGGCTGTTGACGAGGTTGCGGAAGAATTCAATAAAATGGGACTTGAAGCAGTGGGTATAGCCTGCCATATAGGAGATGGGGTACAACGCGAACAGCTAATCACCAAAACCATGACCCATTTTGGCCGAATTGATATTTTGGTCAATAATGCAGCCATAAATCCCTATTACGGACCTTTAGAAGGTTCTGATGAAGCGGTTTTTGATAAAATAATGAACGTTAATGTAAAAGCGCCATGGCTACTTTCAAACTTAGCGCAGGCCCACATGAAAACACAGGGCAGTGGTAGTATTATCAATATATCATCAGTAGAAGGCATACATCCCGGTTTTCGTTTAGGGTTGTACAGTATGACCAAATCTGCAATGATCATGATGACCAAAAATCAAGCAAAAGAATGGGGGCGCTATGGTATTCGTTCCAATGTTGTTTGTCCTGGCCTTATCAAAACTAAGTTCAGTGAAAGTTTATGGTCCAATGAAAAATTAGCTGCCGGCTATGAGCAAATGGTACCTTTAAAACGTATGGCAGAACCAGATGAGATGGCTGGCCTGGTAATGTTATTGGCATCAGATGCCAGTTCTTATATGACAGGCGGAGTTTATGCAGCAGATGGTGGATATTTAATTTCAGGATAAGAGTTGTCACCAGAATGATAAGATATTGAGTGATTAAAGTCCTCTCCCTTCTGGGGAGAGGATTTAGGAGAGGGGACTCCGCATTATGAGAAGGAAATTTAATTCGTAGAAACGATAAACCATTTGATATAAATCATTGATGAAGTCCTCCCTTAATCCCTCCAGAGGAGGGAAACTGGAGTCCCCTACCTCTTGGGGAGAGGATTTAGGAGAGGGGACTTTAAGAGTTAAAAGACCAAAACTTAGTCATTAAACAAAAATGGTTAGACCATTAAAATAGAATATCCAATGAATTTCGATTACAGTGAAAAATCAGTCGCACTTCAAGAAAAATTAAATGCTTTTTTTGAAGCCCATATCACACCCATAGAAAAGGAAGTGCAAGCATTCTATACCAATCCTGAAAATGCTTGGAAAAAATGGCGAGGTTTAGAGGGTTTAAAGGAAAAAGCAAAAGCAGAAGGTCTTTGGAACTTATTTCTTCCGACGGCTTATGGTGACTTAAGTGCCGGATTGACCAATTTAGAATATGCCCCTTTAGCAGAAATCATGGGTCGCATTACTTGGTCCTCAGAGATTTTTAATTGCAGTCCGCCTGATACGGGAAATATGGAGGTTTTAGCCAAATATGGTACGGCAGCGCAGCAAAAAAAATGGTTAGAACCCCTAATGAATGGGAAAATTCGCTCTGCCTTTTTAATGACAGAACCTGAAGTGGCCTCTTCAGATGCCACCAATATTGAAACGGCAATAGTCGCTGATGGAGATGATTATGTAATTACAGGTCGAAAATGGTGGTCATCCGGTGCTATGGACCCCCATTGTAAAATTGCCATTGTCATGGGGAAAACAGATTTTAATGCCCCTAGACATCTTCAGCAAAGTATGATTTTGGTTCCTATGGATACTCCTGGGTTAAAGATAGTAAGACCCCTAAGTGTTTTTGGGTACAACGATTCCCCAGAAGGCCATGCTGAAATTATTTTGGATAAGGTACGCGTACCCAAAGAAAATCTTTTGGTAAGTGAAGGAAAAGGATTTGAAATTGCACAAGGTCGCCTTGGCCCGGGGAGAATACACCATTGTATGCGACTTATTGGTATGGCCCAACGCTCTTTAGAAATCATGTCGAAAAGAGTCACTGAAAGAACACCTTTTGGACGTAATTTAGATACCTACAGCAGTATTAGACAAGACATTGCGAAATCTGCTTGTGAAATAGAACAAACCCGATTGCTAGTACTTTCGGCTGCAGACAAAATGGACAAAGTAGGCAATAAAGAAGCTAAAGACATCATTGCCATGATTAAAATAGTTGCTCCCAATATGGCCTTAAAAGTAATTGATAGGGCTATACAGATATTAGGAGGTTTAGGGGTTAGTGCTGACACTCCCCTCGCCCATTTTTATGCCGGGGCGAGAATCCTGCGCTTAGCAGATGGCCCAGATGAAGTTCACATGAGCCAATTGGGCAAAAATGTGATTAAAAAATATACAAAAGTATCTTCATGAGCGAGAACAAATACATCAAACCTGTTCGTATAGGTGAAGAATTGGATGAAAAAAAATTGAAAACTTTTTTGTTATCCAACGACCTTATCAATACTCTTGAAAGTGATTTACAAGTACAGCAATACTCCAATGGTTTTTCTAACCTTACCTACCTATTAAGCATTGAAAACAAAGAATATGTATTAAGGCGTCCCCCTTTTGCCGCGCCAAAACGTGGACATGATATGGGTAGAGAGTTTAAAGTGTTACATTGCTTAAATAAGGTATTCGATAAAACCCCGAAAGCATTTTCCTATACTGATGATATTGCTATTATCGGTGCACCGTTTTATATTATGAGCAAGGTAGAAGGTGAAATTTTGACCGCTAAGGAAGCTAAAAAACAGCAGCTTAGTATGGATGCCTTTCAAACCATCTCAAACACATGGCTGGATACCTTTGTGGCTTTTCATCAAATTGATTATAAGAAAGCAGGACTTGAAGATTTAGGACGCCCTGAAGGATATGTATCAAGACAAGTCACCAACTGGGGGAAACAATACCTGGCCGCTGCTACAGACAAAGTGCCTACAGCAGAAAAGGTAATGCGCTGGATGCAAGGACAGCAACCTCAACAGTATGACCATACGTTGATACATAACGATTTTAAGTATGACAACGTGGTTTTCACCGACACCAGATGGACCGAAATTTCAGCTATTTTAGATTGGGAGATGTGTACTTTGGGTGACCCACTCATGGATTTAGGAACTTCCCTTGGCTATTGGACCACAGCAGCTGACCCTGATTTTATGAAACAAGGCTTGCAGTCCCCCACTGTTATGGCAGGTAATCCTTCGCGGTCAGAAATTGTTCAACAATACGCACTTAAAAGCGGTCGTAACGTAGATAATCTAATTTTTTATTACGCCTACGGACTATTTAAAATTGCCGTAATCGCGCAACAAATTTATTACCGCTATAAAAACGGCCATACCAACGACCCAAAATTCGCTTCCTTAAATAAAGCTTCAGAATTATGTTGTAATACGGCTTGGCAAGCCATACAAAAAAATAAAATTGACCACTTATTTTAATTATGATGGACGATAAAACCTTCTTAGAAATTAATCCAGAGCAGTTCAAGGCCTTTATGCAAATGCCGCCCGACCAGCCTGTGGTGATGCTGAATCTCTTGAAATTCAAAAAAAAGGATGTTGAAACAGGATTATCAGGGGAAGCATCCTATTCAAAATACATGAAGGTAGCAATGCCTTTTTTTAAGAAAGCAAATGCCGAGGTGCTTTTTTTTGGTCATCCGCAACAGATGCTAATAGGTCCTGAAGATGAGGTACTTTGGGACAAAGTGCTTCTTATAAAATATGAATCCTTGACTGATTTTATCAGTATGGTAAAAGCGGAAGGATATCCCTCACATTTAAGAAAACAAGCATTACTGGACTCTAGATTGATTCATTGTGAATCTTGAACAAAATATATAAAACAATATGAATTTAGAAAACAAAATTGTTGTAATAACAGGTGCTGGTAGCGGTATTGGAGCAGCCACAGCAAAGCTATTTGCCGCCCATAAAGCAATTGCTATTGTAGCAGATATTAATTTAGATAATGCTCAGGCAACCGTTACGGAAATTGAGAAAGCCGGAGGTAAAGCCATAGCAATAAAAACCGATGTCACCCAATTTGAAGATGTTGAAAACTTGGTCAATTCAACGGTTGAAACGTATGGACAACTTGATATTATTGTCAATAATGCCGGTATCGGCGGCAAACACCAATTAAAAACTGCTGAACACACCCATGACGATTGGCATAGTGTCATTGCGGTAAACCAAACCGGTGTTTTTTACTGTATGAAAGTTGCACTACAACAAATGGTAAAACAAGGGCACGGCAACATCGTAAATATAGCCTCTTTGGCAGGGTTAAAAGCTTCCGGCCATAACCTATCATACAGTGCCAGCAAATTTGCAGTAGTTGGCATGACTAAATCCGCAGCCCTTGAGTACGCGCGAAAAAATATACGGATAAATGCAGTTTGCCCAGGGTTTACGCATTCGGCGTTGTTAGACCAACTCATTTCATCTTCGCCCAATATGGATGAAAAGTTAAAACGCTTTATTCCCATGGGGCGGTTTGGCGAGGCATCTGAAATTGCCGAGGCTATTTGTTGGCTAGGCTCTGAAAACTCAAAATTCATTACCGGACAAACCATAACCTTAGACGGCGGAACCTCTTTATAAAAAAATATGAGCAACTTAATACTAACAAGAAAAGAAGGCTATGCTATTGTTCAAATGAACCGTGGTAAAGTAAATGCCATTAATCACGACATGGTGAATGAACTCCGAAAGACATTTGCAACTTTAGAAAATGATTCCGACGTAAAAGGAGTGATATTGACAGGACAACCACACTACTTTTCGGCAGGGTTGGATTTAATTGAACTGTTTCAGTACAACGAAGAACAAATCACTGGTTTTTTCAATGATTTTGGAGCGCTATATTTAGAATTGGTTCAGTTTAAAAAACCATTTATTTCGGCCATTTCAGGACACTCTCCTGCGGGTGGTTGCGTATTGGCGGTCACAAGCGATAATCGTTATATGGCCGAGGGGGAGAAATATGTTATTGGACTGAATGAAGTTGCCGTAAACATACAGATAAGTCAAAACCTTACAGAAATTTATGCCTTTTGGCTAGGTGACGGATTAGCAAGTCGCTATATATTGGAGGGCAAACTATTATCTGGTCAAGAAGCCCTATCCGCTGGATTAGTTGATGAACTCGTTCCCTTAAACCTTGTTCTTGAGCGGGCAGAAAAACAAATGAACGTCTATTTAAAAGCAGACCAAGAGATTTTGGCGAACACCAAACTTAAATTACGTAAGCATTTATTGGACAAGCTTGATTTAAAGCCTGGAAGCTCTTTGAAAGAGGCTTCCAAACTTTGGTGGAAACCTGAAATAAGAGCCAAAATGAAGGCCTATGTAGAAAGCTTTACCAATAAAGAAAAGAAGTAGAAATGGCGCTTATCTTAAAATCAAATAACAGTCCATTGGAGCGTTCCAAAATTTCGGAAGATAATATTGACTTGCTCGGGTCAAGACATCTCGACTCCGCTCTATATGACCGTATAATATCATATACATCCTCAACAAAAAATACTATTTAAATGAACAAACAATTATTATTTGTAAAAAGACCTGTAGGTGAAGTTGATGCTTCCACTTGGTCATTGGAAACCAATCCAATTCCTGAAATTGAAGAAGGGCAAATCCTTATAAAACAACATTACATTTCATTAGACCCTGCCATGCGTGGTTGGATGAATAATTCCAAGTCTTATATTGAACCCATGGCCATAGGCTCTGTGATGCGCGCTGGTTCTGTAGGCGAAGTGATTACTTCTAAAAATCCGAAATTTAAGGTGGGAACTTATTTAGCGGGTACTGGAGGCGTTCAACAATATACAGCAACAGACGGCAAAGGATATTATCCTGTTGACCCAAAAATGGCTCCTCTACCCACCTATATTGGCACCTTAGGAATGCCAGGAATGACGGCGTATTTTGGAATCACCGAAGTAGGGAAAGTCAAAGAAGGCGATACGGTATTGGTTTCAGGAGCAGCAGGAGCTGTTGGAAGTATTGTTGGGCAAGTTGCAAAAATTAAAGGATGCAAGGTTGTTGGTATCGCCGGTGGTGCTGATAAATGTAAATACGTTGTTGATGAATTAGGCTTTGATGCCTGTATTGATTATAAGAATGAAAATGTTGCCTCACGTTTTAAAGAAGAATGCCCGAAGGGTATTGATATTTATTTTGATAATGTAGGCGGCGAAATACTGGATATTGCCCTAAGCCGATTACGCAGAAATGCCCGTATTGTAATCTGCGGTGCTATTTCTCAATACAATAACAAGACCGCTATAAAAGGCCCTAGTAATTACTTGGCCCTTTTGGTAAGTAGGGCAACCATGCAAGGTATGGTCGTATTTGATTATGTAGACCGTTATAAAGAGGGAGCCATGCAGTTGGGCACATGGATGGCACAAGGCAAATTAAAAAGCCGTGAGGATGTCTATGAAGGTATTGAGAACTTTCCAGCAACCTTTAAAAGATTGTTTTCTGGCGAAAAATTGGGCAAATTGGTATTAAAAGTAATTGAAGATTGATGAAAGCAATACGCTGCAACGCATACGGACCTCCATCTACCTTGGTTTTAGAAGATATAGAAAGTCCAAAACCCGGGGCAAAAGAGGTACTGGTCAGTGTAAGGGCATTTGGAATTAATTTTCCAGACACTCTTATTATTCAGGGTCTGTATCAGTTCAAACCTGAACTTCCTTTTACTCCGGGCAGTGATTTAGCTGGTGTGGTAAAAGCCGTAGGTGAAGGGGTACAGCATTTAAGTATCGGTGATGAAGTGTTCGGATTTGTAGCTCATGGCGCAATGGCAGAAGAAGTCATCGTTCCAGCAACGGCTTGTTTTCCAAAACCTAAGAAAATGGATTTTTCCATAGCAGCTTCTTTTATGATGGCTTATGGAACATCTTTCCATGCTTTAAAGGATCGTGCTAAAATTCAAAAGGGAGAAACGCTATTAGTTTTAGGGGCTTCTGGCGGCGTTGGTTTGGCTGCCGTTGAACTGGGCAAAATTTTAGGGGCGCATGTTATTGCTGCCGCCTCTACGGATGAAAAACTAGCACTCTGCAGACAATATGGAGCTGATGAAACTATTAATTATAGCACAACAGATTTAAAAACGGCCATTAAAGAAATTACGAATAAAAGAGGAGTTGATGTTATTTATGACCCCGTAGGAGGCGATTATTCTGAAGCGGCCTTTAGAGGAATGGCCTGGGATGGCAGGTATTTAGTTGTTGGCTTTGCTTCTGGTCAAATTCCTAAACTACCTTTAAACTTACCCTTATTAAAAGGGGCAGCCGTTGTTGGTGTTTTTTGGGGCGGATTTGCTATGGGCAAACCAAAAGAGAATATGCAAAACACGACGACTTTATTGCAATGGCATTCAGAGGGCAAACTAAAGCCCCATATTGATAAATTATATGCATTAGAGGATGCTGCGAAAGCATTGGATGCTATGATGCAAAGAAAGGTGAAAGGAAAACTAGTAATTAAGATATAAGATTGGAGACCTTAGATATTAGATGCTTGATGCGTGGAGACTTAAGAAAACAGAGAAGAGAAAATAGACAAAGAATGTCAGTCCGACCGCAGTTGAAGACCAATGGTATCAAGAGAGATTCGTATTGAAATAAACTTAAGGAATTGAAAATTCATATCAGAGAACAAAAAGAAAAATGGTAAGATAAAAACTCCAAAGTCAAAAGCAGGGCGCGAATAGCAAATAGATTTTTTATCTGAACTTGACAATTGAACTTAAAAAATAAAACATGAGACTTAAAGATAAAATTGCCATAGTAACTGGTGGTGCTCGCGGAATAGGGGAAGCAATAGCAGAACTATTCGCAAAGGAAGGGGCTAAAGTGATGATTATAGACCTTTTAGAACAAGGTGAAGAAGTTGCTGCCAGAATTAATAAAAACAAGGGCTACGCCGAGTATCATAATATTTCAGTAACCAATAAAACTGCCATTGAAAACTGTTTTACCGCTATTCATAAAAAGCATGGAAGTATTGACATTTTAATAAATAATGCCGGCATCACCAGAGATCGCACCCTCGAAAAAATGAGCATGGAGGAATGGGATGCTGTCATTGAGGTAAATTTAAAAGGTGTGTTTATTTGTACCCAAGCCGTTGCACCTTACATGAAAGCTAATAAATATGGGCGTATTGTTAGCGCAGCTTCCAATGTTGGTTTGCGCGGTAATTTTGGACAAACCAATTATGCAGCCACCAAAGCAGGGGTAATTGCCATGTCAAAAACATGGACTATGGAGTTAGGCAAATATGGAATTACAGCAAATGCAGTAGCTCCTGGCTTTACGTTAACAGAGATGGTCGCTGAAATACCTGAAGCACATTTAGATGCTATTAAAGCGAGTATTCCCCTTAAAACTGCAGCACAGCCAATTGATATTGCCTACGGATATTTATACCTGGCCTCTGATGAAGCACGTTTTGTATCAGGCATCTGTTTAACCATTGATGGCGGAACAGCGAGATAGGTTTAAGTTAAAAAATCTTACTTCTTATTCGTAATTCGTACTTGGGTAAATTAAAACAAACTATGGCACAAATACACGTAACAAATTTTAAAGAATTCAAGACCCTTATCGGTAAAGAGTTGGAACCTGGAGCTTGGTTGACGGTAACACAAGAAATGATCAATGATTTTGCCAAAGCAACTCAAGACTTTCAATGGCTCCACGTTGATTTAGAAAAAATTAAAAAACACTCCCCTTTTAAAAAGCCAATTGCCCATGGGTTTATGTCAGTTTCGCTTTTATCTAAATTATTGATGGATTTAATAACAGTTGAGTCGACCACGATGGGAATCAACTATGGATTAAACAAGGTTCGATTTCCAAGTCCGTTGATTGTAGATAGTGCTATTCGGTTACATTGCATCATATCAAATATGGAACCCTATGGTGAAAATGGATTAAAAATAACCTGGAACTGCTCGGTTGAAATAAAGGACACTGAAAAACCAGCCTGCGTAGCAGAATTTTTAAGTTTGATGTTTGAATAAAAAACCAGGTAGCATTTATTGGATTATTTCGTAACTTCCTAGGATAACCAAACAACATCTTCTAAAATGACCAGACTTTTTGATTTGCTGTATAATCAAGTGAACAACTTTCCTACAGATACAGCACTAAATGCCAAAAACGCTTCTGGTCAATGGGAATCTTATAGTTCAAAAGAAGTCTTAAAAAAAGCAGAACAAGCTGCTTCCGGATTAGTAGCACTAGGACTACAACGTGGCGATAAAGTTGCAATCGTATCGTATAAAAATCGCCCTGAATGGGTAATTATGGATTTTGCCATTCAAATGGCCGGTCTGATAAGCATCCCCTTATATCCTACCATAAGCTCTGGTGAATATGAATATATTTTAAATGAAGCCGAGGTGAAAGCCGCTTTTTGTGGCGGATTGGATTTGTTTGACAAGCTATCCATAGCCCAAAAAAACGTGACCTCTTTATCACATATTTACGCATTTGATGAAGGTTCGAAAGGAATGTATTGGGAAACCATTTTTACGACTTCAAAACTTGAAGAAGTGGAACGTATCAAAACATCCATTTCTGAAGAAGATTTAGCGACCATCATATACACTTCAGGAACCACCGGAAATCCGAAAGGGGTAATGTTGACCCATAAAAACATTATGCACGTCATTTTGGAAACCTCTAAATTTTTGCCCCTAACACAAGGCGAAAAAGTATTGAGTTTTTTGCCCTTATGCCATATTTATGAACGGGCAGTTTCTTTCGCCTATTGTTACAAAGGTGCTTCAGTCCATTACTGTGGCACGGACAATCTCAGTGGCTCTGAAGGAGATTTAGCATCGGTAAGACCAGTTGTCTTCACAACGGTCCCAAGGTTATTGGAAAAAGTTTATGAAGCTATCTATAATAAAGGTCTTGCATTAGAAGGGGTAAAACGAAAACTTTTCTTTTGGGCCTTAAGTTTAACAGATGATTTTGAACTTGATAAAAAGCTTTCGTTTGGAAAAAAAATAAAATGGAATATTGCTGATAAACTTATTTTTAGCAAATGGCGTGAAGCACTTGGCGGAAATATTAGAATGATTGTTACCGGTGCAGCTCCTTGCCCTTCAAAAATATTACGTGTTTTCTGTGCCGCGGGAATCAATGTACGTGAAGCTTACGGTCTAACAGAAACCTCACCAACTTTAACGGTAAATAGCATAGAACCAGGGGGGACTTTAATTGGTAGTGTTGGAAGTGCCATACCAGGGGTAAGCCTTAAAATTGACCCTTCAGATGGCAATTATGCCCAAGATGAAGGCGAAATTCTAGCACACGGACCAAATATCATGCAGGGCTATTATAAAAAGCCGGACATCAATGCCCAAGTATTTATAGAAATAGATGGTAAAAAATGGTTTTGCACAGGTGATGTAGGCAAAATGGTGAAAGGCGCATCAGGTCGCGAGTTCTTAAAAATCACGGACCGCAAAAAGGAACTTTTAAAAACTTCTGGAGGTAAATATGTAGCACCTGCTCCAATAGAAAACAAAATGAAAGAGGATTTTCTTATTGAACAAATGATGGTGGTCGGTGATAAACAAAAATTTGTGACTGCTCTAATTGTACCTGCCGAAGAAGCCTTAAAAAATTGGTGCTTGCACAAAGGTTTACCATGGACCAATTTAAAAGAAATGATTGAGCATCCCGATGTCCTTACAAAATATGAAAAGGTGATTGAAACCTACAATCCTGAATTTAGCCATATTGAACAAGTGAAAAAAATTAAGTTGGTCAATACATCTTGGCTGCCCATTCATGAAGATGGGGCAGCCGCAGAACTAACGCCAACGTTAAAATTGAAGCGTCGGGTCATCCGCGAAAAACATAAGGAAGATATCGCACAGATGTACGCTTAAAACGTACCAATATAAAAGACTTTAAAGTTCTTTTTTTTGCTTTAAACCAACTTCTTATATGCTAAAATATCAGGTAAGTACTTGTTACAAGGAGTACAATTAAGCCTCCAACTATCCAAGCATATTTCCAAGGTGTTGTATCTATAACCTCTGTTACCTTTGGTACATAAATATCCGTTTTAGGTTTAATAAGACCTACTACGAGCATTATGATGATATTGACCACAAACAAGATTCCCATAATATGAAGAAAATGAGGGTAAGCCTCTGCTTGAATCACTGCCAACTGCGCCATATCCGTAATTCCATTTGCTTCAGCTTTAACCATTGCAGCATCAATCATATTTGGCCCAAGCACCAATAGGCTAATGAGGTACATTATAACTCCGCCAATCAAAACAATTTTTGCTCCAATAGCTGGTACTTTTTTCGTGATAATCCCTATTAGGACAACTGCTAAAATTGGGACACTCAAACTCCCCAATGCTTGTTGAATGTAGGAGAACAAACCGTCTGGAGCATATCGAATAAATGGAGCAATAGACATTGAAATTACAGCAAGAGCAAGACCAAAACGTTTGCCTGCTTTTACCGTTTGTAGTTCCGTTGCCTCTTTATTAAAAAACTTCTTATACAAATCAAAACCGAACAAAGTAGCACTACTATTCAACAAACTGTTAAACGAACTTAGAATGGCCCCAAATAATACCGCTGCAAAGAAACCTAACAAGCTACCTGGTAGAACCCTTCTCACCAATTCAGGATAAGAGGCATCTGCATCATTTAATTCTGAACCAAACATATTATAGGCAATAATACCTGGCAAAACCACAATTACCGGTATCAAAAACTTTACGAAAGCAGCCAACAAAACTCCTTTCTGGCCTTCTTTCAAACTCTTGGCACCAAACACGCGCTGTAAAATAGCCTGGTTGGTACCCCAATAATACATTTGCGCAATCATCATACCTGTAAAAATTGTACCAACAGGAATTGATGAAGTAATATCTCCGGTAACATCAAATTTATCTTGATTTTCAGTCCACAGCTTCGTTAGCCCTCCTGTAATAGTTCCATCATCACTAATCATTGTTAGACCGAAATAAGGAATTAATAAGCCTCCAATTAATAACCCTATGGCATTTACTAAATCAGATACAGCAACGGCCTTTAAGCCTCCGTAGATTGCGTAAATGATACCTATTAAGCCAATACTCCAAACACATATCCAATAACAAGCTGTTTCAGAAACCCCTAAAAGGTCTGGTAATTGAAACATGGTAATGAATGCTTTTGAACCTGCATAAAGAATTGTAGGTAACAAAACCAGACCAAAAGCTATTAAAAACAATACTGATAAAATGGCCTTAGTGTTTTCATCAAAACGTCCTTGAATGAATTCAGGTATGGTCGTTATTCCTTTACTCATATACTTAGGTAAAAACCAAACCGCAGTGATTACCATTGCTATTGCAGCAAGTGTTTCCCATGCCATTACAAGAATGCCCTCACTAAAAGCTTGACCGTTCAATCCAACTATCTGTTCCGCGGAAAGATTGGTTAACAATAAGGAGCCTGCAATAGTCAAAGCACCTAAACTTCTACCACCTAAGTAGTAACCATCCGCAGATTTTTCATTAGTATTTCTTGTGGCGTACCACGCTATTATTGCTACTAAAGCAGTAAAACCTACGAAAGAAATGATGGTTAAAGCACCCATAAATTTTTTATTTGAATTGGTTGGAAATTATCGTACAATTTAAAAATTAAAACATCCCTAATTTTCAAAATGCTGCTGAATATAATTTATTCAAAATCAATTCACAATATTTAAGGAATCAAATGTTGGAACGAGCCAAATTTAAATCTACTAATAAGAGCGTTTTTCAAGTAGTTTATTTCAACGCTCAACCTCTACAATGGTTTCCATAAAAATATTGGTTTCTTTTTGAACCGATTCTAAATCTTTTGAAGATACGTACGAGGTCATTACATGGTCTCCTGCGTTTGGAAAGGCCACTTTTATTTTTTTATCACTTGGTGTGCCCAATGCATCAAACATTTTGAGCATTGCTGGTACAGACACTACATTGTCTTGTACGGTATCGTTCTTATAAAAGTATCCTAAAAAAACAGGTTGGGTTACCTCTTGAAAAGTTTCATCGGTCATTGTATAATCTACCATAGCCTGTAAATGGGTTAAAGCCTCTAAGTGGTACTTGGTGGTCCAATAGCGATTTTTCAAATCAATTGTAGTATCAAATTCATGATAATCGCCCCCTTTAACCAGTTTAGCCAATTCTAAACC
Organism: uncultured Flavobacteriaceae bacterium; assembly: GCA_964353095.1. Taxonomy (GTDB): domain Bacteria; phylum Bacteroidota; class Bacteroidia; order Flavobacteriales; family Flavobacteriaceae; genus Croceitalea. The sequence continues at coordinate 12,709 of CAYGUO010000015.1, read as the reverse complement.
CCACGGCTTTGTCAATAACTTGGCATTGGCATCATAAATCTCAATATTTGGAGAATATAACAGTAAGGCAGCAATATCGGCATCTCCACCTGCCAAATGTAATGCTAATGTCCCTCCTGTTGAAGTTGCCATAATAATGACTTTTTCACCAAGTTGTTTGGCAATAGCAATAGCCTCTTTGGCTGAACCGATGACCTGGTCCGCCGTTAAATTCAGCATTGGTTCTTCTTCATACAAACCGTGTCCTGCCAATCTTGGCAAATAAAGATTGCACCCATATCGTTTGGCAGTGTTTAAATGGATAGGGTCGCCCTCTTCTTGACTAGCTGACCAACCGTGCAGATATACAATACTATAGGGAGTTTTCTTTGGAATACTATCAAACCAAACAATTCGAGCTTCATTATCTGGCTTCATATTTTTAAAACCAGCTTCACTATTTGCAATCTCTAATTCAAGGGTTTTTAAGTGACTGGATACCTCTGGTAAGGTTTCATCCATATCCGGAGCGGCTACTTTTGGACCAAACCAGTAAACCACTGTTAAGATGAGCGCAATAATTGCAATAAATTTGAGCATCTTAACCAGTAGTTTCATATTTGATACTTTAAGTTAGTTACATTCTAAAGTGTAGCTATCTGCCTCGTCTTTACTCCAATCTAGCGGAATAGCATTTAACTGGGTTTGGTTTACCTTAATACAATCTAAAGGATTTGAACTCACAATAAACTGTGTGAGTTCATTATTTGCAGATACGTCAATAGTAGTAAGTTGGTTATTGGATACCGTTAACAATTGCAAGGCTATATTATCAGCCACATCAATAGACGTTAATTCATTGCGATCAGCACCAACCTTCTCTAAAACACTTAAACTGTTTAAGGTGATTTGACTTAATTGGTTATCTTCTGCCCACAAAAATTTAAGTTTAGTATTTTTTGAAACATCAATAGCGGTCAATTGGTTCTGTCTAACACTCAAATTTTCGAGATTAACAAAGTTCGCAATTCCTGATAAATTGGTAATTCCTTTATCATCAAGAATCATACTGGTAACAATAGTGATTCTGCTATTTAGAATCTCACCATCAAGTTCTTCATCAAAATTTAAATCGATTAATGCTTGTTCAAAGGCTGGGTCTGCAATAGCGGTAGTTTCAGGTGGTGGTGTATTTTCCAACTCTTCTTCTTGGGAATCGGAGCCAACAGAATCTGTAGAACAAGAAACGAGCAAAAAAAGTATAATAACTGGGTAATATGTATATTTTTTCATAGCGCAACAAAAATACAGTTTTTCACATGAATCAAATTGTAGTAAATTCAAGCTCTTATTTGATATGGCAAGACTAAAAATAGTATTAAAGAATTTAGGCCCTGGACTCTTATTTGCAAGTATGGCCATCGGCACTTCCCATTTGGTGCTTTCCACAAAAGCCGGTGCTGAATACGGTTGGGTCATGGTTATTCCAATCGTATTGGCCAACCTGTTAAAATATCCATTTTTTGAATTTGGAGTACGGTACACCAATGTGACCGATAAAAGTTTGATTGAAGGCTACCTTTCTTTAGGCAAAAAATACCTTTGGATTTATGCTTTGGTAACACTCATTAGTGTTTTCACCATTCTTGCCGCTCTTTACATTGTAACCACCGGCTTATTAATGAACCTGTTTAATCTACCCGCAGACAGTATTCATTTGATCGCTCTTGGGTTATTTGTTTTCATTAGCATGTTATTAATTATTGGGAAATATCGCTTCCTAGAAAATTCATTAAAGTTTGTGGTAGCCATACTTTTTATAGCACTGGTGATCACTACGGTTATGGTCATTTTTAAAGGGCTGGCCATACCCGTTTCCAATTTTGAGCCCAGTCCTATCTTTAATGAACTCGGAATTTTATTCTTAATCGGATTGATTGGATGGATGCCTACTGCTGTTGAAGCTTCCGGCTGGGTGAGTATGTGGAGTTTGGAAAAACGAAATACTATGAAAGTTAAACCAACACTGAAAGAAGCTTTAACTGAATTTAAAATTGGGTATTACCTAACAGGAATTCTAGCAGTATTCTTTTTAATCATTGGATGGATGACCCTCTACGGAACAGGAACCGATTTGAGCAGCAATGCTGTTGTTTTTGCCGATCAGGTGGTCAATATTTTCACAGCACATATAGGTAAATGGGCCTATGTTATCATTGCAATTGCAGCATTTGCAACCATGTTCAGTACTTGTATGACTGCTCACGATGCCGTCTCAAGAGTAAGTTTAGATGTTTTACAAAAGCTATATCCAAAAAAGAAAATTTTTGACAGAAAAGCTTCCTTTGCAGTTATGGTAATGCTGCTCGCCTGCTTCAACTCGCGCGAAATTATCGCATTCAGTGGCAATATGGGCAATCTTGTTGCCCTTGCAACTTTTGTGTCTTTTGTGATGGCGCCACTACTAGGTTGGATGAATTTAAAAGTAGTACTCAGTGATTCCATTTCAGAAGAAAACAAACCTTCTAAAGCACTAAGGGTACTTGCGTATGTGGGAATGGTTTTTTTAACCGTCTTTGCACTATATTATTGTTGGATGGTAATATTTTAAGGCTTAATCAAATAGAACATTGTCATTTAATACCACTAATAAAGAGCGCTGGTTTTTTTTATGAAGAATGTCCAAACAATACACTCCATTTTTACAATTGTTCAAAATTTTATCCTCACCATACCCAACGGAATACAAAATATTAGCGGCAGGCACATTTTTACTGATCAGATATTTTTTGATTGCATCTGACCGTAGTTGTGTCAATCTAAAATTAGTGGCCCCACCACCACGACTATCGGTATGGGTTTCTATTCTTAACTGAATTTGAGGAAATAATTTTATGACTTCCGCGGCTTTATCAAGCTCAACTGCAATTTCTGGTGTAATGGTAGTTTTACTTCTTTGAAAAAAGAATTTTCTTAGCTTAATAACGGTTTGTCCTTCTTTTTCTTCCACAATATCATCATAAGCGACCAAACTGATATTAGTGTCCATATTTTGTAGCTCTTCAATAGCAGTGGACAAATACTTTTGGCTAAAGACAGAGTGTTTCTTTTTAGATGCTTCAAGAACAACCTCTTCTTGCCATGGCACCTCAATACGGTATTCACCATTGTCAGTAGTTACCACTTTTTTCAATAGCTCCCCATTGGCTAATTTTAAGCTAACCTCAGCTCCTTCCAAAGGAGAATTATATTTGCCCGTCACAATTTTTCCTTGCAAGACCAAGGTTTTAAGCCCTGGTTTTTCATCAACCATAAAGCCATATATATCATCAGAACCCTTGCCGCCATCTCTATTTGAGGAGAAATATCCCAACAGTCCTTCTCCTTGATCACGCATGATAAAGCCAAAATCGTCATTTTCTGTGTTAATTGCCCTACCTAGGTTTACGGGAATGCTATACGTATCATTACTAGTAATATTAGTTTTATAAATATCCATCCCTCCCAAACCATAAAATACATCGGAAGCAAAGTACAAGCTATTTTCGAAAACAAAAGGTGCTATTTCATTCCCTGGCGAATTAACCCTGGACCCCAAATTGATTGGAGCGGACATAATATTACCCCTATTGGTATTCACATAATAAATATCAGTACCACCATAGCCCTCTTTAAAATTTGCAGCAAAGTAAAGCCTATCAGTCTCTGCATCATAAAACGGATAATAAAAAGAAGTACTTAAATCACGCCACAAAAACCTAAAATCCCCATCAATTTTTTGCACCCCTATAGCAAGTGCATTCTTGCCGCTATCATCAAATTCCAATTCACCATCAAATGTATTGGAGAGTACATAAAAGATACTTTCTAACTCTTCGGAATAATATGGCGTAGCTTTATGATAATCAGAACTATTTATAAGTTGCAAGACCCCTGTACTATCAATCTGTCCGGTAGTCTTAATTATACCTTTAAAAATATCAAGATACTCTTGCCCCGTATTTTTTTTCTTAATATTTCTTCCGCTGGTAAACAATAAATTGGTATTGAAGAAAGTAGGGGCAAAATCTGCCTCAATACTATTGCTTTCAAGGTTAAATACTTTAAAATCAAGTTGGGAAAGGTTATCATTTGAGCTTAGTATACTTTCATTAAAGTCAGCATTTTCAATAAGTTCTTTTCCCAAAGTATTACCCTTAGTAGCCAACAGGGTTTTAATTTGTTCTCTATTTGCTGTTTTTGAAAGCGTTTGAAACAATTTATTTAGTCGAAAATTATCGATTATAGAATCGTTAGCAAAGTATTGCAAATATAATTCTGATGCTTTGTTGTAGTTTTTTATTTGAAAATAAGCGTCAGCCAAATTACGCTTCTGAACTGTAGACAATGGTATTCCTTTCGTTATATCATCTTCATAGGCAATTATTGCATTTTTATATGAATATTCAAAAAAGTAGTCGTCACCTTTTGACTTTTTATTTTGCCCGAAGGAGATGGTAATTATGAATATGATCATTACTATACTAATACTATATCTCATATTGCTCATGTTAAAAAAATCGTGGTGAGTCAATTTGTTTTGGTTTGCCTTTCAATTTTTTGTTCTTTTCTCTATTTCTCAAAGTATTAGCATCTCCGCCTCTACCTAAATAAAACTTAAGAATGAACTCATGAGAACCGTTGTTAAATTCTCCAAGACTATTCGTATTGTAGTCATAAGAATACCCTAATAATATACCAGGAGTAATTTGAAAACCGGCAAGTCCACTTACTGCATTACCAAAACGGTATGAGGCACCTAGTGTTAGCGCATCCGCGAACAGAAAATTTGCCGATAAATTCATGGTCGCCCCAGCACCCTCAAGATAATTGATTAAAAAAGCTGGTTTAAACTTTGACCTTTCGGACATTTCAAAAACGTACCCACCAATAAAATTATACTGAATTTTATCTTCAACCAGCGTAGCTACCTCATCATTATAAATTCCGTTCGTCAAAAAATTTGGTATAGATGCTCCGATATACCAATCATCTGAATATAAAAACAAACCAGCACCAACGGTTGCATAAAAATTATTCACCTCTTCTCCAAACAATAAGGGTTCCCCAGGGTTTTGAAAATCACCTTTCGAATAATCAACATTCAACATTGAGCCCCCTGCATCAATACCAAAAGATAACCATGTATCATCAGATAGGCTTATTTGATAAGAGTATGCAACATCCAAATACGTTTGGGCCACAGGACCCAATTCATCATTGATTACGTTAAAACCCAATCCCATTTTTTCGTTTGTAAGCGGTATGTTTGCGCCAAAACGAAGTGTTCTTGGTGCCCCGGGGATATCAATCCACTGAGCTCGATACAAACCCATAATTTCAGGTGATTCCACTGAGCCAACGTAGGCAGGGTTAAAACTGCCAATGTTATACATATACTGCGTATACTGAGGCTCTTTTTGAGCCATTGCCAAATTAAGCCCCAATAGCGCTAATAAAAAAGTAAGTGATCGCATTTTAAAACAGATTCTCATCGTTGTCCGTGGGGTTTTATCTTATTATTTGAATCCAACCTTTTGTCACCTCGGATTCGTCACCGAGATTTAGAACATAGAAATAGGTTCCTTTAGGCAAATTTCCATTTTCTCCGGTACCGTCCCATGTACTATCATATCCGTTTTTCTCATAGACAACATTACCATAACGGTCATAAACGCTTAAACTATTATTTGGAAAATTTTGATGAGCTACTAAAATCAGACTATCGTTGATTCCATCGCCGTTAGGTGAAAATAAGTTACAAATCGTTCCGGGATCGGTACATGCACTTCTAGTCACAACAATTTCTACAGTAGAACGATTATTTGTTTCATCTATATCTTGAGGAATTGAGCTCAACAACGTTGCCGTATTTGATAGCGTACCAACATTTATTATAATGACGCTAATTTCAATAATTGCCATTTCAGCAGGAAGTAATTCATCAATCGTCCAAATACCAGTGTCAACATCATAGAAGCCTTCGGAAGTATTGCTAGCGATAATTTCAAAACCGGAAGCTTGATCAATCAAATCTTGAACTTGAATATTTATTGCCCTATTGATACCAATATTTGATACTTCAATCGTAAAATTGACCACACCATCAATTAATGAGAATTCAGTATCTGCTGTTTTTATTACTTCTAAGTCCGTTGGTTCAGGATTACAATCTTCAGTAAGAAAAGGATCGCAAGGATCTAGAGGATTACTCGGGTTTTCTGGTATTGCCTCGGTGCTTAAATCATCAATAACCAAAACTTCTTCCCCATCAGTAAGACCATCTCCATCGCTATCGGGGTTGTTAGGATTAGTGCCTAAATCATTTTCTTCAGCTGTCGTGAGTCCATCATTATCACAATCACTATCATCTAAGGCAGTACCTCCTATGGAATCACAATCATCTAATGGATCTGTCCCACCATTTACCTCTTGGCCATCTTCTATCCCGTCACCATCCGTATCAGGATTATTTGGGTCTGTACCCAAGGTTTCTTCAACATCATCATTGAGCCCATCGCCATCTGCATCAAGAATACAGTCAATAACCGTTATTACTACATCTACGGATTGATTTGTACAAGGAGCCTCTGCACCATTAGTTGTGAATGTAAAAATATACTCGCCAAGAGGCAAGCCCTCAAAGTCAACTACATTATTAGCCCCTATCACTATGGCTCCCGATGGGTCATTACTAATAGACCAAATACCCGAATCGGCATTAGTTAACGTATCATCCAAATCAACTAAAGTAGTATCGGTATTAGCGGCTTCATTACAACCAAATACATTCATGGCAACCCCTGGCAAGGGTTCTATATTAACTGTTGCAACGACTTCTCTTCTTTCTGATGGACAGCCATTTGCAGTAGCGGCAACAAAAAAGGAGGTAGTAGTATTTAAACTAGGTGTTGTAAAAGTATCACCCGTACCTAATATAACTGTACTTTCAACGGAAGCATACCAATTTAATGTTGCACCAACACTTGCTGTAGCAGTTAAATCCAATGTTCCTTCGCCACATCTAATAGCACCATTTGTACTATCTATTGTCGGGGTATTATTTAAGGTCAAAGTGATTTCTATTGTTGGACTCGCACAATCAATAGTATTTATTCCATCTGCATCATCAAAATAAAAGCCATAATAAGTACTGGCAACAGTTACCAAATTACTTCTATGCGCACTTAATTGTAAAGGATCTGGACTGGTACTCCAAGTAAGTACGGATCCCGTAGGGGCATTACCTAAAACATAATCGTTTAAGTCAACTTCAATAACATCGCAAAAATTGGTCGGTTGAGTGCTATCTAGGGTGGGCGCCACATCACCAGCATCACAATTCACAGAGCAATCAGAAATACTTACCGTTAAATTGGTAAACTGATTACCGCAAGGAGCTACGGCTTCTGTGGTAGTGTACCGAAATATATAATTGCCAACAGTTAAACCCATAAAATCGACAATATTGTTTGCCCCTATTGACATATTACCATTAGAAGGATCATCAATAATTGACCATATACCGATATCTGCACCAGCTAGTTGATTATCTAAATCAATACTCGTTAGACCACCATTACCAGCTACATTACAAGCGGCAGCATTGGTTGCTGTGCCTGAGGAAGGTGTGTTACTTGAAGTAATCGTTATTTCCAACGCCGGACTGGAACAATTATTAATGGCATCAAAAAAGAAACCGTAATAGGTTCCGGCAACGCTCACTACCGGATTTCCTAAATGAGTACTGATGTCATCTAACCCCGTATTTACAGTACTCCATTTAAGTATTGCCCCTGTTGGAGCTATACTGGTTGTGTACTCATCAAGATCTTTATTAAAGGTGTCACAAAAAACTGTTTGGTCTCCATTGCCTACAGGTGCTACGCTACCTGCCGAACATACGTCATCATTTAAAATAGTAACTTCTGCCGTATCAGAAATAGCAACAGTAAAGGGTGTATTTGCTAAATTTGAAATTATTACCCCCAAGGTCTCATCTGGTTCAATCAAATTGTCTGCGCTTGGGGTAACATCAAATGTTTCTATTTCGCCAGCAACACCAGAAAAAAATAATTGTTGATTTGTTATACCTGTATAATCATTATTAGCAATGGTGGCAGTACCATCTATTGTTGATACGTTAATACTAAAACCATCTTGAACAGGATTATCTAGAACAACAGATATTGCGATTGGACCATCGTTTTCATTACCAGAAACGTCTTCGATAGTTAGGGAAGCACTGTCATCATTATTGATAATACCATTAGCTTGAATACTATTACCAATAGCTCCAACGATATTACTTAAATTCACAAGAAAGGTTTCATTACCTTCTACCTTGGTATCGCCATTAACCAAGACAGTGACAATTGTGCTTGTCTCACCAGCCAGTATCTGCCCTATACCTGAGGCACTTGTTATTTGAATATAATCACTATCGGAAGAGTTTGCTGTATCGGGGGCCGTTGAATAATTAAAATTAATATCATTTATAGCGGTAGCACCCCCATCAACACTTACCACAAAATCAAAACTAGTTGTACTCGTATTTCCTTCTGGAAGCGTTACATCGTTAATACTTATAGTATCTTGATCATCATTAAGTATGGTTCCTAAGCCTTGCCCATCTGTTATTAATCCTCCAATTATAGCGCTAATATTTACAAAAAAGGTTTCATCCATCTCTGTAAAAACATCGCCATTAATTTGAACTGTAACGGTAGTACTTGTATTTCCTGCACTAATTATACCATCTAAATCATTTAAAACAACATAATCATCACCTCCTCCTGCAGAATCATCACTAGTGTTTATCTTAAATTCAATATCATTAACAGCACTATTTCCGCCATCAACAGTTATGGTAAAAATAAAATTTTGTATCCCACTATCTCCCTCTAAAAGACTTACATCATCAATACTTATTGAATCCAAATCTTCACTTATAATAGTAACAGTATCCGAATTAGCCGTTGCTACGGTATATCCAGTTCCGGGCTCTAAGGTTACAACAACCGTTTCATCAAGTTCTACTTCAGTATCATCAATGGGGATTAGGGTTATAATTCCCGTTTGTGAGCCAGCACCAACTAGTACTGAGCCTGACAAGGCAATATAATCCGAGCCACTTGTAGCAGATCCTGTTGCGGTATAATTTATAGCGATAGCAGCACCTGAATTATTAACTTGATCAAGTATTACCGTAAATGCACCGGTTGTTGGCCCAACTTCATTTGCTATCGCTACAGTGGCACTAATTTGAACCTCAAAAAAATCATCATCCGAATTTGTTACCGATAATTGTGCTACAGCACCGCCCGTTAGTGCATTATACGCTGGATCTGCAGATGTAGGATTTGCCGTATCCAGAATATAAGTAATATCTCCATCTACAATGGCGTCATCCAATCCCGTAACGACCAAATCAACACCTGTATTCCAATTGGTATCATCTAAAACAACACTTGCAGCACCGCTACCTTCAGTAGCATCATATCCTGTTATCGGTATCGTAACTGGCGCGGTAGGTTCGCTGTCAAGTGTAAAAGTGAAAGTAGCACTGCCTCCGCCTTCAGTGGTAATTCCTGTTAATGGTGTCACATTAATACCGACAACATCATCATCATCGTTAGTTATGGTTAACTGAGACACATCAGCTCCTGTCAATAGATTATAAGCAGGGTCTGTAGAGGTAGGATTACCTGTATTTAGAATATAAGTAATATCACCATCAGCGATGGTGTCATCCAATCCCGTAACAACCAAATCAACACCTGTATTCCAATTTGTGTCATCTAAAACAATGCTTGCAACTCCACTTCCTTCAGTAGGATCATATCCTGTTATTGGTATCGTTACCGCCGCATCAGGCTCAGTGTCGAGTGTAAAGGTAAAGGTCGCCGTATCTCCCGCTTCGTTGGTGATTCCCGCAAGAGGTGTTACGTTGATACCTGCAATATCATTATCCTCATTGGTTATTGTTAACTGCGAGACAGCCGCTCCAGTTAATGCATCATATGCTGGGTCTGTTGAGTTAGGACTGCCTGTGTTCAAAACATATACTATATCTCCGTCAACAATAATATCATCTAAACCCGTAACCACTAAATCAACACCAGTATTCCAATTTGTATTGTCCAAAACTACGCTAGGAGCACCGCTACCCTCAGTAACATCGTAGCCCGTTATGGGTATGCTTACAGCTGAGGTGGGCTCGCTATCAAGTGTAAATGTAAACGTAGTAGTACCCCCAGCCTCTGTAGTGGTTCCCGTAACGGGTGTTACGTTGACACCAGCAATATCATTGTCTATATTAGTTACTGATAATTGTGCTACATCGCTCGCTAAAAGCGCGTTATAATCTGTATCTGTAGAAGTGGGTGAACCTGTATTTATGGTGTATTGAACATCTCCATCAGCTATTAAATCATCCAATCCAATTACCACTAAATTAACTCCTGTATTCCATGTTGTATTATCTAATATGATATTTGGAGAACCACTACCTTCTGTAGGGTCATACCCGTTTATAGGTATCGTCACTGCTGCGGACGGCTCACTGGTTAAAGTAAAATTAAAGCTAGCAGTACCGCCTGCTTCCGTGGTATTGCCTACTATTGGAGTCACTACTACACTAGCAAAATCATTATCTAAATTGGTTACAACCAACTGTTGGACATCCGCTCCAGTTAACGCATCATAATCCGGATCTGAAGAGGAAGGATTGCCTGTATTTATTGTATCAACAATATCACCATCAATTATGGTATCATCCACTCCAGTAATGGTCAATACAACTCCAGTATTCCATTCTGCTGGAGGAATCACCAAACTTGCAGGACCCGAGGTTTCACCTGCCGCATATAAATTTATAGGAATGGTCACAGCTGCTGTTGGTTGACTGGTTAAGGTAAATACAAAATCCGCAGTACCGCCACCTTCGTTAGTAGTTCCAATATTGTTATCTATTTCAATGCCCACTATATCATCACTAGCTATGGAAACTGTTGCAGAAGGATTTAAAGAATCTATGGAATAAGTAGCACCATTTGGAGTAATATTCCAAATTACAGCCTCTATTGGTTCGAAAAAAAAGTCTTGTACAGGATTCAAACTTATTAGAACTTGACCATCTCCAGCTGCTGTCAAAGGAACGTTAACAGATGCAGGAAGCGCGGTGAAATCGACACCCGAAGTTGCGGTGCTAGATACATCTAAATTCAAAAAAACAGTCAAACTAGGAAGACCCACGGCACCTGAGACCCGGATAGTAAATTCACCAGAGACCAAGCCGGCTTCATTTGCTGCTGGCACACTAGCTCCAATTGATACGATTTGACCAAAAGAAAATGAAGTCAAGCTTACAAAAAAAAGGAAAAATCCTAGGGTTCGATGTTTTAAACTTCCTTTTTCAAGCATTGGATTTCTCTTTGAATGGGGCACTGTTCTCATATTGTTTTTTTCAAAGCATCTTTTACTCCAAATACACGTTTGGAGCAATTTCAATATTACAAAAAAGTAAAGCAACCAAATAACTTTAAGGTTTAAATCTAAGTTATTGGGATAAAGTGCAATAACTCATCAATTTTGGTCTTTATTCTAATACTGCCGAACTCGTTTCTACTGAAGGCTCTATTTTTCTAACTAAGCCTTGCAACACTTTACCTGGACCCACTTCAACAAAAGATTTTGCTCCATCAGCAACCATATTTTGAATACTCTGCGTCCATTTCACTGGTGCTGTTAATTGGGCAATCAGGTTTTCCTTTATTTCTTTAGAAACAGTCACTGCTGTTGTAGTTACATTTTGATAAATAGGACAGCTAGGTTCACTGAAAACTGTATTTTCTATTGCAGCAGCCAATTCTTCTCTAGCGGGTTCCATTAAAGGGGAATGAAATGCACCACCTACAGGTAACAACAAAGCCCTTCTTGCACCAGCTTCCTTTAATTTTTCACAAGCTAGATTTACTGCATCAACCGCACCAGAAATAACTAATTGTCCCGGGCAATTATAATTTGCGGGTACTACGATACCAGAAATCTCCTCACATATTTTTTCAACAATAGCATCTTCTAGACCCAAAACAGCCGCCATGGTACTCGATTGATGCTCGCAGGCCTTTTGCATAGCAAGGGCGCGTTTAGAAACTAATCGTAATCCATCTTCAAAATTTAATACACCATTTGCTGCCAAAGCAGAAAACTCTCCTAAAGAATGTCCAGCGACCATGTCAGGTTTGAAACTATCACCCATTACTTTACTCATAATTACAGAATGCAAAAAAATAGCAGGCTGGGTTACTTTAGTCTGCTTTAAATCGTCAGCCTCCCCTTCAAACATACTATCTGTTATAGAAAAACCCAATATTTCATTGGCTTGCTCAAAAAGCTCTTGTGCAATTGGGTACTTCTCATATAAATCAAGCCCCATACCTACAAACTGGGCACCTTGTCCTGGAAAAATATATGCATTCATTGTTTACTTTTTTGGAGGGATAAAAATAGGGATTATTAACTATTTCTAGCTCAAAAAGCTATTATCTGTGTTTAAGCTTAAGCAACTATTTAAACCAACTGCTGTAATTAACGTAATTATTGGCAATACGGTCAATTTCACCTTTGCTTAACTCTGGACTTAAGTCTTTTAATTTTTTAGCGGGCATACCAGCGAAAATCGTTCCTG
>CAYGUO010000014.1:13757-30033 GCA_964353095.1 uncultured Flavobacteriaceae bacterium | reverse complement strand
AAATATGCCACTACCTTCAGGTATATTTTCTTTGTGTTCATCAAACGTTCAATGTGTTATTTAGGGAAGTTATTGAATAGCGCAGAAACCCAAGTGGTAAGCAAAACAACTCTATGGGTTTTTGGTTTGATGATGTTTTTGTTTTGCTTTCTAGGGTGTCGCTGACCGTTTTGAAAAAGCTATGGAAGATGCCCGAGCGGAAATAGATGCTATTACGTCAAATACGGATGCGCCGAGCTTTGAAAACACGATTGAAGCCTTGGAATTTTCCGGACAGCAATTGGATCGGATATCCAGTGTGTTCTTTAACCTCAACTCAGCTGAGACTAACGAAGAAATCCAAAAAATAGCACAAGAAATTTCTCCCTTACTTTCTGAATTTGGAAACGATATCACCTTGAACGAAGCATTGTTTAAAAGAATAAAATCAGTTTACGAACAGAGAGAAAGTTTAACCCTTTCGGTAGAGCAAAATACACTGTTGGACAAACGCTATAAAAGCTTTAGTCGTAATGGGGCCAATCTATCCGAAGACAAAAAGAAACGTTTACGGGAAATCGATGCCGAATCTTCCAAACTAAAATTGAAATTCGGTGAAAATGTTCTAGCTGAAACGAATACATACGAAAAACACATTACCAACGAAGCGGATTTGGATGGTTTGCCGGAGGGGGCCAAAGAAGCTGCGGCACAGTTGGCAAAATCAAAGGGCAAGGAAGAAGGTTGGTTATTGACCTTGGACTACCCTAGCTACATTCCTTTCATGAAGTACGCCACAAATAGGAAACTCCGTAAGGAACTTTCTATGGCTTTTGGAAGTAAATCTTTTAAAGGGGATGCATTGGACAACCAAGAAAACGTTTTAAAAATAGTAAAGTTACGTCATGAACGGGCTAATTTGTTGGGGTACAAGACACATGCCCATTTTGTATTGGAAGAGCGCATGGCGGAAACGCCAAAAAAAGTGCATACGTTTTTAAACGAAATTCTTGAAAAAGCAAAACCGGCCGCAGAACGCGAATTCAAACAATTGGAAGATTTTGCCAAAGAATTAGATGGTATAGACCAATTACAAAAATGGGACGGCAGCTATTATTCGGAAAAGTTGAAACAAAAATTGTTCAGTCTAGATGACGAGCAATTGAAACCTTATTTCAAATTAGAGAATGTAATCGACGGGGTTTTTGAAATCGCCGAGAAGTTATTCGGACTTCAGTTTGAAGAAGTATCCGATATAGACAAATATCATGAAGAGGTGAAGACCTATCGTGTTTATGACTTAGATAAAAATTTCATTTCTGTGTTCTATGCAGATTTCCATCCAAGGGCGGGCAAGCGTGGCGGTGCATGGATGACTTCCTTTAAATCGCAATGGAAAAAAGATGGTGAGAACGTGCGTCCGCATATATCTAACGTGTGCAACTTCACACCATCCACACCTACAAAACCATCACTCTTGACCTTTAACGAGGTGACCACCCTCTTTCACGAGTTTGGTCACGGATTACACGGTATGTTGGCGAACACCACCTACCCTAGCTTATCAGGAACCTCAGTATACTGGGATTTTGTAGAATTACCGAGTCAGGTCATGGAAAACTGGTGTTATGAAAAAGAGGCACTTGAACTTTTTGCAAAACACTACGAAACCGGAGAAGTCATCCCTATGGAACTGGTTCAAAAAATAATGGAATGCGCCACTTTTCAAGAAGGGATGCAAACCATGCGACAATTGAGTTTTGGATTGTTGGATATGTCTTGGCACGGTGCTGACCCATCTGAGATTACAGATGTAAAAGCATTCGAAACCAAAGCTTTTGAAGGAACGAATCTATATCCCGATACTCCTGAAACGTGCATGAGTACTTCTTTCGCCCATATTTTTCAAGGAGGATATTCCTCGGGCTACTACAGCTATAAATGGGCAGAAGTATTGGACGCGGATGCCTTTGCCTATTTTAAGGAAGAAGGAATTTTCAACAAAGAGGTGGCAACCAAATTTAAGGAACACGTACTTTCAAAAGGAGGCACAGAAAACCCGATGGTCTTGTACAAAAGATTTAGAGGGGCAGAACCAAAGGTAGAGGCCTTACTGGAACGTGCCGGATTGCTGACAGCATCTTAATTTTACGCAATTAAAAAGGGGCAACTTTTGACAGCTCTGCCCCTTTTTTCTAATTTCAAAACCAAGTCTTAATACAATTTATCCCCACTTAGGTAATCCATATAGACGTAGAGTTTTTTCATAAACACCGCGCTACCCTTAGAAAAGATATTTTCTTCTGCGGAAAAGACCTTATTGTTTTCTAAATCATAAAATTCTACGTTCACCATATCTTTATTTTTGGACACCTTTAGGTAATGTACGTTAGAGCCTACCTCGCCACCTTTTAAGAGTACGGTACCGCTCTTTAGGTTCCCGTTGGTAAATTCTGCGGTATGTACGATAGTTCCTTTTTCGTCATAACGAATCACTTTACCATCCAAATAGGTATTTGAAGTAAGGTAGTCTAATTTCTTTTTATCAGAATCCTTAAAATACGCAATTGACTGCTTTTTATTTCCTGTCAAATTCTTTGTCAGCACCTTGCCGTTAGCACCATAAAACTGCTGCTCTATCAACATCCCATTTTTATACAATTCATACTGAATTTGATCACGATACGCGGAGGTCACCCGTTTACCATTTACAGGCTTATCTTTTTCATATTGCATACGGCCAATTTCTTTGCCTGCTTCATTGTAATAATAAGCCGTGCCTTCAAGGTAACCATCGCTATAGTTCTCCTTCTTGGTAAGCTTGCCCTGATAATTATAATAGTTGAATATGCCTTCTTGTTTATCGTTCACAAAGTTACCTTCTTCCAGTACCCGCTGAGAGTAGTCCAATTTTTGATAAACCCCATTTCGCACCCCTTCTTTAAAAGTGTAAAGCGTGAGCTTGTTTTTGTCATATAATTGGCCATCCCATGGTTTACCTTCTTTATACGTAAGCTTAGCGATAAGTTTACCTTCACGACTGTAATACGAAGCACAACAAGTGGCATCCATATCTTCAATCAATACAGGATTTATCTCCCCATAGTCAGATCTGGCACCATAATCATATTGTTTCAACCTTGTTATTTCACCGTTTTCCCGGACTTCCATTCTTTTTAGTTCATCAGACTCCGGAAAGAACTCATATAGACTACCTTGCTCTTTTTCATAATCGTAAGTTCCAAGTTGGCTTCCTTCTTTATCAAAATACTTTCCTGAAACTTCTTTGTAATTTTTAAATGAAATATCCGATTGTAACTTACCATTACTATAGAATTCCATTCGCCTTGTTCTATAGTTGCGGTCATCATACTCCTCAATACTTCTAAAGGTTTTATAAACATCTTTGCCATATTGCCTTTTTCTGTAAGTAGTACGGTTAGTAACAAACCCATCTTTCAAAATTTCGATACTGGTCACATCCCCATCCTTATAATCCATGACGAACCGTTGGCCGTTCATAGGTTTGGCATACTTGTTTTTATACTCCATTTCCAATTCGCCAAGTACTTTACCTTCTTTGTCGTAAAACACTTCTTTAGTTTGTGTCTTTTTACTTTGGACAATTTCCGTACCAGGGTAGTATCGAATCTCTTCCACAAGTTCCCCATCTTTATAAGTGGCTTTTCTATCCTTTAAAATTTCTGTGCCGTTGTAAGGATTATATCCTTTGTACTGCATCCTGTTGGTTTCTTGACCGCTTTCATCATAGCTTACCTGTAACTCTTTTTGCTTATTGGCATATTGTGTTTTTGTTTTTACCTGACCAGATGGATAAAAGGTCTTCTCTTCAACTAAATCCCTTTTACTGTAAGCTCTTGAAGTAACTACCTTAGATGAAATCTTACGATACTTGGTGGCGTAATCAAAGAACAATTCCGTGCCTTCCTGCGGCATTAACCGTTCATTTTCATAGCTATATGACACTTTGGCGAGTTGTTTACCATTCTCGTCAAAATAGGTTTTTGACCAAACTGGCTCTTTCGACACTTTTTCCCGCGCTTGGCCGTTGGCATAGTAACGCTCTCCAATAAGAAGATTTCCAAAAGTGTAATAGTTGATATCCCTCACCCGCATTGGATTATAATTGTAAAAAACCTCAACCCCTTTAAAATAGCCATTGGGTAATGGTGTTTTCTCCCCTATCAATTCCCCCTTTGCATCATAATATTTTGACAGTCCCCGAGATTTGGTTTTTGTTCCGTAATATTCATAGCGAATACCATTTAAGTCATCTTGATAAAACTTTTCAATAATAGAATCGCCTTTTTTTTCAGTCAAAATCTGAATGCTTCCCGAAGGTATATTCTGCTTGCCTGATATAAAATAGCCATTCTCATAGTTTGCCACTATCTTCTTACCCATAAAAGTGGTAACGAACTCACCGTTCAACCTGTTTTTAATGTAGTTACCTTCTTGAAACAAGGTGCCATCCTCGTTGTACCAACTCACCTTGCCTTGCCAAAAATCTGTATCTGCTTTTGCAGAAACTGCATCCATTTGTAATTTTCCGCTTTTATAATAATCCCTCACATGAAACAAATCACCCTCTTTTTGAATTGGGGGCCTGTAGAAGCTTGCGCTATCGCTTATCACAGGTTTCCAGCTAGCATTATAATACAGCGTGTCGCTTTGTGCACTTACTGGTAAAGCAATACTTATTAAAAAAAGGTAAAATACTATTGTTTTTTTAAGATCAAATGTTCTTAATGCTATCATAACTGTTTTACAATTCAATTTATACAACGAAATTAAGAAGTAGACATTATGCAACCATCCCTGAAAACAGTAGATCTTTCATGTTACCATCAAATAATTGAACCAGGGTAACTTAAAACATGGTAAAATAAATTATTGATGTGGATAAATACAAATGTTAATCCATTGCTAAAATCATGCTATGTGAACTTCTTGTGATATTTTTTAAAGTCGTTTGTAACGAAAAAAAATATCTCTAACTTAACACCTGTAACTTTGATACACCGAAAAACAACTATGCCCCTTCACGAATTAAATCCTAATACTTGGATAGACAGCTATGCTGATTACCTATTCAATTATGCAATAACTCGTGTTAGTGATGCTGAAATTGCAAAAGACCTCGTGCAAGAAACTTTTTTTGCAGGCCTAAAATCTGCTAAAAATTATAAAGGTGATGCTGCGGAACGTACTTGGTTAATTGCCATTTTAAAAAGAAAGGTCATTGACCATTATAGAAAAACAAATTCCAAAAAAGGCAAAGCCGAGGTTCGAATGAGCTACAATACCACATCAGAAGATGAGGGCGATTGGTTAGAAGAACGGGTTGCAGACCCTTTTAGTAAAGGTGGAGACGAAACGATTGAAAATAAAGAACTGGGCTTGGCCATACAAGATTGTATTTCGAAATTACCGAAAAAACAATCTTTGGTTTTTACCATGAAAACAATACAAGGCATAAGTACTGAAGATATTTGTAATGAATTGGGCATTAATCCGTCCAACTTATGGGTAATGATACATAGAGCCCGAACGGCCTTGATGGGCTGCATGAATCAAAATTGGTTTTAATTATGATGATTTCTTGTGAAGAAGCGGCAGACATCTGCAACAAATCCCAATACAACGAGGCAACTACTTGGCAAATAGTGAAATTCAAATTGCACGTATTCATTTGTAAAGCCTGCGCACTATTTACCAAAAAAAATACCAAGTTCACCACACTCTGTAAACAGGCAGACTTGCATGTGCTGCCAGAAAAAGACAAAGAAGTGATGAAAAAAGAGCTGGAAAAGCACTTTTAAAATAGGTTTCTCCAACCCCATACAAACAAAAAAGCCACTATTGGTATAGCTTCTACCCAAAACAAGGTATAATATTTATTGCGCTGTGTTTGCGCAAACAGCAAAGCGAATACCAATGAGATACCAAGTAGGAAACGAAAAGACCACTCTGAAGCAGTGACCCCGTCCCTAAAGAACGTAAGCCCAAACCACCCTATCAATAAAAGATAACCCAGCTCTTTTGTTTTTTTGATGCCAATACGTTGCGGAAGTGTCCTTAAGTCTTTGGCATCAAAAGGTAAATCACGGATTTCAAATGGAAACAACAATAGCAACACTAACAACAGCCGCTGAATTCCTAAAATCAGAAAATCGTTTCTGAATTGCAATACTGCTTCTTGTATGGGTAAATAAAAGGTGCAACCAGTCCAGACCAAAGCCACCAAATAGATTTTCAACCCTCCAAGGCTTCTTAAATTTTTGTTCGTTCCCAAAAAAGGTAGTGCATATAACGCAGAAAGGCACGTTAATATGAAAATCGAAAGCCAAAGCTGGGCTGCCAAGCTCCAGAAAAAAAATGCTGCCAGAAGAAAACTTAGAAAACTAAAAATTTGAATGATTCTATGGTACGGATTTGACACGATAACGTACTTTTCTGCCTCTACACCGTATTTAATAAAATTATAACATACGATAGTACCAAAAAAAAGAAAGCCTGAAAGTTGCCAATTTGTTGAAGTTTCAATGATTTTAACCGTAGCAACATATAAGACAAAGACCGACGAAGCCACATGAATACTAGCATCTAAATAAAAATCAAAAAAGCGCTTGATTCCCCGCATTAAACAAAACTAATCAATCTGTTCAGATGGTTGATTATCAGTTAAAAACTTTCAATCCTACAAAGCTAAAAATCACGATTTTCATAGAATTAATACCTAATTTTGTACACTTTATTTCTAGAAAGTATGAACACAGAAAAATTTGCATTGCGCCATATCGGCATCCGTGAACAAGATTTACAGAAAATGTACGAAATCGTTGGCGTAAAAGATTTGGATGAACTCATTGATCAGACCATTCCAAACGATATTCGTCTAAAAGAGCAATTGAGTTTGGCCGATGCAATGAGTGAACATGAGTTTTTAAGTCATTTGCAAACCTTAGCAGGTGAAAACAAAGTGTTTAAATCGTATATCGGTTTGGGATACCATGAAAGCTTAACACCTTCTGTTATTAAAAGAAATATTCTCGAAAATCCAGGTTGGTACACCGCTTACACACCCTACCAAGCCGAAATTGCGCAAGGGCGTTTGGAGGCTTTACTGAATTACCAAACCATGATTTGTGATTTAACCGCAATGGAACTGGCAAATGCATCACTTTTAGATGAAAGCACTGCTGCTGCTGAGGCCATGACCATGTTGTATGATGTAAGAAGTCGTCAGCAGAAAAAAGACGGTATTCTCAAGTTTTTTGTTTCTGAAGAAATTCTGCCACAGACTCTTAGTCTTTTGCAAACTAGATCTACCCCTTTAGGTATTGAATTGGTTGTTGGCAATCATCAAAAATTTGATTTTTCAAAAGATTTCTATGGTGCTATTTTACAATATCCTGGCAAACATGGTCAAGTACATGATTATGCCGATTTTGTAGATCAAGCCAAGGCAAAAGACATAAAAGTTGCTGTTGCTGCTGACATATTGAGTTTGGTCGCGCTTACACCTCCAGGGGAATGGGGTGTTGACGTTGTGGTGGGCACAACCCAACGTTTTGGAATCCCCTTGGGTTACGGAGGTCCTCACGCAGCATTTTTCGCGACAAAAGAGTCTTATAAACGTAGCATACCTGGTCGAATTATAGGTATGACCAAAGACACCGATGGCAACCCTGCAATGCGAATGGCATTACAGACTAGGGAACAACATATTAAGCGTGATAAAGCAACTTCAAATATTTGTACCGCACAAGTACTATTGGCCGTTATGGCAGGTATGTATGGGGTTTATCACGGTCCGGAAGGATTGAAATTTATTGCGAACAAAGTACACAACAACGCTAAATGGGTTGCCCAACTCTTAGAATCCATGGGTTTTGAGCAACATAATTCCAGCTATTTTGATACGATACAAGTAAAGGTCAAAAGCGCACAGCAACTAAAAACAAGTGCCGAATTAAGGGGAATCAATTTCAATTATATTGATGATGAAACCGTTTCCATTTCCATAAATGAAGCCTTTCTTGAAAAAGACATCAAACCATTATTAGCGTGTTTTGCAGAATCACAAGGCCTTTCTGATGAAGTAACACATCCAAACGAACTAAAGAACGTCATTCCGAATGCGTTACAACGTCAATCTACTTTTTTAGAACAACCTGTTTTCAATACGTATCATTCCGAAACAGAGCTGATGCGTTATATCAAAAAATTGGAAAGAAAAGATTTGGCATTAAATCATTCCATGATTTCTCTGGGCAGCTGTACCATGAAATTAAATGCTGCTTCTGAAATGCTACCATTAAGCTGGACCAGTTGGGGCAATATCCACCCTTTTGTACCGCTAGACCAAGCCAAAGGCTATCAATTAATTTTAAAAGAACTGGAAGAACAGTTAAACATTATAACCGGTTTTGCAGCTACCTCCTTGCAACCCAACTCAGGAGCACAAGGTGAATATGCTGGTCTAATGACTATCCGCGCCTACCATGAAGACCGTGGGGAGTCACACCGGAATATTTGTATCATTCCCGCATCAGCACATGGTACCAACCCTGCTTCAGCAGTGATGGCCGGTATGCAGGTAGTGGTAACGAAAACAGATGAAAACGGAAATATTGATGTACTTGACCTTGAAGAAAAAGTCATCTTACATTCTAAAAACTTAGCCGCTTTGATGGTTACTTACCCATCAACACATGGGGTTTTTGAATCTTCTATACGCTATATCACCAAATTAATACATGATCATGGCGGTCAAGTGTATATGGACGGTGCTAACATGAATGCACAGGTAGGGCTTACCAACCCTGCAACGATCGGGGCTGATGTTTGCCACTTGAACCTGCACAAAACCTTTGCGATTCCGCATGGTGGAGGTGGACCAGGTGTTGGGCCAATATGTGTTGCGCCGCAATTAAAACCTTTTCTACCTTCCAATCCAGTTATTAAAACAGGTGGTGAACATGCCATTACAGCCATCTCTGGAGCTCCTTGGGGCAGTGCCTTAGCCTGTTTAATTTCTTACGGATATATTAAAATGCTTGGTGCAAAGGGAGTCACCGATGCGACTAGAATTTCTATTTTAAATGCGAATTACATCAAAGAGCGATTAAACGGAAAGTATGATGTGCTCTATACAGGTGAACAAGGTCGTGCCGCACATGAAATGATTATTGACTGCAGACCATTTAAAGAGCATGGTATTGAAGTAACCGATATCGCAAAAAGATTGATGGATTATGGTTTTCATGCACCAACGGTTTCTTTTCCGGTTGCAGGCACCATGATGATCGAACCTACGGAAAGTGAAAGTTTAGCCGAGTTGGATAGGTTTTGTGATGCCATGATAGCTATTCGTGAAGAGATTGATCTTGCGGTACTTGAAGAACCCAATAACGTTCTAAAAAATTCTCCACACACCTTGGCCATGGTCACATCTGACCGTTGGGAGTTTCCTTATAGCCGTGAAAAAGCTGCTTTTCCCTTAGCATTTGTTGGAGAAAACAAATTTTGGCCATCGGTTCGAAGAACAGATGAAGCTTTTGGGGATCGTAATTTAATTTGCACGTGCACCCCAATTGAAGCCTATGCCGAAGCATAGCTTTAGCTGCAAATAAAGCCATAAAGCCCATTTTCATTAATTGATCATGGGCTTTTTACTTCGGTATAACCAACAAACAATTGGTTGAGTATCGTAACAACTATTATGCATGCATAACAATTACAAGAGCTTTCCCGTATTTTGTACATTACACAACATTTTGAACAAACAACACTAGTTTTCACTGACCAAATATGAAAATAGGAATTACAGGAACAGGCAGTTACTTACCAGAGATTATAGCTACCAATGATGACTTTATAAACCATCGATTTCTGAGCCCTGATGGTAGCGAATTTGATTATTCGAACGAAACAATTATCGAAAAATTTCAGGCAATCACGGGCATTGCCGAACGCAGATATGCCAAAGCAGACTTAAAAACCTCTGACCTTGGTTTCTTGGCCGCAGAAAAAGCCATTGCAAATGCCGGCATTGACAAGGAAGCCTTGGACTATATTATTTTTGCTCACAATTTTGGAGATATTGAAACAGGCAAAATTCAAGGAGACACCCTACCCTCTCTGGCCACTAGAGTAAAACATTTGCTGAAAATTAAGAATACCTCTTGTGTTGCCTATGACATCCTTTTTGGTTGTCCTGGTTGGATTGAAGGAGTGATACAGGCAAAAGCCTTCATTCAAAGTGGAATGGCAAAGAAGTGCTTGATTATTGGTGGTGAAACACTGTCGCGGGTCATTGATCCGCACGATAGGGATAGCATGATCTACTCAGATGGTGCTGGGGCTTGTATTTTAGAAGCTGACGGCGATTCAGGTGAACTATTGGGCCATGCAAGTCAGACCCATGCCAATGAGGAAGCGTATTACCTGTTTTTTGATAAAACAAATGATCAAAACGGATGTAAAGACACCCGTTATATTAAAATGCATGGGCGAAAAATTTATGAGTTTGCATGCTCTCACGTACCGCAAGCCATGGCTGATTGTCTCAATAAAACCGAGGTTGGTATCGATGAGGTCAAAAAGATTTTTATTCACCAAGCCAATGAAAAAATGGACGAGGCCATTATCAAGCGTTTTTACAGACTGTACGGTAAAGAGGTTCCAGATGGCGCTATGCCCATGATCATTCAAGATATGGGAAACAATTCGGTAGCCACTGTTCCAATTTTATATGACCGTGTACGTAATGGGTATGTTTCTGGTCACGTATTAAACAAAGGAGATGTTGTCATTTTTGCCAGTGTAGGTGCAGGAATGAACGTTAATGCCATAGTGTATCGGTATTAAAAACAACTTTAGTTGGGTTGAGCGCAGTCGACTTCCTTAGCTTTCTATTTTAGCTGCCTTTTGAAAAGGCTGGAGGTAACCTTAGCATGGCTATAATCTTTTTGAGTACTTTTTAGGAATTTGTCATTTGTTTTTTAGAATTTCGCTGCTATGTACGAAGGCAAATATCCACACAAACGGTATCGCATTACTCTTGATTTTCTTAAAAAGCATATCGCTAAAGACGCTACTATTTTAGATTTAGGAGTTAAAAATCCTTTTTCTGAAATTATGAAAGCAGAAGGCTATCATATTGAAAACACCATAGGTGAAGACTTAGATATTGACTTTAAAAGCGTTATGGGCTCGAACGCCGAGGTTGTCACAGCCTTCGAAATATTTGAGCATTTAATTGCCCCGTTCAATGTTTTAAAAGAGATTAGAGCGGATAAGCTAGTTGCCAGTATTCCAATGCGCTTATGGTTCGCCTCAGCTTACCGAAGTAAAACAGACCCATGGGACCGGCATTACCACGAATTTGAAGACTGGCAATTTGATTGGCTCCTAGAAAAAGCAGGTTGGAAAATAGTTGATTCCGTTAAATGGACCAACCCAACAAAAAAAATTGGTTTCCGGCCTTTGTTACGCTACTTCACCAATAGGTATTACTTGGTTTACGCCGTTAGAGATAACAACTAAGAAAATTCAAACACCAATTTCGCACTACTCCTTTTTGACTTTAATCCGATGAGAGTGCACGGCAAAATACATTAACTCCTATTAATTTGGGATTTGTGCTTTGTTTTTTGGAATTTTAGCAGATGCATATCTGCGTTATCATTCCTGCACATAATGAAGAACAGTTTTTAACAGCTTGTTTGGCGTCTTTTGTAGCGCAAACACAAGCACCGGAAGAACTAATTATTGTTGATGATAACTCTTCTGACGACACTTTTAAAATAGCCACCTCATATAGTCAAAAATATCACTGGATAAAGGTGTTTCAGCGTAAGAGTACTAATGAACACATTCCTGGTAAAAAAGTAGTGGACACCTTCAATTTTGGCTTACAACAGGCTGCCAACTATGATTTAATAGGCAAATTTGATGCTGACCTTATTCTCCCAACCTATTATTTTGAACAAATGAGAAACCATTTTCAGAGCAATTGGAAGCTGGGTATGTGTTCAGGATTACTCTACGTTAAAAAGGGAAATAACTGGGTGTATGAAACCATTGCTGATAAAACCCACATTCGCGGCCCCATAAAACTATACCACAAAGACTGTTTTAAAAAAATTGGCGGTTTGCGCCCCGCCACAGGTTGGGATACGGTTGATGTACTTTTGGCAAAATTTCACCAATTTGAAACGCTCACCGACCCTAAATTAAAGGTAAAACACTTACGGCCCACTGGCCATGGGTATAGCACTAAAAATTATAAGGCCAAAGGGGAAGCCCTATACAAAATGCGGTACGGCATCGTATTGGCCAAACTGGCACTGCTTAAAATGGCGCTGCAGGCCAAAAGCCCTAGACTGTACATACAAGGTATTTTCAGTTATTTGAACGCTTGGTTTCGGCGTAAAGAGCGTTTTGTGAACCGAGCTGAAGGGGGTTTTATACGGCAATTACGTTGGAAGGGAATCTTCAACAAATTAAAAGCATGAAAGAAGTCGATAAAATCGCGTTTATAGCAATCAAAAATGGGAAGATTCTAAGCACAAAATCTAAAGGGAAAACCAAATACTATATTCCCGGTGGAAAGAGGCAATCCGGAGAAACTGATGAGTAGAACTTGATTTGAGAAATAGCGGAAGAGTTAGACGTTGATATTGATAGAAAGACGTAACATATCTCGGTACTTTTAAAGCGCAATCAAACGGAGCAAAAGAAGGGGTTATCGTAAAAATGACCTGTTATACAGCGGAGTACACTGACCAGATAAAACCGACTAATGAAAATTCTTGAACAAGATTTTAATTTTATAAAAATAACCTAATATTAAGTTTTAATATAATCGTTACTTCAATAGGTAACTTTTAAAAATTAATCCAACACCTCAACAATAGGTTGACCCGTGGCCCCATTGGGGAAGGCTATGCCCAGCATACTTGCGATTGTTGGCGCAATATCTGGTATTTCAGTGCGGTTGACCGTACTGCCTGGTTTGATACCGTTACCATAAAACAATAGCGGCACATGGGTATCATAAATCATTGGCGAACCATGCGTTGAACCTGTTCTAGAGTACGCTATGAATCCTGGTTTTGGCACAAAAAGCACATCACCAGAACGTTTTTGATGCCATCCATTTTGTAAGATATAGGGAATCCCTTTTGTATATTCATTTTGCCACATTTGATGCCCTGTAAATACTTTGTCAATAGCACCATATCGCTGAAATTCAAAGGCAATCTCTTCTTGTACATCATCTAAATCCATATCAAGGTTATTGATTACCTTTCTATCTAAAAACACCTGATTGTTGCTAATATTTTTCACCAAATCAGTAGTACCGTACTTATACTTTAAAAACTCATTAAATCGCGCTTTCATGGTAGCCATATTCACATAACCGGCTGGTACTTTTTGGTCTTTCAAGTACGCCGGTACGTTAATCGCACCATGATCTGCAGTTAAAAACACGGTATATTGGCCCGCTCCCACTTCTTTATCAAGACTATTCAATAACCGCTCTAGATCTTGATCTAATCGCAAATAAGTGTCTTGGATTTCCTTTGAGTTGACCCCGTATTTATGACCTACATAATCTGTACTTGAATAACTGATTGCTAAAAAATCTGGAATGTTATCTAGCCCTAAATCTTCATTCTTCAAGGCTTCAATAGTAAAATCCGTAGTAATACTATTTCCAAAAGGCGTTGCTTTAATAATTTCAAAATCACGGGTTTTATCTAATAAGTTTGGTGTACTATGTGGAAATGTTGGTGTGGTCTCTGTTTCAAAAAGACCTTCATACGTATTGTTATCCGGTCCACTTTCCACATAGGTGTTGATATCTTTCAAAGTGGTCCACGCCTTTTTATAGCTTTGCGCAGTTCCTGATGCATTAAAACTGGTCACCCAACTTGGTAGGGCATCCATATAAAAGGAACTGGTAATCCATTTACCAGTGTCAGCACCCTCAAACCAATACGCTGCATTGGCCATGTGGCCACCAGGCAAGACAGCCCCTCTATCCTTAAGGGCAATAGCTATAGTTTTGCCTTTCATTTGAGTATGTAAGCGCAACTGATCCGTAATTGTTGTAGTCAACATTCTATGCGGTGACATTTTACCAGCATCACTTGTAGTACCAACCGAAGTATATGCATCATCTGATGCGCAATACACTTCTTTATCCGAGATTTTATCATACCAATTGTTACCAATTACCCCATGAGTACCTGGCGTAGTACCCGTATACACGGAAGCATGACCTGGACCCGTACTAGTAGGAGCGTAATTAAAATGATGATTTTTACAATTGAAGCCTTGATTCGCCAACCTTTTAAATCCGCCTTCACCATAGTGGTTCCAAAAACGGGTCAGGTAATCATATCGCATTTGGTCTACAACAATACCCACGACTAATTTTGGAGCGGTCTGCTCAATCGTATTGACAATAATTTCTTTATTTTTTGTTTTTCGTTGTGCATTAATAGTCAAACAACTACAAATTAAAAAACAACCTATAACAACTAGATTTAATTTTTTCATTATCAAAGTTTCAAGGTAACAAAGCTATCAATTAAAAGTTTTAAAAGATTAATTCAAGGTTAAATACAAAGCAATATTAGTATTTTTACAATTGAAGCACTCGTTCACATATGAAGCATCTGGCTGCCGTTGGCAAATATTTTCTAATGGTTTGGGAGGTTTTTAAAAAACCCACCAAATGGAAAATCATGAAAACCCTAATTTTGAAAGAAATAGATGAACTCATCTATGGCTCAATGGGTATCATCATTTTTATCGCTTTTTTTATTGGTGGAGTTGTCACCATACAAACGGCACTCAACCTTACAAGTCCATTAATTCCAAAAAGTCTTATTGGTTTTGCTGCCAGACAATCTGTAATACTTGAATTTGCGCCTACATTCACATCGATAATTATGGTAGGAAAAGTAGGGTCTTACATCACTTCAAGCATAGGCACAATGCGGGTTACAGAACAAATTGATGCCCTAGAGGTTATGGGGGTCAATTCACTGAACTATCTCGTTTTCCCTAAAATTATTGCCATGATGTTTTATCCTTTTGCAGTGGCGGTTGCCATGTATGTAGGGGTTCTTGGTGGATGGGTAGCGGCCGTTTTTGGCAACTACGCCCCCAGTGGTGATTTTATTCAAGGACTACAACTTGATTTTATCCCTTTTCATGTAACCTATGCCTTTATTAAGACCTATGTCTTTGCCTTTGTTATCGCAACAGTACCTTCGTTTCATGGTTTTTATATGAAAGGCGGTGCCCTAGAAGTTGGTAAAGCAAGTACTACGGCTTTTGTTTGGACAAGTGTGGTCATCATTATTTTGAACTATGTACTAACACAATTATTACTTGGGCAATGATAGAGGTAGATAATTTACATAAATCGTTCGGTGACACCCATGTTTTAAAAGGGGTGTCCAGCTGTTTTGACCAAGGTAAAACGAACCTCATTATAGGTCAAAGTGGCTCCGGTAAAACGGTTTTTTTAAAATGTTTATTAGGCCTTTTTACACCTGAAGAAGGTGATATTAGATATAGCGGCCAATCATACGCTGAGCTTTCAACAAACGAACAACGAGACCTTAGGCAAGAAATGGGTATGGTATTTCAAAGTAGCGCCCTTTTTGACTCTATGACAGTTGAAGAAAATGTTATGTTTCCTATGGATATGTTCACCAAACGGGGCAAAGGAGAAATGAAAGATCGCGTTGATGAGGTTTTACAACGTGTTAACCTAGTTGATGCCCATCAAAAGTATCCTTCTGAAATTTCTGGGGGAATGCAAAAAAGAGTTGCCATCGCTAGAGCTATTGTAATGAATCCTAAATATTTATTTTGCGATGAGCCCAATTCAGGCCTTGACCCTAAAACGGCCATATTAATTGATAATTTAATTAAGGAAATCACCGAAGAATATAATATTACCACAGTCATCAACACCCATGATATGAACTCCGTAATGGAAATTGGCGAAAAGATTATTTTTCTTAAAAACGGACATAAAGAATGGGAGGGTACTAAAAAAGAGATATTTAAAACAGACAATCAAGCAGTAACCGACTTTGTGTATTCTTCTGAACTATTTAAAAAGGTTCGCCAGATGTATATTGAGGAACGGAATTAAGGTTTAAGGTTTAAGGAAATTAAAAAATCATCCATATCTTCCAATCTAGTTCTGAACGCTGAGCTACTAACTCATAGCCACTAA
>CAYGUO010000014.1:11651-13657 GCA_964353095.1 uncultured Flavobacteriaceae bacterium | reverse complement strand
ATCCATATCTTCCAATCTAGTTCTGAACGCTGAGCTACTAACTCATAGCCACTAAATGCTGCCTCCGGCAATCTTACTCCACTTCGCGAATCTGGATGGTGCTGTCTTGAAGTCTCACTTTTAACCAATCAGCTACCGCTTTTAACTCTGCTTGTTTAGCATCGGTTTGCAATCCTGCTTTCAGTTTTACTTCAAAAATGGATACCGTATCCTGTTTTTTAAAATCTGTTTGCACTCGATTCGAAAAGCCCAATCCAGCCAAATTTTTATACAATACTTTGGCTTCATTGCTTATTTCTTCAAAGGGTATGCTTCTAGAAGCGTATTTGCCTAAATTATCCACTTCTTCCTCAAGCACCCTAATACGTTCGTCTTTGGTTAAGAGTTCCGCTTTTTTAGACTCGTACAATTCATTTACGTAGTTAAATTTTTGCTCTGAGTCATCACGCCCTCCTTGCAGTACCCTTAACTCAGAATCAACCAACCTAGAAAAGGTGTTTTTCTTGTTTCGCCATGTATTTACAATATTTTCTGGCACCTCTTCCGTACCTAAAATAGCTACTTCAAGATAGGAGCCTAATTTTTCATCAAAATGAATATCTGTAAGGTCGTTTTCATACCTGCCATTTCCATTAAACTGATAAATCTCTACAGTATCCGCCAAAAACTCTTGTGCTTGTTTTCTAAACAGTGATTCTTGTAAAACATCATAAAAAGTGATTCCTGCAGGAATCATCACTGCCAAACCGACCAAAGAAGCCAAACGGGCGATAAGACGTCTTCTTTTTGAATTCGCGTAGCGCACCATGGGAAAACGAAGGTACTTGATGACCAAAAAAGTAGCCAAACCAATAAAAATGGTATTGATGGTAAAAAGATACATGGCCCCTAACGCATATAAGGGTTTGCCTATGGCCAAACCAAATCCAACGGTACACAAAGGGGGCATCAGCGCCGTAGCAATGGCGACGCCAAAGATGACACTAGCAATAGTACCTTTTTTTGCTCTTGCGACAACAAGCGCAAGACCACCAAAAAATGCGATCAAAACATCACGAATATCAGGGGCGGTACGCGCCAATAACTCTGAAGATTCGTCACGTAAAGGAAATAAATAGAAGAAAAGAAAGGCAGTAAGCACACTCAGCACTACCATTACGGTAAAGTTCTTGAGAGAACGCCTAAGCATATCAATATCATTGATAGCCAAAGACAGCCCCATACCTAAAATAGGGCCCATTAGTGGAGAAATTAACATCGCTCCGATAACCACCGCGGTTGAATTTGCGTTCAATCCAACGGACGCAATAAAAATGGAACAAATCAAAATCCAAGAGGTATGGCCTTTAAAGGCTATATCTGCAATGATTGATTCTTTAGTCGCTACAGGGTCGGTATTGCTGCGTATTTCCAATAGCTCAAAAAGAAATTTTTGTGCACTACCCAATAAGCCCTTGAAGTCTCTTTTAATATCCTCTCCACTATCAGGAGTGGACGGGGTGGTCTTTTCTTCAAACAGATTTTCGCTCATAGTCTATGCGTACTGGTCCCCAAACGCGCTTTGTACTTGTCCACGTACCTTTTTAATATCTTGTTGTTTTGACTTTGGGTAAATTAATAAAACATCATCTTTATCAACGATAATATAATCTTCCAAGCCATCAACCACTACTATTTTGCCTTTGGCGGTGCGAATCATATTCCCTTTTGCATCAACCAATAGTGATTTAGCATTCACGGTAGCATTTTCCTCTTTGTCTTTATCCAACTTTTCATACAAGGCACCCCAAGTGCCTAAATCGTTCCAATCAAAGGTTGCTGGTAGGGTAAATATAGCCTTCGAATTT
Source organism: uncultured Flavobacteriaceae bacterium (assembly GCA_964353095.1). Taxonomy (GTDB): domain Bacteria; phylum Bacteroidota; class Bacteroidia; order Flavobacteriales; family Flavobacteriaceae; genus Croceitalea. The sequence continues at coordinate 11,810 of CAYGUO010000014.1, read as the reverse complement.
TCCAAGATAGCATAATCAATCGAAATGTTTTCTGCTTTTGGGTAATTCTCAGCGATAAACGCTTGTTCTTCAGAAGTGTTATAGCATGACAATCCATTCTGAAACAATTCAAATTGCGCCCCTTGAAACGTTTTAAATGCGTTTACAATAGTGCTCACG
>CAYGUO010000014.1:1907-11641 GCA_964353095.1 uncultured Flavobacteriaceae bacterium | reverse complement strand
TTAAGAATGCCGATTCTTCATTTGTATTATAAGAAGACATTCCTGAATCAAACAAATCATATTGTACCTTTTGATACTTTTCGAAGGCGTTTACTATCGTTTTTACACTCCACATAAAAATACCTGCATTCCATAGAAAATTACCTTGTGCTAAAAATTCTTTTGCCGTGGCTAAATCCGGTTTTTCACGAAACTGTGCTACTTTTTTAATTTGATTTTCATCACCCTTTTCATACTCAATATAACCGAAGCCAGTATTTGGGTAAGCCGGTTGAATGCCCAACGTACAAAGCACATCTTCTTTCTCACACTTTTCAAAACAAGCTATGACATCATTCTGAAAAGCTTGTTCATCTTCAATCCAATGATCACTTGGTGCAACAATCATTACTGCATCAGAATTCATTTTTTGAATCTTCAATGCCGCATATAGTATACAGGGTGCGGTGTTACGCATTGCGGGTTCTAAAACCACTTGTTCTTGTTTCACTAGCGGTAATTGCTCCAATACCAAATCATTATAACGTTCATTCGTTAAAATCAGGATATTCTCCGTAGGAATAAACTTATTAAGTCGAGAAAAGGTTTTTTGGATAAGAGTATCACCCGTACCCAACATATCATGAAACTGCTTTGGATTATCAGTTGTACTTACTGGCCAAAAACGAGACCCCACTCCGCCTGCCATTAATACGGCATAATAATTTTTATTCATGCTTATATTTTAATCACTAATTAATTCTACTTCTGCATTGGGCTGAAACAAATATAATCTACCCGTAGCAAGTTCTATACATTCATAACGTTTTACCCGTTTTTTTCCTTTTTGAAAAAGCTTACCGTTATAAATCCTAAAGGTACTACCAATCGGTAATTCAAAAACGTAAGATTCGTCTTTCTGTTGTACCTCATCAAAGGCTTTTAAGGCAATTGCCAAATTAGCATCCGTACTACTGCTCGCTTTGGGGTTTTTAAAGTGTTGCGCAATGACCGGCAGCAATTTTGTTGGAAAAATTTCCGGCCTAATAAAAGGAATCATCAAATGTTGAAATGTACGTTTCCATTCCAAGCCATGGGGTTTAATTCGACGGCCAAATTTCTCAAAAGCTACCAAATGGGCAATTTCGTGAACTAACGTAATCAAAAAACGATATCTATTTAAAGATGCATTTACTGTTATTTGATGTAAGCCATTGGGCAATCTTCTGTAGTCGCCATGCCTCGTCACACGATGGTTTACAATTTTAAGATTGACCCCATTGCTCTTGATCAATTCAAAACAAGGCTCCACCGCCCTTTCAGGAAGATATTTAGTTAAGACATCGCTCACAACAACAAAAATAGGAGATTAAAATAATTAGTAAGAATATCTGTACTTTTAAATGCATTCTATACGAATACGAGATGAGAAAAATAATATCGATTGGCTTAACCGTTATGCTAATGACCGCCTGCGCCACCACCAAATTTAAATCCAATTGGGACAGATTCGAAATTCCCGCCCTCTTTTCCGTGCGCTTTGAAACTTCTAAAGGCAATTTTGAGGTTAAAATAGAACGTAGGCTATCCCCCAAAGCGGTTGATAGATTTTATCAACTAGTGAAAACAAATTATTTTGAAAATACGCTGTTCTATCGTGTGAACCCTGGTTTTGTTGCCCAGTTTGGAGGGAATAACAAAATCATTTATCAAAGATGGGGTAAATTTAAAGTACCCGATGAGCCTGTTGTTCAAGGAAATTATAAAGGCACCCTAAGTTTTGCTCGAGGCGGAAAAAACTCACGAGGGAGGGATTTGTTCATTAATCTTAACGACAATAACCGATTAGACACCTTACATTATAATGACGTGACCGGATTTCCCACTTTTGGCAAAGTCACCATAGGTATGGAAGTGTTGGAAGCCCTATACGACAACTATGCTGACACGACCATGAACAACCTCGATTTAATGTACAAAGATTTGGATGACTTTATTAAGAAATATCCCAAGTTAGATACCATTTATAGGGCTAAACTTATCAAATGAGGGGTATAAAGATGTATTAATACAATTCTAATTTTTTTTAATACTTTTAATATCAGTGCTAATAAGTATAAAATGAATTCATTGACGTAGATTTTAAAAGAAATGAGATTACTAATTATATTGACAAAGTTCCGAGTTGTTTTATGTTTCGTTGCAAGCTGCGTTCTCCTTTCCTGTGAACAACAAGTGATTTCAGATATTGACGGAACCAACCAAGAGGAAGAAGATATTTATCTTGAAGTTTTAACCGAAAATGAACAAGAGTTTATTACCCATTTATTAAAAGCTGAACTAGACATAGACATTTTATGGCCTAGTTTTAATGGTTTACGAGAAATTTCGATTTATATTATTACCGATGAAAATAAAGGTATTTATATTAATCCAGCTGCCCCACAAGAACCTAAAAACATTGCAATAAAAAATGATGTTCAAGGTTTTAGAAACATAGAACTATACCGGAACGATTCATTGCATCAATTTGCATCATCAGAATTAGAACTAATAACTAACTGGTTTTGGACATTTTCTGAATATGACGGTGAAGATTTACTCATAGTTGATTTAAACTACGAAGACACCAACTCTTTTTATTACCAGTATAAAAATAGGTTTGGTTTTTATCATGTTTCTGTTCTCTATCATGAGTTGTTCCATGTATACTCACTAAGCCAAGAGGGCACCAACTATCTCGGTGAGGGCAATAGTATTCGAAATGAAGGAGAATATCCTCTTACTTCGGAAACAATGCCGTATGTTTTGCTTTTGTACCATGTGATGATAGATGCTCACCAGGAAAATGATAAAGAGCACCAACGCAAACTCTTAGAGTATTATGTGAGTATTTACAAAAAACTGCTTGAATTAGACCCCACTGAAAATAATTTGGTTAGAAGCCATGGATTATACCAAGAAAAAATAGAAGGTGCCGCGAGGTACGTTGAGATATTTGGGACGTTAAATTCATTAGATAATAATACAATTGAAGATCCTACTCATGGATATAAAAATATAGGGGATAATGCAAGAAATCGAAATGATGTAGTTACTGTTTACGGTCTTAGATTATTTTATCATAGCGGAGCAGGAGCAATTCACCTTTTAAATAGTCTTGGTTACGAGAACCTAGATAAAGATTTTTTAATTCCCACGAATACTACTTACGACTTGGCACGGGATTTTATAAATTTAAATGAAGAAGAGTTGGAAATTATTCTAGAAAATGCAAAAATTGAATACCAATGGGGTGATATAGAGGAAAGAGCAATTTACCTAAATAACCTATAACACGAGCAGGGTTGAAAAAGATATCAATACAATATTCCTCTGATTCTTGTTCCCTTAAAGCTATCAGTCAAAAATAACCCAAAAACTAAGGCGTACTATTACTTACTTGTAAAAGTTTACCATTATAAAGTTTATGCCCGGCAAGGGCAAAGTCTTTTACATATTTTGCCATTTCCAAAGCGGTCACAGATGCTTCATAGCCAGGGAAAGCTTCTTCCAACATTTCGGTCTGTACGGCACCAAGTGCCAAAACATTAAATGAAGGCCCTGTTTCTTTATATTCTTCGGCCCAAAGTTCGGTTAAAGTAATTACAGCTGCCTTACTTGAACTATAGGCGGATAAACCAGGGAATTTTATACTCCCCTGTACTCCACCCATAGAACTAATGGTTACCACATGGGAGTCTTTATGCATTTTAGGTAATAGTATACGAGTCAATTCGGCAACACCAAAAACATTAACCTGATATACTTTTTCAAAATCTTGAATATTAGTTTCAGAGAAGGGTTTGTTCAATAGACTTCCTGCATTGTTTACCAGTATATCAACAGTTTTCCAATCTTCAATGAATTCAGTTACTTTTCTATAATCATCAGCTTGTCCCAAATCAAAAGAAAAAGTTGCGATATTATTATGGTTTAAATCTAAAATTGGTCTAGGATTTCTTGACAATGCCAGCACTTTATGCCCTGCATCAGCGAATAGTTTTGCCAACTCAAACCCTATTCCCCTGCTGGTTCCTGATATGATGATATTTTTAGACATGTTACTTTTTTCGTCAGCCTTAACTTTTTCTTTTAGATTAATTCCGCGTTACAACATCAGTTCGATTTCTATGACGTTGCCAAACGGTTTTCATAAAATGTTTGATTGTTTATTAATGCAAAAACTCCATGAGTCAAAACCAGTTCAATGTGATGTTTTTAATTCAACTTAATTTCTTGATTTTCAGCATTAGCAATTCCCTCAATCACCGGAATCAATTTATTTACCATAGTGGCCATGTGATCAAAATCCATAATATCAACTTCGTCACCAACCTTATGATAATGGTCAAAATTGGTAAAATCAAAGGTACAATAGGTATGCGAGGGCACTCCAAACTCCTTATGAAATGGATAATTATCAGAACGCTGAAAAAGATTGAATTCTTTGGCAGTCGGTAAAAACCCAACAAGATTTTCATGGGCATAGGTATTACTGACCTCCGCTAGATTTGACATTTCAAAACCCGTAATGTACACTTCGTAATCTTTATCCTTTAACGGTACACCTGTCATTTCAAAATTTAGCATCGTGTAAAGGTTCAGGCCTTCTTGTTTCAATCTTTTGGCCAAATGCTCTGAACCTAAAAGTCCTTTTTCCTCGGCACTGAACAGGGCGAAAATCAAACTTCTTTTATTGGTTTTCATATTTCCAAAATAGCGGGCAAACTCTAAAACTGTAGTAGTGCCCGAGGCATTATCATTGGCTCCGTTAGCAATGGCATCACCATTTTCTGCTGTTATGATTCCGATATGATCGTAATGAGCACCAATTAAGATATATTCTTTCTTTAATTCAGGATCTGTTCCTTCTAGTACGCCAACCATATTATACGATGCTTTTTTAAAATTGGATAGGGTATCCCGATACGATTCAAAATACGGGTTGACTTGATTGTTTTGAAAACCTTTTTCAATAAACTGCGCTGCTACTTCAATACCTTCACTACCAGAATCCCTGCCTTGCAACTCATCAGAAGCCAAAAAATTCATGATTTTACCGATGGTCGCTGCGTTGGTAAAACCATCTTCAACTTTAGTGATTTTTGCTTTCAATCCTTCTGGGGAAGTCGGTTCAGCAACAGTAGATGGAGTTTCTTTTATTTGTGTGCTTCCACATGCGTATGCTAAAACAAGAACGCACATGGCGATATAAGTTTTCATGATTTTCTTTTTAGATTTCGACCTAAAGATAAAAAAAGCATCTCGGTATGCGAGATGCTTTTAAAATGAATATGATACGTTTACTATGCTAGCATCGTAACCGGATTCTCCAAGTATGCTCTTAGGGTTTGTAAAAATTGAGCACCAGTAGCGCCATCAACCGTTCTATGATCACAGGCCAGGGTTACTTTCATTGTACTCCCTACCACTATTTCCCCATTTTTGACCACGGGTTTTTCAACAATCGCACCAACTGATAATATAGCAGAATTGGGCTGATTGATTATTGAAGTAAATTCTAAAATACCAAACATTCCTAAATTAGAAACGGTAAAAGTGCTTCCTTCCATTTCGGCCGGAGTCAACTTTTTATTTCTTGCACGACCAGCCATATCTTTTACAGCACCACCAATAGTGGTTAGGTTCATTTGATCCGTGAATTTTAAAACAGGTACCACAAGGCCATCCTCTACTGCGACCGCTACACCTATATGTACATGATGATTATACCTTGTTGTATCGGTGTTCCAAGTTGTATTGACCTGTGGATGTTTTTTCAATGCCATGGCGCATGCTTTTAAGACCATATCATTGAATGATACTTTAATATCGGGCAAGCTATTGATCTGTACTCTTGACGCTTTAGCATTATCCATATCAACCTCAATGGTCAAATAGTAGTGCGGTGCTGAGAACTTAGATTCTCCTAAACGCTTGGCGATAACCTTGCGAATTTGCGAATTTTTCACTTCTTCCGAACCTTCTTCACCAACTGGTAAGTTTATAGGAGCTATTGCAGCTGCGGTTGCTGCTTGTTGAGTTGAAACATTTAAAGGTGCGCTGGCAACAGGTGCAGCACTTGGCGTAAAGTTTTCAACATCACGCTTTACAATTCTGCCATTATCGCCTGAACCTTTTACCTCAGCTAAATTAATTCCTTTATCTGCTGCTATTTTCTTCGCTAGTGGAGAAGCATAAATTCTTCCTCCGTCGGCTACCGCTGTAGTGGTATTTGAAGTTACCTCAACACTTTTAGTTTCTTCAACCACTGGTTTGGTTTCCGCTGTTTTCTCCGCAGCTACAGTATTCCCTGGTTTTGCATTCAAAACGGCATTCACATCAGTACCTTCTGGTCCAATAACCGCCAATAATGAATCTACCGGAGCCCCTTCACCTTCTTGAATACCTATATGTAACAGGATTCCCGAATAGAAGGATTCAAACTCCATCGTTGCTTTATCAGTTTCGATTTCGGCAAGAATATCACCTTCTTCAACAGTATCGCCTACTTTTTTCAACCAAGAAGCAACTGTACCTTCTTCCATAGTATCACTCAAACGAGGCATGGTAATTATTTCAACCCCTTCCGGTATTTCAGTTGCTGTACTATTTTGCTCTGGTTGTTCCGTGGCTGGGGCTTCCGTAGTTTCTGATTTAGCTTCCACCGGGGTAGGATTCCCGCCAAGTAAGCTTGAGATATCTTCGCCTTCCTCACCGATGATTGCCAATAAAGTGTCCACTGGCGCACCATCACCCTCTGCAATACCGATATGTAGTAGCGTTCCTTCATTAAAGGACTCAAACTCCATAGTGGCCTTGTCCGTTTCAATTTCGGCCAAGATATCACCTTCCTCTACCTTATCACCCACTTGCTTTAGCCATTTCGCAACGGTACCTTCTTCCATGGTATCGCTCAGCCTTGGCATATTAATTACTTCTGCCATATACCTAGAGTTTATGTTTTAAAAATGGATAATCTTCTTGTTCGTAAACCATATCGTACAATTGTTGTACTGGTGGAAAGTCCGATTCTTCAGCAAATTTTTCACACTCAGCTACCTTTGCTTTAACGCGCTTATCAATTGCCTTAATATCATCCTCCGAAGCGTAGCCCTTTTCAAAGATGACATCTTTCACCTGAGTGATTGGATCAATCTTCTTATATTCTTCTACTTCATCCTTGGTTCTATAATGCTGAGCGTCAGACATGGAATGCCCACGATAGCGATAGGTTTTCATTTCTAAAAATGTTGGTCCACCACCTGTTCTTGCTCGTTCAATAGCTTTATCCATCTCTTTCGCCACCGCAACTGGATCCATACCATCTACAGGGGCACAAGGCATTTCATACCCTAAGCCCAATTTATAGATATCCGTGGAATACGATGTTCTTGCAACAGATGTACCCATGGCATATCCATTGTTTTCACAAACAAACACTACAGGTAATTGCCATAACATAGCTAAGTTAAAAGCTTCGTGCAAAGCTCCTTGCCTTACAGCCCCGTCACCCATGTAGCACAACGTAACATTATCGCGCTTAAAATATTTATCTGCAAACGCTAGGCCGGCACCTAAAGGAATCTGACCCCCTACAATACCGTGACCTCCATAAAAACGATGCTCTTTAGAGAAAATATGCATAGACCCCCCCATACCTTGAGAGGTTCCGGTAACCTTTCCGAATAATTCTGCCATAACCCTTTTAGGGTCAACACCCATACCAATCGGTTGCACATGGTTTCTGTAAGCCGTAATCATTCTGTCTTTTGTCAAATCCATTGCATGCAACGAACCTGCCAAAACAGCCTCTTGACCATTATATAAATGGAGAAAGCCCCTTACTTTTTGTTGAATATAAACTGCAGCAAGTTTGTCTTCAAATTTGCGCCAAAACAACATGTCTTCGTACCACTTAAGGTAAACCTCTTTTGTGATTTTTTTCATCAATAGGTATGTTATATAAAGTTGCCCTGTTTTTGGGAAAAACAAAAATAGGGATATATCTCTTTTTGAGAAAATTTGTATTAAGAATCACTCAAAAAAGAATTGTTAAATCCCAAGGGCAAAATATCGGCAATCGCATCACACTTGTAAATTGGTCCGCTTTCTCCTCTCATTATTAAAGCAATTGGGCTTTTTTGTTTGTATTCATACTCTGCAATGGCCTGTCTGCAATTACCACAAGGGCCAGCAGGTTCTTTTACTTCATACTCCTCAGAAGTAGCGCTGATAGCTATTGTTTTGATAATTTCATTTGGATAATTGGCTCCCGCATAGAAAATGGCTACCCGCTCAGCACAAAGCCCCGAGGGATATGACGCATTTTCTTGATTATTGCCCAATACAACTTCTCCGTTTTCTAAAAGTACTGCAGCTCCCACTTGAAACTTAGAATAGGGCGCATACGCTTTTTTTCTTGATTGCACTGCTAAATCCAATAAATATGAATCTTCTTCAGAAAGCTCATTTTTTACATCATACACCGAAAGCTCGAAAGCAATTTTCTTTTTCAAATTAAAACCATTGAGTACGGGTTAAAAATAAGAAAACCCCAACATAATGTTGGGGTTTTAAGCATATTTTAAAATTTTAGTTTTAATCGTTTTAAAACTCTTCGCCAAAATTGAAGGTCAAAGAAAAACGCAAGGTGTTCTCTAAAGGATTTCTAACTTGAGAAGTAGAGAATAAATAAGATAAATCTATTTGCGCCGACTTAAACTTAAATCCAGCTCCCATTGTAAAAAACTGTCTGGCACCTTTCGCTGGGTTTTCATTAAAGTACCCAGCCCTAAGCATAAAAGAATCTTGGTATTTGTATTCTGCACCTAACGCCCAAGTTAATTCTTGAAGCTCTTCACTAAATCCATCAGGTGCATCGCCAAACGATTCAAAAACACCATTAAAGAAGCTGATGTTATTATATTGGTCATTATCCTCAGAATCAATATCACCATCACCATCAAAATCCCTAGGGGTAGGCACTAATAATTTGTTGAATTCTGTATATACCCCTAAAATATTATCTTGATCTAGAATGAAATCAAAGCCACCACCAAACTTCAAATTTGTTGGTAAGAAGTTCTGTTGCCCACCTTCATCATATTGAATTTTTCCTCCAAGGTTAGAAATATTAAAACCAGCTCTCCAACGACCATCAAAAGCATTGTAAGCAATTTCCCTTGACCTATAAAAACCAGCTACATCAACAGCGAAGGCATTTGCAGCTTGCGAATCTTGCTGGCCATCTTGAAACCTTAAATTAGAACTGATAAACCTACCGCCTACGGCCATAGAAAAGGTTTCACTTAATTTCAAAGAGTAAGAACCATCTAATGAAAATTCATTAGGTTTTACAACTGTTGGTATTTCATCAATAGTCTGCCTTAATTCTATTTCACCTAATCCAAAATACTTAACACTAAAAGCAAATGCGCTTCTATCGTTAAGTTTGTTGTAAAAACTTGCGTTTAATAACGAAATATCTGTGACTATACTCTCAAGGTAGGGCGTATAACTAATCCCTACTCCTATTTTTTGTTCTGCAAATGCAAATTTTGCCGGATTCCATTGCTGGGAGAAAGCGTCTACCGAGGTTGCTACCCCCATGTCTCCCATACCTGAAGCTCTTGCATCAGCAGCAATATTTAAAAAGGGTACTGCCGTGGTAATGGTACGTTCTTGTTGTGCGGTAATCTTAACCACACTAA
>CAYGUO010000014.1:0-1807 GCA_964353095.1 uncultured Flavobacteriaceae bacterium | reverse complement strand
CGTTTTAATGCCGATAGTGATGTAAATCAAATGAAACTAAAGCACCGGTAACAAAATATATCGGTTAGTGAACTCAAGTCCTTATTATGAAAAAAAGCTTTTTTAAAGTTGTACTTTCTTGTGTTATTGTAGCCGGAACATTTTCTAGTTGCAAGAACTCTTCCTCGTCATCAAAAAATGTTTCGAGAGCAACTGGGTGGAAAATCAATGCCAAAGAAGGTGGTTTTCAATACAACTCAGATTTTAAAGAACAAGAAACTCCCCCGGGAACTGTCTTTATTGAAGGAGGAACCTTTACTAAAGGTCAAGTACAAGATGATATCATGCATGATTGGAACAATTCTCCGTCTGCACAACATGTTCAATCCTTTTATATGGATGAGACTGAGGTTACCAATGTGATGTATCTGGAATATTTAGACTACTTAAAAGCGGTGTATCCTCCTGAAAACCCTTTATACGAAAATATTTATAAGGGTGCTTTACCTGATACTTTAGTTTGGAGAAATCGATTAGGTTTTAACGAAACCATGACCAATAGTTATTTACGCCACCCTGCTTATGGAGAATATCCTGTAGTTGGTGTGAACTGGATTCAAGCCACTCAATATGCGGAATGGAGAACTGACCGCGTTAATGAATCCGTGTTAGAAAGAGAAGGTTACCTAGCAAAGGATGCAAAGTACAAAGCCTTGAACGGCGAAATTGCAGGAACGTTTAGTACAGAAGCGTATTTGAATAATCCAGAATCCGTTTATGGCGGTCAAATTGATTCCTTACAAGGAAAACAAAAACGTGATTCTATTAACAACTTTGCCAAACGCAGCACAGGTATCATTAGCCCTGAGTATCGCTTACCAACAGAAACAGAATGGGAATACGCGGCACAAGCCCTAATTGGCTCTAGAGAGTATAACAACTATAGGGGTAGAAAAAAATATCCTTGGGAAGGTGATTATACCAGAAGTGGTCAACGTGTTGGCCGGGGTGATCAATTAGCCAACTTTAAGCAAGGTAAGGGTGATTATGGCGGTATTGCAGGCTGGTCAGATGATGGCGCTGATATTACTGCTGAAGTGAAGTCTTATAAGCCTAACGATTTTGGTTTATATGAAATGGCCGGTAACGTATCTGAATGGGTTGCCGATGTATACAGACCAATTGTTGATGATGAAATCAGTGATTTCAATTACTACAGAGGTAACATTTACATGAAAAAAGCTATCGGCGAAGATGGTAAAGTCCAGATTTTAAGAGACTCCGTGGTTTTTGACACTTTACCCAACGGAAAAGTGGTCGCTATGAATTTACCAGGTGAGATTAAAATGGTAGCAGTTGATGAAGAAGAAACTTATTTAAGAACCAATTTCTCTTCAAGTGATAACAGAGGATACCGAGATGGTGACGCTGGTTCTTCTAGATTCTTTGAAAGGTTTAGTGATGATGAATCTGACGGAAGAAAAATGTATGATTCACCAAAACATAATGTTGATCGTGACTCAACAGGTAAATTACTGCGCCAGTATGACACCTCAAACTACAGAACCTCCTTAATTAATGACGAAGTAAGAGTATACAAAGGAGGCTCATGGAGAGATAGGGCATTTTGGTTAGATCCAGCACAACGTCGTTACTTACCTCAATATATGGCAACTGATGATATTGGTTTTAGATGCGCAATGTCTAGAGTTGGTTCAAAATCAAAAACCCAAAATAAAACGGTACGTCATAAGAAAACAAAATAATAAAAAGTTGAAAGAAAACTTGAAGCCCTTAACAAAACTGTTAAGGGCTTTTTTTATATTCG
>CAYGUO010000013.1:0-30095 GCA_964353095.1 uncultured Flavobacteriaceae bacterium | reverse complement strand
TTGTTTTACCTTACTAATTTATAAATATATTGCAATACAACCAAATAGTAATATTGAATGAACCCTGATCAATTCAATAAACGAAACATATTAAAAATAACACTATCGATATTTCTTTTCTTTTCGATAATTGAATCTTCCTTAGCGCAACAAAAAGTAATTGATAGCCTTCATGCTAGAATACAGCAACTTGAAACAAGGGAAAACTTTATAGCGACAGACACCAACTACATCAAATTGATGTATGATTTAGCAGCTAACTATCTGTACCTTAATAAAGACAGCACCTATACCATTGCAAATAAAGCATTATCGCTTAGCAAAGCAATCAATTATGACAAAGGCATAGCGGGTTCAAAATTAGCACTAGGGAGAGCGAAATTATTTGATGGTAATTTTGATCCTGGTTTTAATGAACTAGAGGAGGTGATAGAAATTGCCGAAAAGCTCAAATTAGACACCCTTCTATTAAAAAGTCTAAACTCCCTAGGTATGGGTTATTTTATGAAGACGGATTATCCAAAGGGTTATGAAATATCCCAAATAGGAAGGAAGAAGGCAGAAGCGTTGAAGAACTATGAAATGTCTGTTACTTTCAACATGAATATTGCTACAACTTTTGCAATACTTAACGATTCGGAACAAGCACTACCCTATTATGAAAAAGCGCTTAAGCTTATTAAAGGTAAAAACGATAAAATTGGATTGGCTCGTGTAAAAAGTAATATGGGTTATCTCTTCATTAAAACAGGTGAATTAGATAAAGCAAGGACGTATTTAAAGGAGGCTTCAAATATATTCCAAGAAAAATCGGACATACCTTGGCTGGCTTTCACAAAAATCAATCTAGGGGAATTAGCAATTATTGAGAGAAAATATGATTCTGCAATATCCATATTTAAGGAATCAAAAAAACTTTTAAAAAACACTTATGATCCCCAACGAAAAGCTGAGACGTGCCTTGGCCTTTCTGAAGCGTACTTGCTGAAAAATAATTTAAAAAAGAGTGAAGAGAACGCTTTAAGAGCAGATAGTATTTCAAAAGCTACAAATTTTTACGAGGGTTTAATAAGGGCTAATGATATTTTGTATCGAATCAATAAGTTCAAAAACGAACCTAAAAAAGCAATGGCCTATTTAGAAGTTTCAAAGCATTTGGCTGATTCAATTGAGATTGCTGAAAATAGAACGAAATTTTTAATGCTCGAAACCCAAAACAATTTTCGTAAAGAGCAATTTAAAATTGAAGAAGAAAACGAAAGAAAACTTGAAAGACAGAGAATAATCACCTATTTCGCAATTATTTTATTGATTACCTCAGGATTAATACTATTTCTTATTAGACGGAATATTCAAACTCAAAAGAGGGCTAATAAAGAACTTTTAAAAATCAATAACATCAAGGATAAAGTGTTTTCTATCGTTGGTCACGACCTTAAAACTCCAATAAGTACTTTACAAGAACTTCTTGAGTTGTATCGCAACGACGCCATTTCAGCTGCTGAAATAGCAGATATGACCCCGCGACTTAAAAATAATGTTGACCATAGTGCATTTACATTGAACAACTTATTGTTATGGGCTGAAAATCAAATGCAAGGTGTAAAAACGTCACCGATGCATATTAATTTAAAAGCCACAGCTACTGAAATTGTCGCATTGTATCAACAGCAAATAGAACAGAAAGAAATTATTATCAACTGTCAAACTCCCAAGAGCCTTACAACGTTTATTGATCATGAGCATTTAAATATAATTTTAAGAAATATCATTTTGAATGCCATTAAATATTCAAGAAAGAAAGGAACCATAAATTTTTATGGTAAAGAAAAGGAGAATACAATCATTTTTAGTGTTTGTGATAATGGAATTGGTATGTCAAAGAAACTTATAGACAATTTGCTGCAAAATAACAACAGCTCATCTAAACCCGGCACGCTCAACGAAAAAGGAACGGGGCTTGGGTTAAACATTTGTAATGATTTACTGATTGCCAATAATGGTAGTCTTGCAATAGAGAGCGAACTCGAAAATGGTAGTTGCTTTCATATTGAATTACCAAAATAAGCCTCTAGGTTCAATGAGATTTATTAAATAGTATTATATTAAAGATTACTTAGTAATTACAACCTGTAAATCGTTGAAAAAGAATTGTTTCTTATTGGTCTTGCTTCTTATGACAAGTATTATCCTTGCCCAACAAAGGCCAAAAGACTCACTTTATCAAAAAATAAGGGAATATGAAACTCGGCATAGCTATACAAAAGAATACGTAGATGATTTAGTTGCGCTAGCTCGCCTATATCGATTTAGAAAACCCGATAGTTTAAAGTTATTGGCAACTAAGGCCTTAGAAAAGAGTAATTCCTTAAAATATGAAAAAGGTAGAGCACTATCCATATTACGTTTAGGAGATTACTACTCTGATATAGACAAACCCAATCTGGCTAATGAAAAATATAAGCAGGCCAATACTATTGCAGTTCGTAATAAAGAGTTTGGAGTACAGGTTGAAGTCTTAAAAAGTAAGGCAATGCAGGAAGTGTTTGATGGAAAGCCTAGAGAGGCTGTAACAAAATATTATGAAGCTATCACAGTTGCCAAGTCACAAGCATTGCTCGAACCTGAAGCAAGATTGAGACATAATTTGGGTTTTTTTTATTGGTCAAATGAACTCTATGACGAGGCTGAAAAAGAATACCTTATTGCCGATAGTCTTTGGTCAGTAATCAACAACAGGGGTATGCAGGCTTCAACAATATCAAATATTGCATTAAATGCAATAGATAAAAAAGACTATGTTCAGGCCAAAAGATATGCAGATCTCAGTATTACCGCCTTAAAAGATAAGGGGCAACCATTATGGCTATCTAGGGCTTACCGCGTAAAAGGAAGGTGGTACTTATCCCAAGGTTTCTTCAATGACGCCCTTAGGGATATCACAAAATCCGAAGAACTTTTAATAAAGATACGTAACCCAAGAGACCAACTGGAAATCGATGTTCTTTATGCTAAAATATATTTTCACCTAAAAGACTATAAAAGTTCTAATACCAAAGCTATACTAGCGCTAAAAACTGCTGAAGAAGTGAACGACCTAAATTATCGTATGGAATGTTATCAAGTCTTGGAAAATATCGCACGAAATAAGGGAAATATTGAAGAGGCCTTCCGCTATCTTGAACTTAATAAAAAGTTGAAAGATTCGATCAATTTAAAAAGCTCTGGCAACAACTTAAAGTTAGTTAGAGCTAAACTTGATTTTGAGCAAGAGCAGTCTGAACAAATTGAAAAAAATCGAAAAGAACTTAGCCGTCAAAAAATCATCTTATGGTCAACTATAGGTCTTGTGGTCTTAGTATCCCTAATTATATTTTTAATCGTAAGAAATTCTAAAAACCAGAAAAAACTCAATAGCGAATTAATCAACCTCAACAATTCGAAAAACAAAGTTTTCGCTACGATAGGGAATGATTTAAAAAAACCAATCGGCACGTTACAAGAGTTATTGAATCTCTATAAAAATAAAAATATTACCGTTGAAGAGCTTAAAAATATTACCCCAAGACTTAAGGCAAATGTTGATCACAGTGCATTTTCGCTGAACAACCTTTTATTTTGGGCGCAAACCCAGATGCGAAGTATTGAAGTTAATCCAAGTAATGTTAATCTTAAAGCGGCTGCAGATCAAATCTGTTCCCTGTATGAAGAACAAACAAGTAAAAAAAACATCGTCATCAAGTGCAAAATACCCAAGAATACTACAGTATTTATTGACGAGGAGCATTTGAACATTATTTTAAAAAATATGATATCAAATGCTATAAAATTTTCAAATAACAATAAAGTAACTTTTGATGTTTTACAAAGTGTGAAGACTACCCAACTCTTAATTTGTGATAATGGGATTGGTATGGACAAGGAATTAATTTCCAAAATCCTGTCTAAAAAAAACATAGCACCTACCAATGGCAACAATAATGAAAAAGGTACTGGACTTGGACTGGTTATTTGTCAAGAATTACTAGAATTAAATAAAGGGAAACTAGAAATAGAAAGTGAGCCCAATAAAGGCAGTTGCTTTTACATTACCTTACAAAATCAAAAACACAAAGCTTAATACGGTAATTTGGCATATGACCAAAAACAAAGTTCTACTTCTTATTTTATTCAACATGGGTATTACTTGCATGCTTGCCCAATCAAATAAGGTTAACTTTTTAGAAGAAAAAAAACAAGAACTGGAGCAAAGCAATGCCTTTGAACGTGATACATCTTATATAAATATATTAAATGAACTTGCATTTGAAATCGCGTATTCAGATTCAAATCAGATGAAATTATATGCAACAAAGGCAAAAGAACTAAGTAAAAAAATAAATCATACCAAAGGCTTGCTTGAAGCACAAAACAATCTTGCTGATTATCTAATGTTCGCTGGAGAACTAGACCAATCGTTGGCTGAACATGAAAGGGTAGTTCAACAAGCTAAATCGAATGACGAAAAATTCACTGCCTTAAGAAGTTTAAACTCCAAGGCTTATATCTATAACCAAAAAGCAAACTACCCTGCTTCTTTTGAAGAGCTCAATAAAGGGTTAGAATTAGCAGAAGACCTCAACAACCCGTTATACAAATTAAAATTAAATATGAACCTAGGCAATTTAATGGCCTATTTAAACGAAACGGAAGAGGCATTAGGTTACTATCAAAAATGTTTAAATACAGAAATAGATGAATCTTCTTCTTTTGTCAAAGCCGAAGTGCTAGCAAATATGAGCTACACTTATTTTATGATTGATGATACAGATTCTTCATTAGATAGATTATTGCAGGTAATTCCAATTTTTAAAGAGAAAAAAGCTGATGATTGGTTGGCATATACTTATTTGGTGATGAGTTCGAACTATATAAAAAGACAAGAACTTGACCTCGCCTTTAAATACCTAGAAAAAAGTGATTCGCTACAAAAAGAAATTGAAGATCCAAGAGGGCTATCAGATTTAAATGTAACACAAGCCGAATACTATCTCAATAAAAACCAGCTAGAAATGGCTGAAGAAAAAGGACTTTTAGCCCATAAAAAATCGAAAAAAATTAATTATTTCAATGGGGAAATTGCCAGTGCTGAAATTTTGACCAAGATATATAATGAGAAAAAGAACTACGATCAGGCACTTAGCTATAATCTCTTGGCTTCAAGGTTAAAAGATTCAATTCAAATAGTAAACAATAAGAACAAACTGGCCATTCTTAAAGTCAAAACTGAACTGGAAAAACAGAAGCAGCAAGAAATTTTCAATATTAAAGAAGAGATGAATCAACAAAAAGCTGTCATTTTGATTACAGCACTTTTGCTATCATTTTTATTTATCGTTTTGATTCTTGTAAGAAGAAATGGTAGAAAGCAGTCCAGAATAGCTGCTGAATTACAAAGCATGAATGCCGTAAAGAATAAAATATTTGCAATCATTGGTCATGATTTAAAAGCACCCATAGGCACTTTACAAGAATTACTTAGCCTTTACAAACAAGAAGATATAACGGCTGAAGAGTTTAAAAAAATTACCCCAAGGCTAAAAACAAATGTTGATTACAGTGCCTTTTCTTTAAATAACCTTTTGCTTTGGGCACAAACACAAATGAAAGGTGTCGAAACGGAACCAGAAAATATTGACCTAAGAACTGCCATTAATCTAGTACTTGAACTATATAATGAGCAATTAGCTCAAAAGAACATTTCAATTGGATTTGACCTTTTCTATGAAACCAAAATTTATATAGATAGAGAACACTTAAATATTATATTAAGAAATATTATAGCAAATTCAATAAAATACTCATATCAAAATCAAAAAATCACAATTAGTACTATCAGTCAAAATCAAAAAGCAAAAATTACAATTTGTGATAAGGGTATTGGAATGGACAATAAACATATTGCAGATATTTTAAATAGAAAAAACCATACTTCTAAATTAGGAACCAATAAGGAGAAAGGTACGGGCCTAGGCCTTGAAATTTGTCAGGAATTATTAGTTCTAAATGATGGAAAGTTAGAAATTGAAAGTAAGCCTAATCAAGGAAGTTGTTTTCATATAATACTGCCTGAAGTATAAAACATCGGTGAAATACTCTTTTTCAACGACAAAACACACAAAAATTCAAAGTTCACAACAATTATTAGTCTAAGCTGCCTGCCTAATTTAATTTTAGGGCTAAATAACTAGGCGACTTATGCCGCGAAGATTAACCTACATTATCAGCAATTCTAATCCCAAAAAGTATTGCAGTATCATTTTGCTGTGTGCATTGCTGTGCATTCCTGCCTGCTACGCACAACAAAATACACGGGATAGCTTATTGACCGCAATAAAAAAGCAAAGGAGACAAAAACAACAAGATACCACGCATATCAATTCCCTTATTCTATTAGGCAATGAACTAAGATTTGTAAAAACCGATAGTCTTCTCCTACTTTCTGAACAAGCCTTAGCCCTAAGTGAACAAAATAAATATACCATTGGTGTTTGTAAGGCTTTAAATAATATTGGAGATTACTATTCTGACAGCGGTAACAATAAGAAAGCGATTCTTAAATATACTAAAGCACTAAAACTTGCTGATTCCCTAAATCATATAAAACTTTCAACAACACTTTTAAATGACCTGGCAACTGAATACTCTTATGCAGGCAACTATGCTAAGGCTTTACAAGGCTATTTGAAAGGTATTGAAAATGCCACAGTAATTAACGACAAGTCCTTATTGTCTGTTTTAAACGAAAACATTGCCAATCTTTATGCTTCACAAAAAGAATTTGAGCAGGCATTAGAATTTTATCAAATAGTCAAAAAGCTAAATAATGAAATTGGCAACGAGTTATATTCCGCTGAAACGATGAGCAATGTCGCGTCAATCTATGCTGATGTAGGTAATTTTGAACATGCCATGTTTAATGTAAATCAAAGTATTTCCATTTTTGAAAAAAACGAAATTTTTGACTGGTTGGCATTTGCTTATGGTGTCAAAGGTGAAATCTACCTTAAACAAGACAAGTTAACATGGGCACTTTACTGGTTTGACCAGAGTACCATTTTACACAAAAATTTACAAGATGAACGGGGTGAAATTGATTTGCACAACGGAATGGCCAAAGTTCATTTTGGCCTCGAAAAAGATAGTTTAGCTACGCATCACGCGCTCAAAGGACTTGAAATATCAAAAAAAATAAAATCAATTCAAGGACAAAGAGACTGTGCCGAAACCTTATATAAGCTAAATAAAAAAGGGGGTGATTATGAGAAAGCCCTTGAGTATCACGAAATATTCCAACAATTATCAGACTCCCTTTCAACTGATGAAAACAAACGTAGTCTTACACTATTAAAGACAAAACTTAGTTACGATCAGCAAAAGAAAGAGCTTATAGCCGAGAATGAAAAAACCGTATTAAAACAACGTAATTATATTACTGCTACTGTAATTATACTCTTAATATTGCTGGCAACCACGATTCCATTATACATCAATCAGAAAAAGCAACGAAAACTAAATAAAGAGCTTAACTATAAAACGAAAATATTAAGGGAAAATGAGGGGCAGTTAGAAGAAATCAATAAAACAAAAGATAGGTTGTTTTCCATTATTGGACATGATTTACGGGGACCCATTGGAGCTTTAAAAGGTATTCTTGGCTTATTCTCCAGTGGAGATATCTCCAAAGCTGATTTTATTGGTTTTGTGCCGAAACTAAAAACTGATGTTGACCATATCTTATTCACCCTGAACAATCTCCTAACATGGGGTCATGCGCAAATGAACGGCACTATCACAAGGGCAAAAGTTACTTCCATTCATAAACTGGTAGAACATAATATCAACTTTTTATCCGAGCTTGCTGCAATAAAATCCATTAAAATCATCAACCAAGTGGCTGAAAATTCATTGGGTTATTTTGATGAAAACCATATTGATATCGTCATAAGAAACCTCATCAGTAATGCCATAAAGTTCACACCCAACAATGGATTGATAACCATTGAAGCGTTGGAAGACAAAACCAATTGGGAAATAAAAGTAAGAGATACCGGTATTGGTATGGACAGGGATACTGCCAATAAAATTTTCAATGATAATTCAAGCATCACCACTTACGGCACAAACAATGAAAAAGGAACCGGCCTTGGACTATCGCTCTGTAAAGAAATGGTGCTTAAAAACAAAGGGGATATTTGGGTTGAAAGCAAACTAAAACAAGGATCTATTTTCCATTTTACAATTCCCAAAATTGTAAAAAAATATCAAAAGGCAAGTTAGATCAAATCGGTAATATGATTCACCGATACAACCCGTTCTACGGTAAACCCTTCTGCATACCCTACGCCTACTAGTCTCCCTAAATCCCTAGCCCTATAATTAACGCTATCCAAAAAGTTTTTACTACTGATTGGAGTCTCGGGCTCATCACTTTTGGGGTCATAAAATTGGGAACTATACGCTAAAATAGCCTCTGTTTTTTTAGCGATATAGCCAGATATATTAACCACTACATCTGGCTCCAGGTTTTTCCATTGAATATAATGATAGACCACTTTTGGTCGCCATGGTTCTTGCCATTTATCATCACCATCCATCTTAGTGTCTATTTTTAATAATCCACTTAAAAAACAAGCGTCACTAACCAACTTTGCACCTTTTCCATGGTCAATATGTCGATCATCAACAGCATTGCATAATACAATTTCCGGTTGGTACTTGCGAATCATACGTATCACCTCTAGTTGGTGTTCTTTGTCATTGCTAAAAAACCCATCAGCAAACTCTAGGTTTTCTCGTACGGAAACGCCCAATATCTTAGCCGCTTTAGCCGCTTCTTCATCTCTGATTTCAGCAGTACCTCTTGTACCAAGTTCGCCTCTGGTCAAATCAACAATACCAACTTTTTTGCCATTGGCAACTTCTTTTGCGATGGTGCCACCAGAACCCAACTCAGCATCATCAGGATGCGCTCCAAATACTAGAATATCTAATTTCATTATGCCAATACGGTATTTGATTTCACTTTTGTTAGGGCTTGCTCAATATCTGCTATCAAATCTTCAACTTCTTCTATTCCGACAGAAAAACGTATCAAACCATCTTTTATACCCTGTTTTGCCCTGTCAGCGGCACTCATCAGCGAATGTGATGTAGCCACCGGAAGTAATACCGTGCTCTCAACACCCGCCAAACTCATAGAGGGTTTGATTAGGGATAGGGCCTTCATAAATTCTGAAGGATTGATTGAATCTTTCAACTCAAATGAAAGCATTCCCCCAAAATCATGCATTTGGGATTTTGCCAATTCATGATCTCGATGTGAAGGTAAACCAGGGTAATAAACATTTTCAATATTTACATTTTTATGTAAAAATTCTGCCATTTGCAATGCATTACTGTTTTGAGCCTTAACCCGCAAAGCCATCGTTTTCATACTTCGTTCAAGTAGCCAAACAGTTTGATCGCTCAAACTACCACCAAAACAGATGGAAGCCTGCCACACCCTATCAATATGTTCTTGAGATGCTGCTACAGCCCCTGCACATATATCAGAATGGCCGCCCATATACTTGGTAGCACTATGTATTATGACATCAATACCGAAATCTGCCGGATTTTGATTCACCGGACTTGCGAATGTGTTGTCAATCATGGAAACCAATCCGTGTTTCTTTGCTAACTGGGCAACGGCATCAATATCCGTTATTGTTAACAAGGGATTGGAAGGTGTTTCAATATAGATGACCTTTGTGTTTGGTCGTATTTCTTTTTCAAAATCTTCAGCCTTCCAGCCTGTTGTAAACGAATACGAAATTCCATATTTTTCAAACTGTGTAACGGCAAAATTATAAGTGCCCCCGTACAAGGTTTGTTGCAATACAATATGGTCGCCAGCGCTTAAAAATGCCATTAGAGCATGACTAATTGCTGCCATTCCGCTTCCAAAAATCAATGCCGCCTCGGTATGTTCCAATGCTGCTATTTTTTTACACAAAGCTTCTTGGTTGGGCGTATTATAATATCTAGGATATCTTTTTACATCAACATCTTCAAAAGCATACGATGAAGACATGAATATGGGTGAAACCGCTCCTTTAAATTGCTCATCTTTCACTTCACCTACATGCGTGCAAATCGTATTTAAGCCTTTTTTACTATTCTTCATTTCATTACAATTTTACCGCTTTAAAGTTAATTAAATCAAAAAGAAACCATCGCATCATTTCCAATCAAAAATCACCAAAAGAAATCATAAGGTATTTGAATAATAAAAAGCCGTCACGCCTATACTTTAAATTTTTTCCAATGTCCTTTTCTAAACCATAGCATAGCAATACTGGCAAGTAAAACCTCTGCCGCCGTTATTGCAATAAATACGCCTTGAGCACCGTAATCGAAAATAAATGCAAGGCTATAGGCCAAAGGAAGCTGGAACAACCAGAAGGCAATCAAATTTATTTTAGTAGGAGTCTGGGTATCACCAGAACCGTTAAATGCTTGGGTCACCACCATTCCGTATGCGTAGAAAATATAACCCATTGCTATTATTTGTAAACATAGGGCACCATTGTCAACAACATTTGGAGTGTGATTGAACCATCCTACGATTTCATTTGCAAAAAGTAAGTAAATGATAGATACCAAGCCCATAAATATCGCATTGTACTTCCCAGTTTTCCAAACAGAAATTTCGGCCCTATCTGGTTTTCCAGCACCTAAATTTTGCCCAACCAAGGTAGCGGCAGCATTGCTCATTCCCCATGAAGGCATTAACGTAAATAGCATTACCCTTATGGCAATAGTATAGCCTGCCAACACTTCACTTCCAAATTCGGATATCATACGCATTAAAAATACCCAGCTAGAAGTGCCTATTAAAAATTGTGCAATACCACCTATAGACACCCTTATCAAATTGGTCATTACTTTCATATTAAGCACAATATCCTTTAGGACTAATTTTATTTTTCCCCAACCAAAAAAAAGAATACCCAGTTGAAAAACAACGGCTGTCCCACGACCTATATTCGTAGCGACTGCGGCTCCCATCACCCCTAATTCTGGAAAAGGACCCCAACCAAAAATAAAAAGAGGATCTAAAATAATATTGAGGCCATTGGATAAAACCAATGCCCACATGGCAATGGAAGCATCACCGGCACCTCTAAAAATAGCATTGATCAAAAACAATAGTAGAATGGTGATATTACCGCCAATTAGCCACTTGGTATAACCGGAACCTTCAGCAATTAAATCTGGCTCTGCTCCCATTAGTTTTAGAATTTCTTCAGCAAAAAGAAAACCAAAAACGCCAACAATCAAAGCAATGACGATACCTAAAAATATAGCTTGTACAGCGGCATTTCTTGCGCCCTGAATATCCTTTTCTCCCACTCTTCTGGCCACTACTGCCGTTGCAGCCATACTTAAACCTATGGCCACTGCGTAAACCAATGTAATAACCGATTCTGTAAGACCAATGGTAGCCACAGCATTTACACTTATTTGTGAAACATAAGCGATATCTACCAATGCAAAAATGCTCTCCATTAGCATTTCTAAAATCATTGGTACGGAAAGCATGAAAATTGCCTTTCGTATGCTTCCTGTGGTAAACTCCGTTTCTTTTCCTGTTACGGCTAAAAGAAAATAGTTGATTAATTTTTTTATGGATAAATTATCTTGTGCTTGCATTATGAACGAATTATATGAATACTTAGGATGCCCATAACCGCTGAAGAAATTAGGTTAACGCTATCGCCCTATGGCGAGGGTATCTAAAATTTGAAATAATTCTTATAACTTCATAACCTTACAAAGATGGGGAAAAAATAATAGCTCTTAAAAATGAGCATGGCGTAACGCTAAAAAGTTGTAATATTATCTCTAATTATACCGCGAACATGTCTAACTATTTCAGTATAAAAAACCTAGCTACTCCAATACCTGTTAAAGCATTAGTACTATTAATTATCGTAGTTTCTGCCTGTAAGAGCCCTGAAAAAGCAACAGGGTATCAAGGCCAACCTAAAAGCCCTATTGTTCCAACATTCGATAAGCCTGTTCAAAAGCAATGGAAAGGTATTTGGGCATTTAATGATAGTACCACTTTTTTTACCAATGACTTTGACGGTGCTAGGTTAAACGGAGTCGCAGATGACGGGAATAATCATTACACTATTTGGATTACAGCTGAAAATACTCCTATCAACGTTAGCCCTTGGTATGCGTTTAAAGTTTGGTCAGAAAATCAGAAAGAAATTACCATAAAACTCTCCTATCAAGATTCTCGCAGCAGGTACTACCCTAAAATCAGTACAGATGGTGTCTCATTTAAAGCGATAGACAGTAGTGCTTTTAAAGGGATAAATAAAGGAAATGGCGATTTTGGGATTAAGGCAGCTCCTGAGTTTGCAGAAATAAAGCTCACAATTGGTGAAAAACCAACCTGGATTTCCGCGCAAGAACTATATACCTCAACACAAGTTAAAACTTGGATGGATTCCCTGAGCACCAAACCTTATATCAACAATTATAAAATTGGGGAGTCAACTGAAAAAAAACCCATGCAGCTATTGGAAATTAATGCTAATATAGATGCTAAAAAGGCTGTTATGATTATTTCAAGACAGCATCCGCCTGAAGTCACCGGATTTTTAGCCATGAAATCTTTTATTGAAACCCTTTCATCAGACACGGAGCAAGCAAAAAAGTTTAGGGAAACACATACTGTTTTTGTGGTTCCCCTAATGAATCCAGACGGGGTTGATAACGGGCATTGGCGACATAACATGGGTGGTATTGACTTGAACAGGGACTGGCAGAATTTCAACCAACCCGAAACGAAAAGCGTTCGCAATTTTCTAAGAAATAAAGATAAAGAGGGATATGAATTTGTATTTGGAGCAGATTTTCACTCTACTTGGGATGATATATACTATCCATTGGATACTATAGCGACAGGTGATAAGGGTAAAATTGTTTTTGATTGGATTGAAAGTATTAGCAACAGACTGCCCCAAAAACAAACGAATGTAAAAGCCTCTATAGAACTGAGTCCTACTATGGTTTCTAGAACCTACTTTTTTGTCAACCATGGCATGCCTGCCGTTGTTTTTGAATTAGGAGATAATACCCCTAGGCCTTTCTTAAAAGAAAAAGGAAAAGTAGCAGCAGAAGAATTGATGCGGTTGTTGTTGGAAAACTAAGCTATCCCCTTTTAGAAACAATAACCGTTTTCTGAACAAAATGCTCGTTGATAAGTGTATCTATCATAAAAAAGGATAACATTACAGCTCTTTGAGGCATTTTTTAAAGAAACAATAATTATTTATAATTCACCCTATACCTCCAAAGGCTCACCCCGCCTAAAATAAACGCCCCCAACACCAAATACCAAACAAAGCTTGGGGTGATTACTTGATCACCACTAGCGTAACTATGTAGGCCTACTAAATAAAAATTCACGCCAAAATAGGTCATCATAATACTGGCGAAAGCAACTACACTTCCAAAATTGAACAACCATTTGCTACGCATACTTGGCACTAAGCGCATGTGTAGTACAAAAGCGTAAATCATAATTGATATTAAGGCCCAAGTTTCTTTAGGGTCCCAGCCCCAATAGCGACCCCAACTTTCATTTGCCCATTGTCCGCCCAAAAAGTTTCCAATGGTCAACATAATAAGGCCAACCGTTAACGAAAGTTCATTAATAATGGTCAACTCTTTTAAGTTGATTTCCATTCGCTTTTTATTCTTTTTTGTGGTCAGGATAATTAACAAGAGGGATACAATACCTAAAATCATACCCACTGTTAAAGGGCCATAACTACCAACGATTACGGCAACATGTATCATGAGCCAATAACTATCTAAAACGGGTTGTAAGTTGGCTATAGATGGGTCTACCCAACTTTGATGTGCAATCCAAAGTAACATCGCCGCCACGAAGGCACTGGCAGCTATGGTCAATTCACTTTTACGGCCAAACGCCAAGCCCATGCCCATGGTTGCCCATGAAACATAAAGAATACTCTCGTAAGCATCACTCCAAGGCGCATGACCAGAAATATACCAACGCAAGGCCAGGCCGGCTGTATGCCAAATAAAAAATAAAATGATGGTACCTTTTAAAAGGAAAGCCGCAGCTTTCCAAATTTCCCTGTCTTTAAAAATTTTGAAAATCAAAATTAAAAACAGCAATGCACCTACTAGCAGGTAATACTGGTAAAGTCTGTTGAAAATGTCAAGCTTGTTATAAAGTATTTCAGTTTTTACCTTGTTTTCGGAAGGCAAAACCTCGGCTCCATGATTTATTTGGTTTTGATGGAAAGCCGCTAGCAATTTATCAGGGGTAGCATAATCCCCGGTCTTGATGGCATCTTGTAAGGTATTTAAATAATAAGGCAAGCCGTTGTTCATAAAATTACCATACAAGGAATCTTGTATTTGATACTCCCCAGAGCGGTATTCCAAAGCAGATATCCATTTATTGTTTTCGTCATTCAGCAAGGGGAAAATCTTTACGATACGACCACTTAATGCTAAATTCAACAAACTCAACCGTTCGTTTACTTTTTTAAAGTCCTTTTGAAAATTATTAGGATTATTCGTTGAAGTAGCCTCTTTCATATAGGGCTCTAACTTATACTTTCCATCAGCATGAAAGAAGTCCGTTGCCTTTACCAGTTGTTGGGTTTTTGGTACCCCGACAATCTCACGAATACTGTCATTCTCACGCTTACCAAGAGCAATAAACTCCACATTATACCATAATGTCGGATTCAACATCATCGATAAGAATACCTGATCTGCATTCATTCCAGCGAATTCATTTTTACCGCTCATTCTGCGCAATACCTCTGATGAAAACGTATGAATTGGTTTCATGCGCCCCCCTTCATCTTGAATAATGAGTTCACCAAACTTATCCGCATGTTCTTTTGAAACAGTAGTGGCTTTAAGAACCGAATCAATTTGTGCCTGTGTTGGCGCATTATTATGAGGATGGTTTTCTTGTGCCGTAAGCCCTGATAGGCTTAGCAAAATTGTCGCTATGGTAAGTTTTGCTTTTTTGGCTTTTACTTTATCCAAAGATTTTGCCAATTCTTTAAATCTTGTTTTACCAAAAAACATAATTCCCAACAAGCCTATGTACAGTAAAAAATAACCTATATACGTAATCCAAGTACCCCATTGGTCATGGTTAACAGATAGTACGGTTCCCTTTTCATCGGGCATAAAACTTGATTGAAAAAAGCGATACCCTTTATGGTCTAACACATGATTCATGAAAATATCATAATCAAAAGGCTTTTCGTCTTCAACAGTAATCTTGCTCATGAACGATTTATAACTACTTTCCGTTCCTGGGTATTTTTCTGCTATAAAATCGTTCAGTTTTACATTAAATGGAAGCTCATAAACCTTTGAACCATAGGCAAGTGAAAAATCCAATCCGCCTACTGTGAATTTTTCTGAAAACTCAGAAGTACCGGCACTACCCAATAATTTCTTTTCAACCCTTTCGCCATTAACCGAAACTGCAACCACTAATGCGTCAAGCGTTTGTTTAGTGATTTCATTTTCAGGTACTTTAACCACTCCGTATTTTCCTTGTATTACAGGATCCGGAATTACAAACTGCATATTGGCCATATTGTAAAGGGAACGCAGTTGAAGCTGCTGCAAACTATCCTTGGTTACCTGGCCACGAAACTGATCTGCCATCCTCATAAAATCACCTTCAAAAGGTGGTTTTATCATATAAACACTATCGGTTGAGAAAATATTAATGGCTCCTGATGTTTCTTTATTCAAAGCAAACAATACGTTATGGATACTGGCGACTTTACCACTTTCTAAATAATGTTCATGTCGCTGTCCATCGCCGGCCTCAACAATTTTTAAATATTTTTGACCATTTTCCGCAGGAATTAAACCCTCTTTTGCCCCGTGGATAAAATCGACATAATCAATTTGAAAGGCTTGCCCATTAAAATCTTTTTTCCAAGGTAAATTACTACGCTTACCCTCTGGAGTTGCTAGAATGGGATGTTGCAATGTTTTTCGCATCATTCCCCCGTTCATATCTCCATCCACATAGGCGGTTAAATAAGTCTTATCAGAATAAAATACTTTTTCAGATTCCCCCTCCCTTATCGGCATCATTCCCTCGTAACTGATGTATCTGGTGACAAAAGCTCCTATAATTATCAATATCCAAGAAAGGTGTAGCAACAATACCGGCCACTTTTTCCATTGTAAGAGGTTATACCTGAAAATATTACCACAAAAATTGATTACAAAAAATACCATGATCACTTCAAACCATGTGGCATTATAAATATAAATTCTTGCTGTTTCAGTGCTATATGAACTTTCTATAAAGGTGCCAGCGGCCATTGCTGCGGCAAACAGTAAAAACAAAACAGCCATTAGTCTTGAAGAGAAGAGCGTTTTCTTGAGTAGTTCTAGCATAATACATACCTTATTTCGCATGCAAAAATACTGCCTTTTAAAGGATTTTGAATACTTAATACCCTAAGAATAAGTTCAACAGAATTGTTAATTATTTTTTAAATAACAACCATTTCAAGTTTGTACTTTTGAATATGCATTCAATTGTACTTTTAGGTTCAGGTAATGTGGCCCATCATTTATTTGATGCCTTCTCTAAAGTGAACTCCGTAACCATCACACAGGTTTATGGCAGAACCGAAGCATCTTTGGCCCATTTCAATAAAAAATGCAGCGTTACTACCAATCCTTCGCAAATACAAGACGCAACCGTATATCTTTTGGCCGTAAATGATGATGCGATTATTGAAGTTTCAGGCTTAGTCAAAAACAAGAAAGGATTGGTATGCCATACATCAGGCGCCGTCTCTTTAAAAAATCTTATTACAGCTAGAAAAGGGGTTTTTTACCCTCTACAAAGTTTCACTAAAAATCAAGGGATTGATTTTAAGAATATTCCAATTTGTGTTGAAGCAGAAACTAATACTGATATATTGTTATTGCAAGAGATAGCTTCTACCATCTCAAATAATGTACATGCCATAAACTCTGATCAAAGACGAAAATTACACTTGGCGGCTGTATTTGTCAACAATTTCACCAATCATTTGTTTCAAAAAGGTGCCGAAATTTGCCAGCAAGAAGGCTTATCATTTGAGTTGCTAAAGCCATTGATTCAAGAAACGGTAGATAAACTTCATGATTTGGCCCCTAAAGCAGCGCAAACTGGCCCTGCACGAAGAAATGACACGAATACCATGCAACGGCATTTGGACGAATTAAAACATCCATTAGATAAAAAACTATACCAACTCCTGAGCGAGTCCATTAAAAACACTTATGAAAAAGAACTATAAAGAATACCTGAACCAAATCACCACCTTTATTTTTGATGTAGATGGTGTTTTTACTGATGGTTCCGTATTGATTACAAGCACAGGTGAAATGCTGCGAAAAATGAACGTGAAAGACGGATACGCCCTTAAAACGGCTTTACAAAAAGGATATAACGTGTGCATTATATCTGGTGGTACCAATGAAGGCGTTCGTAACCGACTTAAAGGATTAGGGGTAACTGATATTTATCTCGGTGCCCACCATAAAACAGACCCGCTTGAAGAGTATTTGGACGTTTATAATATTAAGCCGGAAAACGTGGTCTATATGGGTGATGATTTACCTGACATACCTCCCATGAAAATGGTTCAGCTTGCTACTTGTCCACAAAATGCAGTTGCTGAGGTTAAAGTGATAAGCGACTATGTTTCACATAAAAATGGTGGTGAAGGTTGTGTTAGGGATATTATCGAGCAAGTGTTAAAAGTTAGAGGAGACTGGAATTCAAATTTTAGTGTAAAAAATGACTGAGAATCCTTTACGCCAAAAACTTAAAAACCATAAAATAATTTTAGCCTCAGGCTCGCCAAGGAGAAAACAATTCTTTATAGACCTTGGTATTGACTTTGAAATTCGTTTAAAAGCTGTTGAAGAAGTCTACCCATCAGATTTAAAAGGGGCAGCAATAGCAGATTACTTGGCTCAGCTAAAGGCTTCAGTTTTCCAAGGCGCTTTAAAAAAGAATGAAATATTGATTACGTCAGATACCGTAGTTTGGCATAATGAAGAATCACTGGCTAAAGCTGATAATCCTTTAGCAGCTGCAGCCATGTTAAAGAAATTGTCCGGAGGTTGGCATGAGGTGATTACCTCTGTTTGTTTTACGACCAATACAATGCAAAAAATCGTTCATGCAGGCACTAAAGTAAAGTTTGCCCACCTTACGGAGGCCGAAATACGTTTCTATATCCATAGTTGCGCTCCTTTTGACAAAGCTGGCGCATACGGAATTCAAGAGTGGTTAGGTGCTGTGGCCATTGAAGCTATTGAAGGATCTTATAATAATGTTGTTGGGCTCCCAACCCATTTAGTGTACAAAACGTTAATGGCTATGGTTGACTAAGCAATCTTAATTATTTTTGCTTAAGATTTAGCGTTTGTATAATGAACCATCGCGATTATTTCTGCGATAGCCTGTACCAAGATACCTGTCCGTAATTGGAGTAGTCGCATTTTTTGGTTCGAAAAAAATAGCAACAAATGAAAAAATGGATTCGTTTTGAAGTAGCAGTTGTCGTGTTAGCAGCTGTGATTTGTGTTTTTAATAACTGTAATGAAAAGTCAACTACAGAAAAGCCAGCATTGGCCTTGAACCAAGAAACAGTTAAAAAAGAAGCTATAAAAACACCTAAGAAGCCCTTATCTAAGGAATTTAAAGGATATTGGTATGCTGGTGATGCAGAAATCACTTCCTACAAATTAGAGCAAGCACGTTATGGCGAATTGCGCGAGGGTGAGGCCGTTTTAATCTACGTGACAGAACCGTTTTTACCAGATGCCCAAGTAAAAGCGGACCGAAGTAATGCTACCAATATCCCTGTTCTGAAACTAAACGCAACTAAAAATTATTTAACGGGTATTTACCCCTACTCTATTATGAGCAGTACTTTTTATCCTGTTTACGATAACCAGCATGCCATCAAAACCAGTTTATCGATTCAAGAATGGTGCGGACATGTGTATTCACAATTAAACAATCGCGAAAACTTTGAATTTACCTCACATTCTTATTTTGAAGGGGAAGCTGACCAAAATACGGAGGTTAAAAAAGCCATCTTAGAAAATGAAATTTGGAATAAGATTCGGTTGAATCCAAAAGACCTTCCCATAGGCGAAATCAGCATTATTCCCTCATTGGAATTTTTTAGGGTTAGGCATAGTCCTGTTCAAGCAATGAAGGCAACCGCGAGCATCAAAACTATTGACGGAATAAGCAATTATAGCATTGACTATGGGGCAGAAGGGCGCAAATTAATCATCCATTTTACGGAAGCTTTTCCGCATACTATAGAAAGTTGGTCGGAAGAATCTAGAAGTGGATATGGTGCCAATGCAAAAACATTAACTTCAAAAGGAACAAAAATAAAAAGTATAAAAACCCCTTACTGGAGTCAAAACTCAAATAAATTTGGTTTTCTTCGCGATAGCTTAGGCATATAATACTATGGATTCTTTTCTAACCGATTTTCAGAATGAGCTTACCGGCACTGCAATCAGCTTTGTTCTATTTATAATTATCCGTTTTTTAGCGGTAAAAACCATAAGGCGTGTTGGTCGTATCAGTGACATTAATCAGTTACGAACGGTGCTGGTAGGCAGGTACATTACCTACGCGTTGTTCGCCATATTAGGGATTGCCCTAATATTTATTTGGGGAGTTGATTTTAAAGAACTTGGATTAATTCTATCGTCTATTTTTGCCGTTATTGGCGTGGCACTTTTCGCCACATGGTCCATTTTAAGCAACATTACAGCTGGCATTATTTTATTCTTTTATTTCCCCTTTAAGATTGGCGATAGAATCCGAATTTTAGATAAAGACTTTCCGGAGGAAGCAATTATAATTGACATCCAAGCCTTTAATATAAATCTTAAAAGGGAAAATGGTGAAATATTGACTTATCCTAACAATCTTTTATTACAAAAAGGTATCGTACTCATACAAAAGGAAGTGGCTACCATAGAGGATTTAGAGTCCCATTTTTAGCATGTTAAAGAAGTTCTAAATAACACGCTGTGGCCCCTTATCTTTTTATATTTGAGTTTAACTAAAAATACCAACTATGCAAAGACTAAAGGCTTTAAGTTTTTTCTTAACCTTATTTTGCGCTGTTTTGAATGCGCAGGCACCAAAACAACTTACTTCAACCAACATATACCACGAACTACAAAAACTTAATTTTCTAGGGACCGCGCTATACGTAGCAGCCCACCCAGATGATGAAAACACACGCTTAATTTCTTATTTATCCAATAAGGTAAAGGCAAGAACGGCTTATCTTTCTTTAACCAGAGGTGATGGTGGGCAAAATTTAATTGGTCCTGAACTAAGGGAACTTTTAGGGGTGTTGCGAACCCAAGAGCTTTTAGCCGCTAGAAGAATTGATGGTGGGGAACAACGTTTTACTCGCGCCAATGATTTTGGATATTCAAAACATCCGGATGAAACTTTGGAAATTTGGGAAAAAGAACAAGTTCTCGGTGATGTTATCTGGACGATTCGAAATTTAAAACCCGACGTCATTATCAATCGTTTTGACCATAGAAGCCCAGGAAGCACCCATGGCCACCACACGGCATCCGCAATGCTAAGTGTAGAAGCATTTGATATGGCAAATGATCCAAATGCTTACCCTGACCAATTGACCAATGTAGCCCTATGGAAACCACAACGCTTGTTCTTCAATACCTCATGGTGGTTTTATGGAAGCCAAGAAAAATTTGAAAAAGCGGACAAATCAAAGCTTTTACAATTTGATGTTGGTACGTATTATCCAAGTCTTGGGGTATCAAACAATGAAATTGCCTCTTTAGCCAGTAGTCAGCACCTTTGTCAAGGTTTTGGACGCGTTGCTACCCGAGGTTCACAGCCAGAATACATTGAGCTGCTAAAAGGCGACTTGCCAACGGATAAAACCAATATTTTTGAAGGTATAAATACTACCTGGTCAAGGATAAAGGGTGGTGAAGCGATTGGAAAAATTCTTTATGGTATTGAAAATAACTTTGACTTCACTAATCCCGCTATTCATGTACCAAAGCTAATTGAAGCACTGACCTTACTCCAACAAGTTGACGACGAACATTGGAAACGATTAAAAATCGAAAACCTAAAAGACCTGATTCTAGCCTGTTCTGGAGTATATCTTGAAGCAAATGCGTCAAGTTCATCATCTTCACCCGGTGAAAAAGTAAAAATTAATTTTGAAGTACTGAATAGAAGTTCTTCTCCTATTACCCTAAAAACAATTGGTATTAATGGCTTGGATTCTAAGGTAAGTCCAGAGCTTGCATTACTAAACAATTCAAAAGAGAATATTGAACTAGAATTTTCGATTCCTTCGGCACACGCCAATACTAGTCCTTATTGGTTGAATGAGAAAGGAAGTTTAGGAATGTATCGCGTTGATGATACCTCACTCATAGGAAAACCGGAAACACCAGCCGCATTCAACACCACTTTTGAGCTAGACTTTAACGGAACCACCATACGTTTTGAAAAACCACTAATTTATCGCTATTCCAAACCTGATAAAGGTGAAATTCACGAACCTTTCGTAGTATTACCAGAAGTTACGGCAAGCTTTGTTGATGATGTGTTGATTTTTGCAGATGCAGCCCCTAAACAGGTCGCACTTGCTATCAGAGCAGGTAAAAATGACGTTGTTGGCTTAGCTAAACTGAATTATCCTGAAGGATGGGAAGTACATCCTGCCGCTATAAATTTTAACCTCGCACAAAAAGGGGAAGTACTTACGGTATACTTTGAGGTGAAACCTCCAGCTAATGAAAGTGAAGGATACATTACACCTCAGATATCCGTAGGAAATCAAAAGTATCATAAAGCATTAGTGGAAATCAGTTACGATCATGTACCTAAACAATCTATTTTACTGCCTGCGGAAGCTAAAGTAGTACGTTTGAATATTGAAAAAAATGGTCAAAACATTGGCTATATCGTTGGTGCTGGTGACAAAGTACCAGAAAGTTTAGAACAAATAGGATACAAGGTCTATCCGATAAATGTTTCCGAGATTGAAAAGGGTAGCCTCTCCAAATATGACGGAATTGTTGTGGGTATTCGTGCTTACAATGTTGTGGAAGAACTAAAATTCAAACAAACCTATCTTTTAGATTACGTAGAAAATGGGGGTAACCTTATTGTACAATACAACACCGCCGGTCGATGGGGCAATCAATTTGATAATATTGCTCCTTACCCTTTGACCGTTTCTAGAGATCGTGTGACGGATGAAAACGCTCCTGTTAAGGTATTGGCGAAAAATCACCCTTTGGTCAATTTTCCAAATAAAATAGCCCAAAAAGATTTTGACGGATGGGTACAAGAAAGAGGTTTATATTTTCCTAACGAATGGAGCGAAGAGTTTACCCCAATCCTATCCATGAACGATAAAGGAGAAACTGAAAAGAACGGCAGCCTTTTGGTAGCACCCCACGGCGATGGGTATTACATCTATACAGGCTTAAGTTTTTTTAGAGAACTTCCCGCTGGGGTACCTGGCGCTTACAAGCTTTTTGCAAATATGCTATCTTTAGGGAAAGATAAAATCAAGAATGAAGATAAAATCAAAGGATAACGTAAGCAATACATTCATTTGGAAAAAGGAGTATTCCGTGGTGCTCATCTTGAATACACTCTATATTCTCCTTTTTCTTTACATCATGAAAGCTAACATATAGTTAATGGCCCTACTCGATTGGATTATTTTAAGTGGCACACTTTTTTTTATTGTTGGTTTTGGTGTCTGGAAAACCAAAGGAAGTAAAAACGTAGAAGACTATGTTAGAGGTGGAAATGATGCCAAATGGTGGACGATAGGCCTTTCCGTTATGGCAACCCAAGCAAGTGCCATCACTTTTTTATCCACACCAGGTCAAGCCTTTCACGATGGAATGGGTTTTGTACAGTTCTACTTTGGTTTGCCTTTGGCAATGATTGTTATTTGCGCTGTTTTTATTCCGATTTACCATAAACTAAAAGTCTATACCGCGTATGAATTGTTAGAAAAACGATTCGACCTAAAAACAAGAACACTTACTGCCATTCTGTTTTTAATACAACGAGGCCTTGCAGCGGGAATTACCATTTTTGCACCTTCAATTATTCTATCTGCAGTTTTAGGATGGGATTTGAGGACTTTGAATATTATCATAGGCACACTGGTCATTGCCTATACCGTATCTGGTGGCACAAAAGCGGTTAGTGTTACCCAAAAGCAGCAAATGTTTATTATCATGATAGGCATGTTCTTTGCCTTTTTCTTTATTCTCGGGAGCCTCCCGTCAGATATTACCTTTGGGGAAGCACTTAAAATTGCAGGGGCAAACGATAAATTAAATATTTTAAATTTTGAACTGGACACCAAAAACAGGTATACCTTTTGGAGTGGCATAACCGGTGGTTTCTTTTTAGCACTGGCCTACTTTGGTACTGACCAAAGCCAAGTACAACGCTATCTTTCAGGCAAGTCAGTTCGTGAGAGTCAATTAGGGCTTATTTTTAATGGCATTCTTAAAATACCGATGCAATTCTTTATCCTATTGGTTGGGGTCATGGTCTTTGTTTTTTATCAGTATAATTCTTCTCCTTTAAATTTTAACCCTGCCGCGACAGAAGCTGTCATGGATTCAGAGTATGCCACAGATTATAGATTATTGGAAGAAGGGCATGAAGCATTGGAACAACAAAAGCGAATGGCTCAAAATGACTATTCAGCGGCCCTCAAACTTAAAGATTACAATGCCATTGAACAGGCAAAACTTAATGTAGTAGCCATCAACCAAGAAGAACGCGTTAATAGAGATGCTGCCAAAACCCTAATACGGGAAGCTAATGACATCGTTGAAACAAACGACAAAGACTATGTGTTTATACATTTTATCTTAAACAATTTACCTAGGGGCCTCATAGGTTTGCTGCTTGCCGTAATCTTATCCGCAGCAATGTCCTCTACCGCGTCAGAATTGAATGCACTTGGTACCATAACCGCTTTAGATCTATATAAACGTAACAAAAAAGGTGCCTTTACTTCAAAACACTATTTAGCCGCTACAAAATGGTTCACCCTTTTATGGGGGATTATCGCCATTCTAATTGCTTGTGTTGCTAACCTTTTTGACAATTTAATACAGCTTGTAAATATTATTGGGTCTATTTTTTATGGAAACGTTTTGGGTATTTTTCTAATTGCGTTCTTCTTTAAGTTCATAAAAGGAAATGCCGTTTTTATTGCTGCGATTGTTACCCAGGTTATCGTTATCATAGGCTGGTACCAAGACTGGATGTCCTACTTATGGCTAAACGCCTTTGGTTGTGGCTTGGTCATTTTACTGGCTTTCCTTTTAGAAGGCCTTGATAGAACTTTAAGAAACCCTCCTATTGATGTATAAACTTTGATATCCGTTGCATAAAATGAAGAAAAGCACGGTTTTCAGGGATTTCTAGCCATCATACCACAAGTACCTTAGCCAAAAATACTGATATGGCTAAAATAATGACCCTCTGTTTTTTGGTATTGGTGATGTCTTGCCGCTTGGCGCAAGAAGAAAACCCAAAAACACCCGAAGTTGCCAAGGCAATCACTTATGAAACCATCAAAGAAGTGCCAAGGGCAGCTGTTAACGAACCAGAAGTAGCCCTGGAGTTTATGAAGGTTCTTAATGCACATCAAGAAGAGTTTCAAATAACGGATATCGTGATTACCAGTGCGCGCTGGGCATCATCTTTCAACAAAGCCGGGCACATTGTTTCCAGGTCAAGAGAGGCTGCCGCTTTAGTATATGAGACAAGTGGCTGTTATCTTAAATTGGTGGTTTTTGAGCAAAAGACTATGGGGAACAGCTATGCTAAAATAACGGTAGTCAATGAAAAGCCTTGGAAAGTTTTAGATTGTAATTTGCTAGAAAACAAAAACCCCAACCTTTCGGTCGGGGTTGTATTTGAGGATTAAGTTTGGCTTATTTAGCGCCCCACTCTTTCAAAGAATCGGTATTCATTTTCACGTAATCCATATTACCGGCTTCTTGTGCGCCTGCCAACGATTTTTTGGCCGTTGCAATAGCTCCTTTTTTGTCACCAGCTTTGGCTAAAATAAGCGACTGTTGTCTCAATTGCCAGTACGCTGGCTTTTCAGTCATACTCATCGCTTTATCCATCCATTCCTTAGCTTTGTTGATGTCTTTATTCTCACTAGAGAAATAGGTTGCAGCAGCATAGTAATCTGCAGCAGATGGGCCAGCCATTACCTTTTCGATACTTTTAACCACTTCAGCATCGGTAGCTACCGTAAAAGGAACCGCTACATAAGTATTTTCCCAAAGAATACCAAGATTTGCACCACTGCTGGTAACATCATCAATAGTAATGGTAAAAGTCTCTACTGGCATTTCCATTCCCATTACGGGTACGGTGGTTTGCGCAACGATTTTACTTTCATCCCATTCCTTTGGCACTCCGCCACCTTGGGTATCGGTGTAAAAGAAAACTTCCCAGTTTGTTTTTCCAGGTTTGGTAAAAATAGAATACGTTCCTGCTTTTACTGCGTTACCCGCAATGGTTACATCTTTATTAAAACTGATTTTTGTGTACGCATTCGCGCCAGTTCTCCATAATTTGTCAAAAGGTACTAAATCACCAAAAATTGTTCTACCACGCATAGCTGGTCTTGAATAATCAACGGTAACCTCTGTTAAACCTACTGTTTGCCACATCTTTGCAGAAGTGCTAGGCTGTGGTGTCTGTATTTGTGCGCCCAATGTAAGGCCAAGTAATACAGCTGCTGTAAATAATACTAATTTTTTCATTTTTAAAGTGTGTTTAAAGAAATTAATCTGTCGGCAAAACTACTTATAAAGCAAGGTTTCAAATGTTAACGAATACTTAAAGAAACAACTAGTCTTTAAAAAAGGGAGCCGAAAGTTCGCCGTCTACCAAAAAGAAGGTCAAATAGTACAGTGATTGGTTTAAAGAAGAGATATCAATTGGAGCTGTTCTAATACGTTCTAGTGGCACATATTTAATGAGTTTACCGGTTGCGTCAAAAACACCCATGGCAACAACTATCCTATCGGTATTTAAACTATAGCTTAATGTTTGCGCTCCATAGGTCTTAAATACTACCAACACTTCATTCGTAGATATGGGTATAGGGTCAATAGGGTTTTCTTCTTCTTCACTATCTAAAGAAAAACTGAAAAGCCTTGAAAAGGAGGTGACCAAAGGCGGATTTATAAATTCTTCTGAACTCACATAAAACTGATTATTACCAAAAAGTGTAATGGCTTCTATTTGTGCCGCTCCGATAGATAAATTAGTTTTTACTTTTTCACCTAAAAAAATAGCCTCTGTTTGTATATTGGCAATAGCAACGAAAAAGGGAAATAAAAATTGATTATACCCTACCAAAAACAATTCATTGGTTGCACTATTATAGGTTGCTCCCGTAACCAAACCGTCTACTTGATAAGTATCTAAGCGTTCGGCCAAAAAAGCACCCGGAAGTTTAGGAACGCGATACGCTACGGTACCTTGAGACTGCCATTGTTTTGTCAAAATGATAAGGTCGTCACCTAGAACGAAGAAGGCTTCAGCATCAAAATCGCTGTTCTCCATCGTATCAAAACTGACTTGGTCTTCATAAAGAAAATCAATTCGTTCGGCAGTTACCGAATCCCTGTTATCATAATCTGATTTTGAAATTTTTAAAATATGTAAATCTTGTCGATCTCCATTATTATTACCAAAATTTCCAATATAGATGTAGTTCTCATCTTGGGTGATATCTTCCCAATCGGTATTCACCACATCATTGACTGTCACTGTTCTCGTAATATTCAATTCCGTAGGATCTATCTCATATAATTCGGGAGCATTACCAGAGTCGTTATGTGTAATAATCTTTCCGTTGTAAAATAGCAATCCTGAGGTTTCCTTGACCAATTCAGGTAACTGCCCAATCGCAGCAATATCAGATTGCGCTGACATCGAAAAACTAAACAGGAAACTAAAGACGTAATACAGCTTCTTCAAAAAAATATATTTAGCATTAAAATTAGTAAACCATTGGCACTAAGCGATATTTTAAGGATAACTAAATCAAATAACCGATGTAAATCCATAATCCGGAAGTTTCTTAAATATTGTTTAACTATTTATTTTTTTTATTAAACAATAATGCGGTTATCTTTGACAAAATCTTTGTATGCAACTATACCAACTCA
Organism: uncultured Flavobacteriaceae bacterium; assembly: GCA_964353095.1. Classification (GTDB taxonomy): domain Bacteria; phylum Bacteroidota; class Bacteroidia; order Flavobacteriales; family Flavobacteriaceae; genus Croceitalea. Next base: position 2,675 of record CAYGUO010000013.1, on the reverse strand, counting down.
GGGCAAAACAGGCCTTACCCATATCAAAACAAGAGGCTTGGAATTTTTTATCCGACCCTAAAAACCTTAAAGTTATTACTCCAGAACACATGGGATTTAACATTCTGGCAGGTGTTGAGCGACCAATGCATCAAGGGCAAGTCATTCAATATAAGGTAAGTCCGTTTCCTGGATTTACGACCAAATGGGTGTCTGAAATCACTCATGTAAAAGAAGAGGAATATTTTGTTGACGTACAGCTTTTTGGCCCTTATGCGCTATGGCACCATAAACATTTTATCAACGAAATTGATGGTGGTGTAGAAATGGAAGACATTATTGATTATAAGATTCCTTTGGGAATTTTGGGGCAAATTGCCCATCCTATTATCGTAAAAAAACAACTGAAAAATATTTTCGCGTTCAGGGAAGCGCGATTGCACGAGCTATTTGGAAAAATAGACGGATATACAAATAGTTTAGAAATGAAATCAATTTAAATATGAGTAAAAATATACTTTTGATAGGGGGTTCACATGGCATAGGCTTTGAAATGGCGAAAGCCTTACACAGCGATCATACGGTGTACATTGCCTCTAGAACGAACGATGAGCTGCATAATCTAGATGTCAACTACATATCATTTGACGCCACAACGGACACTTTGGATGAATCTGAACTACCGGACGAAATTCATGGATTTGCCTACTGCCCAGGAAGCATCAATTTAAAACCGCTTAAAATGCTTTCTTTAGAGGTGTTTAAGCAAGAAATGGAACTCAATTTTTTCTCGTTGGTGAATGTGGTAAAGACCATTATGCCAAGAATGGTAGAAGGTTCGAGTATGGTCTTCTTCAGTACTGTTGCGGTAAGCACGGGCATGCCCTTTCATACTAGTGTAGCTGCGGCAAAAGGAGCAATTGAAGGTTTTGCAAAATCATTGGCTGCAGAGTATGCCCCTAAAATACGCGTAAACTGCATTGCACCATCCTTGGTAGATACTCCCCTAGCCGGACGCCTATTGAACAATGACAAAAAACGGGAAATGATGTCGGTTCGCCACCCACTTAAAAGAGTCGGTAATGCGGAAGATATTGCTAACCTAGCAGTATTTTTATTAAGTGATAAAAGCACATGGGTCACCGGACAGATAATGGGTGTTGATGGAGGCATGTCCACTTTGAATGTATCATAATGCAAAAGAATATTAATATTTTTTGGTTTCGTAGAGATTTGCGTTTAAAAGATAACGTGGGCTTATACCATGCCTTAAAAAGTGATTTACCAGTACTCCCCATTTTTATATTTGATAAACAAATACTGGAAAAACTGCCCAAAACCGACGCCAGGGTAACCTTTTTGCACGACTGCTTAAGCCAAATGAATAGCAAACTCCACGCTGCAGGTTATAGTGGTATTGGGCTGTACCATGGAAAACCTTTAGAAGTTTTCAAAAAGTTAATTTCTGACTTTGAGGTCAAGCAGGTATTCACCAACCATGATTATGAACCCTATGCCTTAAAAAGGGATGCCAAAATCGAGGTGCTTTTGGAAGAACATCATATCGGATTTCAAACCTACAAGGATCAAGTTATTTTTGAAAAAAACGATATTGTAAAAGGGGATGGTAAACCTTATGTCGTTTACACTCCCTTTAAAAATAAATGGAAAGAAAGCTTTAATCCATCGGTGCATCTAGTGGATTATCAAATAGATTTCGGTGGTTTTGTTCAAAACCTGACCTTACCACGGCTTTCTTTAAAAGATATGGGGTTTCAAAACTCCGCTATCAAAGTACCCAATTATAACGTTACCAAAGACCTGATACAGCACTACGAGGAAACCCGAAACTTTCCTGGTAAAGAAAATGGTACTTCCCGTCTTGGACCGCATTTACGATTTGGAACCGTATCCGTTCGAAAAATGATGCAAAAAGCAATTGACGAAGAAAATGAAGTCTTTTGGAGTGAATTAATATGGCGAGAGTTCTTTATGCAGATTTTATGGCATTTTCCGCATACGGCAGAAAAATCTTTTCGGCCCAAGTATGACCGTATCGAATGGCGCAATAACGAGGCAGAATTTGAAAAATGGAAAAATGGGCAAACCGGATATGCCCTTGTAGATGCCGGTATGCGCGAACTTAATACTACAGGCTTTATGCATAATAGGGTACGTATGCTCGTGGCGAGTTTTTTATGCAAGCATTTATTGATTGATTGGCGCTGGGGAGAAGCCTATTTTGCTGAAAAACTGTTGGACTATGACATGAGTGCCAATGTGGGCAACTGGCAATGGGCCGCAGGTAGCGGTGTTGATGCAGCGCCCTACTTTAGAATATTCAATCCCATGACGCAGGTAGATAAGTTTGACAAACAAAAAAAATACATTACTACTTGGGTGCCTGATTTACAAGAACTGACCTATCCTCCTAAAATGGTAGACCATAAAATGGCCCGTGAACGCTGTTTAAAAGTTTATAAAGAAGCAGTAGCCTAATGGTAGTAGTTTGGTTTAAGAGAGATTTACGACTTTTAGACCATGAACCTTTGTTGCGCGCCATTAAAAGCCAACAGAAAATTCTGCTGTTGTTCAGTTTTGAACCCCTTTGGACGAATGACGACCACTACAGTGAAAAACACATCAATTTCATCAAGCAGAGTTTAGAAGACCTACAGCGGCAACTCCGTCCTTTC
>CAYGUO010000012.1:0-30411 GCA_964353095.1 uncultured Flavobacteriaceae bacterium | reverse complement strand
CTTCAATTCCTGGAGCGTCTTCTTATTTTAAAGGTAGCATTGTAAGTTATAGTACCGAAACTAAAATCAATTTACTTGGTGTTGATAAAGCATTGGTTGAAGAGTATTCGGTTGTGAGTGAGCAAGTGGCTGTAGCTATGGCGAAAAATGCAAAACAAATAATTGCTTCGGATTTTGCTATTGCAACAACAGGTAATGCGGGTCCGACCAAGGGTGATTCAGATGAGCCAGTAGGTACGGTCTTTATTGCTATTAGCACCCCAGAACATACTTTTGCCCAAAAGTTTACCATGGGAAATCACCGTGAACGTATCGTTCAAAAATCAGTAAATAAGGCTTTCGAATTATTGCAAAAAGAAATTATGAAATTTTGAGACTTAATTTTTGCGGGTGTGATAGAAATAACTAAATTTGCAGCCTCAATAAAATCACTCAAAATTAAGAGAGATGTCTAAAGTTTGTGAAGTTACAGGTAAAAAAGTGATGTTTGGTAACAACGTTTCTTTCTCTATCAATAAAACAAAGAGAAGATTTGATGTTAATATTTCTAAAAAGAAATTCTACATCCCAGAAGAAGACAAGTGGGTTACCCTAAATGTTTCTTCTAAAGGAATCAAAATTATAAACAAGAAAGGTATCTCTGCTACTTTGAAAGAAGCAAGAGCTAAAGGTTTTGTGAAGTAAAAGTATTAGAAAATGGCAAAGAAAGGCAACAGAGTCCAAGTTATATTAGAATGTACGGAGCATAAAGAATCAGGTATGCCAGGTACATCAAGATATATCACTACAAAAAATAAAAAGAATACGCCCGATAGATTGGAAATTAAAAAGTTCAACGCTATCTTGAAACGTATGACTTTACATAAAGAAATTAAATAAGTACACACCATGGCAAAGAAGACAGTAGCAACACTACAGGGTAGTTCAAAACGATTGACAAAAGCCATTAAAATGGTAAAGTCTCCAAAGACTGGTGCATACACATTCGTCGAATCTGTAATGGGTCCAGAGTTGGTGAACGATTGGTTGTCAAAGAAATAATCTTTTACAAGAACATATATGTTGAGCCGTCCCGATAGTAATCGGGACGGCTTTTTTATTTTAATAAAACTCCCACTACTTTATTATCTTTGATTTTCAACCTTGAACGCATATGAGTCTGTTTAAAAATATATTTTCAAAAGACAAAAAGGAAACTTTAGATAAAGGTCTTGAAAAGACAAAAAGTAGCTTTTTCGGGAAACTTAGTAAGGCCGTAGCGGGCAAATCTAAAGTTGATGATGAGGTTTTAGATAATTTGGAAGAGGTGCTTGTGACTTCTGATGTTGGGGTAGAGACTACTTTAAAAATCATTGACCGCATAGAAGCTAGGGTGTCAAAAGATAAGTATTTAGGAACTGATGAACTAAATAAGATTCTTCGTGAAGAAATTGCCGGTCTGCTCTCCGAGACTAATGTGGGTGAGGAAAAGGAGTTTTCAATTCCTACAGATAAAAGACCCTACGTAATTATGGTCGTAGGGGTCAATGGGGTGGGAAAGACTACAACGATTGGCAAACTCGCAAAACAATTTAAAAATCAAGGTTTAAAAGTAGTTTTAGGTGCTGGCGATACCTTCCGTGCAGCGGCGATTGACCAATTGGAAGTATGGGCCGATCGGGTGGAGGTACCTATAATCAAACAAAAGATGGGGAGCGACCCGGCCTCTGTTGCTTTTGATACCTTAAATTCTGCTGTGGCTGATAATGCTGATGTAGTTTTGATTGATACTGCTGGGCGCTTGCATAATAAAGTAAACCTGATGAATGAACTTGCCAAAGTAAAGCGGGTTATGCAAAAAGTAGTGCCAGATGCCCCACATGAGGTCATGTTGGTTTTAGATGGCTCTACAGGTCAAAATGCTTTTGAACAAGCAAAGCAGTTTACTAAGGCTACTGAGGTGACTTCTTTAGCCGTAACGAAGTTAGATGGTACTGCAAAGGGTGGCGTAGTCATTGGTATATCAGACCAATTTCAAATACCTGTAAAGTATATTGGGGTAGGCGAAGGTATTGACGACTTGCAAGTTTTTAATAAGTACGAGTTCGTCGACTCGTTTTTTAAATTGTAAATAGTAATGCTTTTAACAAGAAAAAGCCATGTTCGTAAAAACGTATTGTTGAGACTCTTTTTAGTATCATTTGTGTTTTTGATAACAGGTTTTAATTTGTTTTCCCAAATTACCCATCCAAAAGCAAGTCCGTTTTCAGAAGTAGAACAAGAGATCGGTCTGTCTAAAATTTCTATTCAGTACTCAAGACCAGCGGCAAAAGGTAGAAAAGTAATGGATGGCTTAGTACCTTATGGTCGTATTTGGCGTGTTGGTGCGAATGCAAGTACAAAAATTACAATTGATACGGATATGAACGTTCGCGGGAATATAGTGCCAAAAGGAACTTATGCCCTATATGCTTTTCCTGAAGAACGGGAATGGCAAATTGCTTTTCATACCAATACTACGCATTGGGGTGATGGGCGTAAAAATTATGATCTTAGCGAAGATTTGTTTCGGGTTAAAGTAAAACCCCAAAAAATTTCTTACCATCAAGAAAACCTTTTAATAACTTTTGATTCCATTACACATAATTCCGTTAATCTCAATTTAATTTGGGAAAGCACAAAAGTGTCTATCCCTATAGCCGTGGATACCCATGAACAAATGGAATTGGAAATAGCCAAGCAAATTGAGCAAAATCCAACGGCACAAACCTATTATGAAGCTGCACGTTATCTGCAAGAGCAGGGTAGCGATTTTAAAAGGGCTTTAGGGTATTTAGATTTGGCACTGGAAATAGGTGGTGACACCTATTACTTCCATCGTGTAAAAAGTTTGGTTGAAGCGGAGTTAGGGGATTTTAAGTCTGCCATTTCTTCTGCTGAAAAATCATTAAAAATTGCCTCTGAATTAGAGAAAGATGAATTTGTTCGCATGAACGAAAAGAACATCAAAATATGGCAAAACCTAATTAAAGAGTAGCTTAGTTCATAAATTCGGTCAGTTTTTCCCAAAGTGCATTATCAAAACTAGAAGCAGCCAATAGCCCTTCGCCTGCATCGTTGCCCAAACGTACCACGACCAAACCTTGGCTGGGTACAACATATAATTTTTGGTCGTTTTTGCCTAAACCGGAATAGGTATCCATAGGGGCATTCGGAATCATGGCACCATTGAAGGGAACCTGGGTTTGCGGCAAGCGATACCCATCTTTTCCGTTCAACCACCATAAGTACCCATAAGATGGATTGATATTCTGTGAGGTGTTTTTCATGCCATTCAGATAATCCGTTTCTCCTAAAATAGTTTCTCCGTTCCAGATACCATTATTTAAGTTTAATAGACCAAAACGCGCCATACTTCGGGCAGTACTAAAATAAACATTGTTTAAGTCGTTGGTTGAAAACCAAAAACCATCCATTCCAATTTTATCTCTTAAGTTTTCATTAAAATAGTCAGACCAGTCTGTTTCAGTAGCATTGGCGACAACATTTTGAAGTAGGGTATAGGGCGCATTATGGTATGCCCATCTGCTACCGGCGTCTGCTAAATAAGTGAGGCAAGTAGGTTCTTTACAATCACCCTGGGTATCATCAAGTCCTGAGGTCATTGTTAATTGGTGCCGAACGGTGATAAGACTTTCTTTCTCTGTATCTAAAGAAGTCCATCCTTCTTCAAGGTATTCAGAGGTCTTATCGTTTAGACTTAAAAAACCATTTTCTTGTGCCAGGCCAACAGTAAAGGCAGTAAGTGTTTTACCAGCGGAGGCCCAATACCAGCTTGTATTTTGTGTATGGTCGTCAAAATACCATTCCGCTACCATTTTTCCATCCTTTAAAATAATAAAAGCTTTGGTGTCGTTTTCATCCAAAAAGTCGCGCAATACTTGTTCTGCAGCACTGTTCCATCCGAGTTCTGTAATTGAGGTGGTTTCCCAAGTTAAAGATTGCGTAGGTGGAAAATATAAGTTGGTGGTTTGGGTTTGTTCTTCCTTAGGGGCCGTATTGTCTTCAGTATCTGATGAGCATGAGTAGCACAGTAGGGTGAAGATTAAAAAAAGTGATAATAGCTTTTGCATGATTTGGGTTTTTTGCTTTGACTATATTGTTTCTTAAAGGTTTAACGTAAAAGACAAAGAAATATGCATTAAAATCGACCAATTGCAAGCCTTGTTGTATTTTTGCATCCATTTGAAAAGGTATGCGCACAAAATCACTTAAAAAGAATAAAATCAATGTAGTTACTCTAGGTTGTAGCAAGAATGTTTATGACTCCGAAATACTTATGGGTCAACTTCGTGCTAATAATAAAGAGGTAGTTCATGAAGAAGAAGGCAATGTTGTAGTTATCAATACCTGCGGATTTATCGCAAATGCAAAAGAAGAAAGTGTCAATACCATATTGGAATATGTTCAAAAAAAGGAAGCGGGAGATGTGGATAAGGTTTTTGTCACAGGGTGTTTGAGCGAACGCTATAAACCAGATTTACAAAAAGAAATTCCGAATGTAGATGAATATTTTGGCACTAGTGATTTACCCAATTTACTAAAAGCCTTAGGTGCTGATTACAAGCACGAATTGATTGGGGAACGCCTTACTACTACTCCAAAAAATTATGCCTATTTAAAAATTGCTGAAGGTTGTGATAGGCCCTGTTCCTTTTGTGCTATTCCCTTAATGAGGGGGAAACATAAAAGTAAACCAATGGAAGAGTTGGTTGAAGAAGCTGAAAAATTAGCAGCAAAAGGGGTTAAAGAATTAATTTTAATTGCGCAAGATTTGACCTACTATGGTCTTGACCTCTATAAAAAACGAAACCTTGCTGAATTACTTCAGAACTTGGTGAAAGTTGAGGGGATAGAATGGATTCGACTACATTATGCTTTCCCAACTGGTTTTCCAATGAATGTATTGGACGTGATGCGAAACGAAACAAAAGTTTGTAATTATATTGATATCCCATTACAGCATATTGCCGATCCCATTTTAAAAAGTATGCGCCGTGGTACCACTAAGGCAAAGACCACAAAATTATTACAAGATTTTAGAGCTGCTGTGCCTGAAATGACTATAAGAACTACCTTAATTGTTGGGTACCCTGGTGAAACTGAAGAAGATTTTCAAACCTTGAAACAATGGGTGACCGATATGCGTTTTGAGCGTTTAGGTTGTTTTACCTATAGTCATGAAGAAAACACCCATGCTTATAATTTAGAGGATAATGTGCCTGAAGATGTTAAGCAGCAAAGAGCCAATGAGATTATGGAAGTACAGTCTCAAATCTCATGGGAGTTGAACCAAGAACGAATTGGGGAAACTTATCGTTGTATTATTGATAGAAAAGAGGGGAATCATTTTATAGGTCGTACCGAGTTTGATTCGCCTGATGTTGATAACGAAGTTCTTATTGATGCTACAAAGTATTATGTTAAAATCGGGGATTTTACGATGATAAAAGTAACGGAAGCTTCAGATTTTGATTTGTATGGAGCGCCTGTTTAGGTAATACGCTATTTATTGAAAAGAGAAAGCGGAATCATAAACTAAATGAATAGTAATGATTCCGCTTTCTAAATAAAGTATGCAAGATTTACTCGTTATCTGGCGATAAAATACTGTAAACAAAACCTGCTAAAATTGCGCCTAAGATTGGTGCTAACCAGAACAACCATAGTTGTGGTATCGCCCATGAACCGTCAGCGAACAATGCTTGGCTAGTACTACGGGCAGGGTTTACCGAAGTATTTGTTACCGGAATACTTATTAAATGGATAAGGGTAAGGCCTAAACCAATTGCTAAGCCAGCCATTCCTTTTGGAGCTTTTGAATGTGTTGCGCCTAGAATAATGATCAAGAACATAAAAGTGAGGACCAGTTCAGTAACGAATGCAGAAACCATATTATAGCCTCCGGGCGAATGTTCGCCGAATCCATTTGCGGCAAAACCGCCTAATTCAAAACCCGGTTTTCCGGTGACAATAACGTAAAGGATGCCTGCTCCAGCAATGCCACCCATTAACTGCGCAATGATGTAGGGAAAAAGGTCTTTTTTGTCAAAGCGTCCAGCAACTGCTAGCCCAATTGATACAGCCGGGTTTAAATGACATCCTGAAATATGACCAATAGCATAGGCCATGGTTAAAACAGTTAAACCAAATGCAAGTGCTACGCCTACAAAGCCTATACCCAATTCAGGGTATGCAGCTGCGATTACTGCGCTTCCGCATCCGCCAAGCACCAGCCATAATGTTCCAATAAATTCTGCGATTAATTTTTTCATGTTCTCTAAAATTAGTTAGTATTCTAATTTAGAAACAATTACGCTTATAAAGTCACATTAGCGATTAATTTTTCAACAGTAGGATGGTCGTTGCCACCGGCAGGTTCAATGGTGATGTTTAATGACTCTGCCTTGTCAATATACTTTAGGGTGATTAATTCTTCGTCCGTTGGAAGTAAGCCCATATTAATCATTTCCCCATCGACATCGCTCCACATTTGATAGGTATTTTCTTCAGATAGTTTTGGCAAACCTTGTGCGTTCACCACCACCATTTTGCTTTCATGGTTTACATAAGCAACCGCTCTTGAATTAGGTACTAGCTCATTTCCATGAAGAATTAACGGAATGGTCTGCGGACCGTTGATAGTTTTTAAGCGTGTATTGGTCAATAGATAGTTTTCTTCAAGGGCATTTAAGCGTTCCTGTAAAACAGTAGTTTGATTTTGCAAGCCTTCAAAATTGTTTTCGGCCTGCTGCCAGCGTTGGTACATCCAAAAAGACGAAAGTAAAAACAACAGTGCTAAGCTGGCGGCTGCATAGAGCCAAGTTTTTGATAGGTTTTTTATTTGATTCACCTCCAATGTGTTTTGTAATTTTATCTTTACGTCTTGAGGAGGTGTAATTGCATTTTCCAAAGCAATTTTTTCAAAGTCATCTTCTAGTAATGCGAATTGGTTTTTTAGGTCTTCGTCATTAGCAATTATTTGACTGACCCATTGGGCTTCTTTTTCAGAAAGCTCATCCAACAGGTATTTTTCCAACAACCCTTCTTCTAATATTTTCTTTCTATCCATCATCAAAAAGTTTCTAATAGTAACCAAATGATTATCAGTTCATGCTTGTAACTTTCGCGAAGCAATTGCAATGCTTGACGAATATATGACTTAAAGGTACCAAGGGGAACACCCATTTCTTGATACGCTTCACGGTGTGTGAATCCCCTAAAATAAACCAAGGAGATAGCTTGTTGATGGTGCGACTCTAATTTGCTTATGGCACCATTCAGTTCATTAAAATCAATTTTCGATTCTATTTTTGTTGTACTAGTATCTACACGTAATTCTTCACTTTGGATGAGTACATCCGGCTTTCTTAAGGCATTTAAAGTGATGTTTTTGGCAATTCGATAAGCCCATGTATAAAATTTTCCTTTAGTCGGGTCATACAAATCAATTTTCTGCCAAATTTTAATAAAAGTTTCTTGAAGAAGATCTTCTGCCAAACTTTGATTTCGGCACATTCTTAAAATTACTCCATATAGTGCACCAGAGTACTTGTCGTATAATAGGTAGAGTGCTTCTTTATCCTTTTTGGATATGCGATTGATGATTTCAATATCATTTTGATGATGGAGCATAGGCTGTGTTAAAGATATGATAAAATCAGTAGGAACTCATCCAACGGAATTTTTGCTGTGTAAATAAAAGCAACATATAACATTGAAAAATTAAACATTCTATTAAACAATTAAAACACAAAAAATGAAAAAAGTAATTTTTATTCTTTCAACAGTAGCATTAGTTCTTTTTACGCAAACAACAACAGCTCAAAAATCGCAGGACATTGTAGATATTGCAGTTTCAGTTGACGACTTCTCAACTTTGGTTACAGCACTTCAGGCTGCTGATTTAGTAGGTGCGTTAAAAGGAGAAGGGCCATTTACAGTTTTTGCACCGGTAAACTCCGGTTTCGCAAAAATTGATGCGAATACCTTGAATTCGTTACTACAGCCGGCAAACAAAGAAAAATTGTCTGCAATTTTAACTTATCATGTAGTTGCGGGAAAAATAGCTGCTGCCGATGTTGTTGCAGCGTTGGAAAAAGGAAACGGGAAAGCAGAATTAACTACTTTAAACGGTGGTACTATTACTGCGGTAAGTAAAGATGGCGGTATATTTTTAATGGATGCCAATGGCAATTACAGTAAAATCACAAAAACCGATGTAATGGGCTCAAATGGAGTTATTCATATCATCGAAGACGTTGTAATGCCTAATTAAGGACTAATGCGTATTGTATTAGTAAAAGCACCGCCACTTGGCGGTGCTTTTTATTTGTAGGTAATTGAAAACCTGATAAATATCATTCTCTAAGTAGGTTTTGAAGTTTAATTTTAAGGATATATTTTAAATATATTCTTGATTAATATCAAAACGTAGGATATGAAATTGAAAGGTATAGTATTGTTGAGGCTTTTAATAGGATGGCATTTTTTATACGAAGGTGTAGTCAAGGTTTATAATCCAGATTGGTCTGCTTTTAGTTATTTGGCTACAGCACAGGGGCCATTAAGCTTCTTGTTCACTCCGCTCGCTCAAGAGGGTATTATTGATTGGGTTGACACGTTAAACGTTGTGACACTCGTTTTTGTGGGGATTACCTTGCTACTTGGCATTTTTGAAAAGAAGGCTGCCATAGCAGCCATAGCTTTACTGGCGATGTATTATTTCGCACATCCTCCCTTTCCTGGTTTACAACAATTAAATGTTGAAGGAAACTATTGGTTTGTGAACAAGAATCTAATTGAGCTTGTTGCTTGTATTGTTTTATTCCAAAATCCTACAGGTGAACTATTTGGGGTAAAACATTTTATGAAATCAAAGAAGAACTTATTAAAATCTGAATAGATGAAATGGACTAGAAGAGACTTATTAAAAGGGCTTGGAGGTTTGCCCATTTTAGGAGCTGTATGGTGGGCTGGAGCTGCAAATACCGTTGGTGGACGAAAGGAACGTGAAGAATTGTTGGAACAATTAAACATCAGTCCTTCATTGCCTTCTACTTTACCGGAAATTACTGGAAAACCAATTCGTGTTGGTATTGTTGGTTTTGGTATAAGGGGTGAGCAATTGTGTCGGTCCTTAGGTTTTGCTACAAATGAATGGATTGAACAAATGGAGCTGGAAGCAACCGAAAATCCGGATCATACGGCTTTAAAGGTTTATAAAAATCAAGCAAAACTGAATGTACGTCTAGCTGGGGTCTGCGATATTTTTGATGTTAGGGCTGAAAAGGCAATGAGCTCTTTTTCAACTCCTGATAACGAAACAAAAAGATACCGCACACATCTTGAAATGATCCATAGCGGAGAAATAGATGCTATTATCATTGCCACACCAGATCATTGGCATGCACCCATGGCCATTGATGCGTTGAACAACAATATTAGCGTGTATGTTGAAAAGCCTATGACGCATACTATTGAAGAAACGTATCGGCTTCAAGAAGCTGCAAAAAATTCTAAAGCGACCTTTGCTGTTGGCCATCAGCATAGGCAAACACTCAGTTTTAAAACAGCCCAAGATGTAGTTGCAAAAGGGACATTGGGTCATGTTTCTTTAATTCAAACAAACACGAATCGAAACGATGATAATGGTGCTTGGAATTATGATATTGATGAACAGGCTAACGAAAATACCATTGATTGGAATATGTTTTTAGGATCTGCACCAAAAGTGCCGTTCAACAAAAATCATTTTTTTAGGTGGCGTAAATGGTGGGCTTATGGCTCTGGATTATCGGGTGATTTGCTTACGCATGATTATGATAGATTAAACTGTGTTCTTAATATGGGCATTCCGGAATCAATTATGGCCTCAGGTGGAATTTATGCCCATAACGACGGTAGAAATGTGCCCGATGTACTTCAAGCAAATATGGAGTTTCCAAATTTTAGCACGGGTAGCAGTCAACGAAAAGGAAAAGAGAAAGGGATGACCTTCTGCTATAGTGCTACATTGGGTAATGGTTATAGTAGGCCAACAATTTTAATGGGTCATGATGGTACGCTTGAGTTAGGGAATAATTTGACCGTTTGGCCCGATAGGTCTTCAACTCGGTATGCAGAATCTTTGGAACTGGGAAAAATGAAACCACATATTCCTATATTTAAATATACACCGGGCAGTAATGCTAATATGCCAGATGCAGTTTCTTCAGCTACTTCGCAGTATTTTGCAGATAAAGGTTTAATGTGGACCTATATTGATGGAGTACGGGTTGATTCAACATTTTTACATTTAAAAGAGTGGTTAAGTGTTGTAAAAAATGGTGGAAATGTAAGCTGCGGAATTAAAGAGGGATTTGAAGAAGCCATCACCGCACACATGACCGGACTTTCTTGGAAACTAGGAAGGCGAATAGAGTGGGATAGGGCGCAACAAATTATTAAACCCATTGAGGGAATAAATTTTGACGAGGTCTTGCTTTCAGGGAATAATTGGACTGCTACAGTTTAAATTTCTGGCTGTGCAGAAAATGATAACTATTTTGGATTTTAGATATCCAAGGTTATTTATTCCGATTTAGCTCTTGTTGATGCAATTCCCGTCCTAATTGTGCCAAAAACGGAATTCCAATTTCATCATACTCATATTGGTCGTCATTGAAGATACCATCACTATTGACTAAAATGGTAGCGGTAACCATAAAATCAATGTTGTTTTTGGTGTCTTTGATATATGCACAATCCGTTAGCGTACCGTATGCGTAGCCCACTTTGTTAAAAATTTTGATATGGTCCGGAATGGGATCCGTAGTGTCGCCGTACAGTAAAAATTTACCATAACTGTCATAATATTCTTCAGGGTCATAACCAGTATTTTTTGGCAAGGTGTGCATGGCCTCCAATAAAAATTGATGCTGTTCAGCAGTTAGGTCAAATCTTTCATCTTTGGTAAAATGACTTGGAAAAATGACACGTTTTAATACCGCATGCTGAGAGGAAACGGGATAATAGTTTTTTAAACTAAAATCAAAAGGTTCTTGATAAAGGGAGTCATCAGCATAAAAACCTTTCCCTTTTTGTATTTGGTTTAATTGTAAGGCAGTTGGGTAGGTGTTGATAATTGATTTTGAAGTTACCGTGGTACTATCATCTAAATAGATAACCAAAGGTTTTGTTGTTACGTCATCAGCATTGGTAGTCGATAAACGATGAGAAATGCGAAAGGGCGATACCCCAAGGTTTTTGATGCGATAATTCAAATCATCTTGACCCAAAAATTCGACCAACCTGTTGTTTGCCGCATTATCACTGACAGCAAATATTTCTTGTACGGCCCTACCAAAAGTGGTTTGTACAGAGTCACCTTCAATATAAAAAGAAGTATTGCGATGTAAAGAATCTAATTCGTTTAGTTTCTCCAACGCGGCGACCGCCGCAGGAAATTTCACGGTACTTGCCGGATAAAAGTAGTTGCTATCATTAACCTGAAAATCGAAATCAGTAAAAATAAGACTATCGTTTTTACGGTCAATTTTTGTGTATCGTATTTGCACCTCGTATTGATCAAGTGCATCCATTACCCTTTTAATCCTAACATCTGTTGAAGATAAAGCTGTTTTCAAAGGATTTTCAACGTTTTTTTCAGTACAGGAAATTCCAATAAAAATGAACAAGAATAGAAGAGTCAGTTTGGTTTTCATTCTTAAGTTAATTAATCGTCTAAATAGATTTCGCCTCTGTGTGGTTTTAAATCATCTCTGGTTTTAATCATTTCAAACTCCGCTACCACTAAAAAGGCGATGCTATGCATATCGCTTAAACGGCTAAAACCGGTAGTGTCAAATTTTAATTCCTCGTGAAAAACATATTCTTTCAAATGTTTTTCATAATGTTCTGCGGTCTTTGCTGCTGCCGGACCTTTGAAATCCCAAATAAGTTTAATTTTACGGTCTAATAGTTTTTCCATTTGGTAAGCATCTGTTGGTAATCAGTTTAAGATAACGTTTTCATTGTGACGAAAATAACAAAATATAGATTTATTAGAGCTACTAAAATTCTGTTAATCAATTCTTCCACAACTTGTATGCCATCAAGTAATTGTTATTTTTGCGCAATGCTTTTTTAAAAGATATTCATGACCAAATATATATTGGTTTTATTAATGTTCACTTTTGTTTCATGCGGATCCTTTTTAAAAGATGATGTTGAGGTGAACCCTTTGGCCCGTGTAGGGGAATCTTACTTATATGCAAAGGATATTGAGCCTTATATTACGGCAGGTATTTCACCGCAAGACAGCGCGGCCTTTACGGTCAATTTCATCAATAAGTGGGCTTCAAAGCAACTTTTGTTATCCAAGTCTAAAATCAATTTATCTGAAGAAAAGCTAAGGGAGTTTGATCGTTTGGTAAACGATTATCGAACGGATCTTTATACTAGGGCATATACAGAAGCTTTGGTGCAAGCAGCGAACGATACTGTAATCAACGAACAGCAGCTTCAAGACTTCTATACAGAACAAAAAGAAAATTTTAAGTTAAATGAAAAGCTTGTACAACTTAGATTTGTGGTATTGCCCAACCAGTTTTTAGATAAAAAGGAAGTGGTTGAAAAAATAAAATCATTTAAAAATACGGATAAGTTATATTTAGACTCCATTGCCGTACAGTTCAAGAAATTACATTTTAACGATTCTATTTGGGTAAGTGCCTCTCGGGTTATTTCAGAGATACCACCTTTGAACTTCACAAATCAAGATAAGTACTTAAAGAAATCACAATTCTTTGAGTTGCAAGATTCATTGGGGGTATATTTGGGTAAAGTTACGGATGTGCTCAATACCAATGATATAGCACCGCTGACCTACATAACGCCTGATATCAAACGAATAATTTTAAATCGTAGAAGGTTAAAACATATTCGAAAATTAGAGACAGAAATTATTGATGATGCAATTAAGAAAAATGAATTTGAAATTTATGAATACAAGGACTAAAGCTTTTTTGGTAGTTTTTTGTGGTGTAATTGGAATGCTATCAGCCCAAGATGTAAGTACTTCCGAGGCTATGGACGATGAAAGTAGCTTACCAAAAGACACCACCAATGTTGCAAAAAAAATAAAGCTAGATGGTATTGCAGCCGTTATTGGAGACTATGTGATATTGGATTCTGATATTGAAAAGACTTTGATTGATCTTCAAACCCAAGGTGCCTCTACTGAAGATATTACACATTGCCAACTATTGGGTAAGTTAATGGAAGATAGGTTGTATGCGCACCAAGCGGTTCAAGACAGTTTGTTGGTTTCAGATGATCAAGTGAATGCTCAAAGTGATAGGCAAATACAACAACTTTCAACGCAAATTGGAAGTGTAGAGAAAATGCTGAGTTATTACAAAAAGCAAGACCTTGAAAGTTTTAAAGCAGAGCTTTTTGAAATCAATAAGTTACGCATGTTGTCTGAGAGGATGCAGGGTAAAATCGTTGAAGAAATAGAAGTGACACCTGAAGAGGTGAGGCAGTTTTTTTATAGAATACCAGAAGAGGAAAGGCCTGTGTTTGGCGCCGAACTTGAGATTTCGCAAATAGTGAAACAGCCACAACCATCAGAAGCAGAAAAGCAGAAAGTAATTGATCGTTTGAATGTGATTAAGCAAGACGTTGAAGAGAAGGATGCCAGTTTTAATGTGAAAGCCATTTTATATTCTCAGGATCCAGGTTCAAAACCAAGAGGTGGACTTTATACTGGGGTTACTAGAAATAGTGGATATGTAAAAGAGTTTAAAGATGTAGCGTTTAGTTTGCGCGAAGGTGAAGTTTCCGAACCTTTTGAGACCATGTTTGGATATCACTTGATGATTATAGAAAAAATTAGAGGACAAGAGGTTGATTTAAGACATATTCTTATGATACCTGAAGTGTCAGATGAGGCTATGGCGAAAGCTTCTCAAGAGCTTGATACTATACGACAACAAGTAATGGATGGCAAGTATACTTTTGCAGAAGCGGCATTAAACTTTTCAGATGAAAAAGAAACAAAGTTTGATGGTGGTGTATTAAGAAATCCAGTCAATTTTGATTCCAAGTTTGAATTGACAAAAATGGACCCTTCTTTGTACAACCAAATCCGTAATATAAAGGATGGAGAAATATCGAGGCCTATCCGAGAAGATGATCCCCGTGGTGGTGCTCCTAAGTTTAAAATCATGCAAATATCCAATCGTTATGATGAGCACAAAGCTGATTTTGCACGGGACTATATTAAAATTCAAGAATTGGCACTTCGTGAAAAGCAATATAAAGAGGTGCAAAAATGGATGAAAGAGAAAATAGAAGACGTCTACATTCAAGTTGAAAACGAAAATAAAGATTGTGATTTTTCTAATAACTGGGTAAAGAATTAATATGTCAGATGTAGCTGCAATTGAAAATCTTGTTGAAAAACATAAAGCCCTAAAAAAAGAAATTGCAAAGGTAATTGTTGGCCAAGAACAGGTAGTTGAGCAGATATTGCTTTCCATTTACACCGGTGGACACTCCTTATTGGTCGGTGTTCCAGGTCTTGCAAAAACATTGATGGTCAATACTATTGCGCAAACTCTTGGATTGGATTTTAAACGTATTCAGTTTACCCCAGATTTGATGCCAAGCGATATTCTAGGCAGTGAAGTCTTAGATCAAGACAGAAATTTTAAGTTCATAAAAGGCCCAATTTTCGCCAACATTATTCTAGCGGATGAAATCAATAGAACCCCGCCTAAAACGCAGGCCGCTCTTTTAGAGGCGATGCAAGAACGTGCAGTTACCATAGCAGGGCAGCAACATAAATTGGAAAAGCCCTATTTTGTTTTGGCTACCCAAAATCCAATAGAGCAGGAGGGGACTTATCCGCTGCCAGAAGCACAGTTAGATCGTTTTATGTTTGCTATCAAATTGACATACCCGTCTATTGAGGAAGAAATTGATATTGTAAAATCGACAACTTCAGATAATTCGGTTGTTTTAAACACTCTTTTTAGTGCGGATGCTATCAATGATGTGCAAAGCTTGGTACGCAGAATTCCAGTGCCAGACAACGTTGTTGATTACACGGTGCGTTTGGTCAATAAAACCAGACCAAATATTGAAGGTGCTTCAGATTACGTGAAAAATTATATTGACTGGGGAGCAGGACCTAGAGCTTCCCAAAATTTGATTCTTGCCGCTAAAGCAAATGCTGCGGTAAAAGGTAAATTTTCACCAGATATTGAAGATGTAAAAGCTGTTGCTCCAGGAATTCTAAGGCATCGGATTTTAAAAAATTATAAGGCGGAAGCGGAAGGTATCTCCGAAGATGATATTATTCAAGAATTGTTATAGAGTTGGTAATTTTTTTGTCATTTTGGTTGGTATCCTTACTAATATGTAAGTAGATCCTTCATCTTTTGGTAAAAGTAGCTGTATTTAGCAACCTACTGTTTTATACCCGATTTCATTTTCGTAATTTTAACGAATTGTAACCACATAAATAATTTTGCAGAATGGCGTTCGACATTGACATGATTAAAAAGGTCTATGCTACCATGGGAGAAAGGGTAGAGATAGCTCGAAAATTAGTTGGTAAGCCACTTACGTTGGCTGAAAAAATATTGTATTCCCATCTTTGGGACGGTAATCCCTCAAAAGTTTTTAAAAGAGGTAAGGATTATGTTGATTTTGCGCCAGACCGGATAGCTTGTCAAGATGCAACGGCCCAAATGGCTTTATTACAGTTTATGCAGGCTGGTAAACCAAAAGTCGCTGTACCAACTACGGTACACTGTGATCATTTGATTCAGGCCAAAAATGGTGCTGCAGCTGATTTAAAATTGGCCAATACCAGTAGTGCAGAGGTTTTTGATTTTTTAGAATCGGTATCCAATAAATACGGAATAGGTTTTTGGAAGCCAGGTGCGGGTATTATACATCAAGTGGTGTTGGAAAATTATGCCTTTCCAGGAGGAATGATGATAGGTACAGATTCACATACGGTAAATGCTGGTGGATTAGGAATGGTAGCGATTGGAGTAGGTGGAGCGGATGCGGTAGATGTAATGGCTGGAATGGCATGGGAACTTAAGTTTCCAAAATTGATAGGAGTTAAATTAACCGGTAACATCTCAGGATGGACCGCTCCTAAAGATGTGATATTAAAAGTAGCTGAAATTTTAACTGTAAAAGGTGGTACTGGGGCGATAGTTGAATATTTTGGACCTGGTGCCTTAGCATTATCTTGTACCGGAAAAGGCACTATTTGTAATATGGGAGCTGAAATTGGAGCTACAACTTCAACCTTTGGTTATGATGAATCTATGGAACGATATTTACGAGCCACAGATAGAGCTGATATCGCAGATGCGGCAAACCAAGTAAAAGAGCATTTGACGGCTGACGACGAGGTGTATGCAAACCCAGAAAAGTATTTTGATCAAGTAATAGAAATTAATTTATCAGAGTTAGGACCATTATTAAACGGACCTTTTACGCCTGATTTATCTACTCAGGTAGGCTCGTCTATGACAGAAAAAGCCACCAAAAATGGTTGGCCAATTCAGGTAGAATGGGGCCTTATAGGTTCTTGTACCAATTCTTCGTATGAAGATTTATCCAGGGCATCTTCCATAGCGCAACAGGCTTTGGACAAAGGCTTGAAGATGAAAGCAGAACTGGGTATTAATCCTGGTTCTGAACAGGTTAGATATACCGCTGAGCGTGATGGAATCCTAGGAATTTTTGAAGAATTGGATGCTAAAATTTTTACGAATGCTTGTGGACCATGTATAGGCCAATGGGCAAGATATAGCGATCCAAAAAATGCTCCTAAAAACAGCATAGTGCACTCGTTTAACAGAAACTTCGCAAAACGTGCTGATGGGAACCCAAATACGCATGCTTTTGTAGCCTCACCAGAAATAACTGCAGCCATCGCTGTAGCAGGTAGGTTAGATTTTAACCCCTTAACGGATACCTTGATAAATGAAAACGGTGAAGAGGTGAAATTTGACGAACCAACGGGCTGGGAGCTTCCGCCAAAAGGTTTTGCTGTTGAAGACGCTGGTTTTGTGCCACCTATGGAAGACGGTAGCGGTGTGCAAGTGGTAGTATCGCCAACTTCTGAACGTTTGCAATTGTTGGAGCCTTTTGTTCCTATCAAGCCAGAACAATTACAAGGAGTTAAATTATTGATCAAAGCCTTTGGTAAATGTACTACGGATCATATTTCAATGGCAGGTCCATGGTTGAGGTATAGAGGCCATTTAGATAATATTGCCAATAACACTTTAATCGGGGCTATTAATGCTTATAACAAAAAGACCAACTTCGTTAAAAATCAATTAACAGGAGAATATGGCGGAGTGCCGGACACACAAAGGGCCTATAAAGCTAAGGGAATAAAATCTATCGTTGTGGGCGACCATAATTACGGCGAAGGTTCTTCAAGAGAGCATGCAGCCATGCAACCAAGACACCTCGGGGTTGCGGCAGTTTTAGTGAAATCATTTGCACGTATTCATGAAACCAATCTTAAAAAGCAAGGTATGCTAGGATTGACTTTTGCAAACGAAAACGATTATGATCTTATACAAGAAGATGATACGTTCAATTTTACAGATATAGCATCTTTCTCGCCAGATAAACCACTTACAATTGAAGTAGTTCATGCTGATGGAAGTTCTGATACCATAATGGCCAACCATACGTACAACCAATCTCAAATTGATTGGTATAATGAGGGCTCTGCACTAAATGTGATTAAAAAAGAAAATGCTTAACATGATGTATTCCAATATAAAAGCTCTTGAATTTTCAAGAGCTTTTTAGTTTTAACCCTACTCAAAATATGGCCATCAAGAAAAAAACGATATTAAATATTGTTGTAATTCTTTTCATAATTTCCTTTTTTATAACGCCACTCGGACACTATGGAAAGCTATTTTTAAATCGTGTTTTTTCATTTTCTCCCTACGTTGTAGCTTCAACCAATAGAAAACAAATTACAGATTACAATTGGCGCTTAAAAGATGCTGAATGGAATTTCTTCAATTTTGAAGCCTCAAAAGGAAGGGTTGTTCTTATTAATTTTTGGGCATCTTGGCGCTTACCCAGTGAGGCCGAGTTACAAAGTATACAAGAGCTGTATGATCAATATAAAGGTCAAATGGATTTTTATATCATTACCAACGAAAACCGACCTCCTGTAGAGGAATTCATGGAAAAACATGAATTTACGTTTCCTGTGACCTATTTGATAATTGGTGATAAGTCGGCTGTAAAAGTGCCTGAAACTGAAAACACCCCTTATTCCTATCTTATAGATAAAGAGGGGTATATAGTTATTGAACAAGACGGTATTGCCGACTGGAATACCGCAATGGTTAGAAGTATGTTAGATTCCCTTATTACTTTTTAAGATGAGTCAAATTACGACACTTACTTTCTTTAGATTCAACAGCTTCAGATCAAAGGTTTGGGCTTTTGGTATGATGCAATTTGCCCATAAACAGCTTGTTAACGTAAAGGGTCAAGAATTCTATAAACTATTAGGAACGGGTAAAGAAGGGTTCAGCCCTAGGCCTGATTTTGGTACCTATGCTATTTTACAAGTATGGCAGAATGAAGGCTTTGCAAAAGCTTTTCACGAAAACGCTGCCTTGATGAAACAATACAAGAAAAAATCGGTCGAGCATTATCAGGTATATCTTAAAAATATTCTTGCTAGGGGAGAATGGTCAAAGCAAAACCCTTTTAGAAAGAGCGAATCCCTATTGGATATACCTGCATACGCAGTAATTACTCGGGCCACGATTAAAACAAAATTAGTAGTGAAGTTTTGGCGATTTGTTCCTGAGTCTCGACAACAACTTAGTTCAAATAAAGGATTGCTGTTAACAAAGGGAATTGGAGAAGTACCTTTTAAAAATATGGCAACTTTTAGTTTATGGAAAGATTTAGAGTCGTTGAACAAATTTGCATACCAAACAAAAGGCCATGTCAAGGCCATAGGAAAAACAAGAGAATTAAAGTGGTATTCTGAAGAACTCTTTGCACGTTTTCAACCCTATAAATCTTTTGGTACTTGGTTTGGAGAAAATCCTTTGAAAACTACCGAATAGGGAAACAATAAAATACCCCAAAAAAGAGTACTTGCGCTAGATAGAGGTGAATTGAAATAGTATTATTTCCCTCTACCTTTGATTTATGGAGAATGCCATGCAGCATAAAACCTATTACAAACCAAGCAATATAATTATCTATTGGTACGTGGCCCTGAAACTGCCAAAAATCAAATACGGGAGCAGTCTTTTCCATTAAAAAATCTAGTGCAACCATTAAAAAAGCCCCAAAAGAAATTTTCAACCAACTTTTTAGGCCTAGCTTATTGGCAATTTGCGCTGTGATAAAAGTTAATAAAGCCCAATAAGAACCTATTAAATAGGGTACTCCATCAAGTTTTAATCCTAAATTGGAACCATAGCTATAATCTCCAAAGAAGAGGCCATAATGAACCCCAAGCCATTCTGCTAACATACCCACAAAGAAGAAAATGAAAAACAACACCCATTTCTTTTTAGAGTTTACTGGGAAAAGCCAAATGAACAAGCCCAAGCTAATGATAAGGTTTAAAGGTGATTTTGAAATAAACCAAATTGTATTTCCAAGATAGATTCCTAAAATACCTGAAATATGAAATAACCATATTACAAAAATTCCAAGATGTAGGTTTGATATTCGTTTTAGTATAATACTAGTCATTGGGGATACAATCGTTTAATATTTTTGCTGATAATAAACATAGTGGAATACCACCACCGGGATGCACCGATCCACCACAGAAATAAAGATGGTCAATAGCAGAACTAAAATTGGGATGCCTAAGAAAAGCTGCAAATTTAGAGTTGCTGGCTGCTCCATATAGTGACCCACGGTATGAACTTGTGTTTTTTTCAATACCTACAGGGTCCAAAACAAATTCAGTTTTAATATACGGTTCTATATCAGTGCTTAAAGTGCTATTTATCTTATGGATGATGTTTTTTCGTGCTTGCTTGGTCATTTCTGACCAGTTTTGGCCATAATTACCCGGTGCATTAATCATTACAAACCAGTTTTCCGAATGGTCAGGGGCGTCAGTAGGGTTTTCTTTGCTGGTAATGTTGATATACACAGTGGGGTCGTCGGATAAGGACTTTTTTTCAAAAAGATGATGAAACTCTTCTTTATAGTTGTTGCTAAAAAGTATGTTATGTAAATCAAGTTCGGGAAATGTTTTAGCTATACCCCAATAAAAAATAAGCGCAGAACTTGATCTTTCTTGTTGTAACACTTTTTTGGGATGCTTTTGGTGAGGCAACAGTTGTTTATAAGTGGGATAAATATCCATATTACTAACTATGATGTCTGCCCAGAATAATTGGTCAGCACTTTTCACCCCTTTAGCGATGCCATTTTCAACAATAATTTCTTCTACCTTTTGGTTAAAATAGAATTTAACCCCTATTTCTTCCGCTAGTTTAAAAATAGATTTGGTAATACTATGCATACCCCCTTTTGGGAAATACGTACCCAGACCCATTTCTAAATGCGGAATCATAGACATGATGCCCGGAGTTTTGTATGGTGAGGATCCATTATACGTAGCGTACCGGTTAAAAAGTTGAACCAGTTTAGGGTTTCTAAAATGTGATTGATGATGCTTGTTCAAGGACGTATTTATGCCCATTCCATTTATTTGAA
Source organism: uncultured Flavobacteriaceae bacterium (assembly GCA_964353095.1). Taxonomy (GTDB): domain Bacteria; phylum Bacteroidota; class Bacteroidia; order Flavobacteriales; family Flavobacteriaceae; genus Croceitalea. Next base: position 9,615 of record CAYGUO010000012.1, on the reverse strand, counting down.
GCAGTGCTTTTAAGGTTTCTTTACTTAAATAAGTGCTGCGCTTATGCAACGATTTTTCAAGAAAAATAGAACTGGTTAGTTCATATTTTTTTTTGTTGTTATTTAAATATTTTTGGATGCTTTCTGTAGTTTCTGAGAAAATCGTGCCAGCTTGTTCAATAAAACTATGAATAGTCCCAGGGGCTTTGAAACGAGTGCCATCTTCCCAGAAATAATTACATATCCTTTCTTTTTTATGATATTGAAAGTAATCTTCCGGATTTTTACCGTGTAATTCAAACAACTCGGTTACCAGCCAAGGCATGGTGAATAAAGAAGGCCCTAAATCAAAACGAAAGCCGTCAGCAGATTTGGAATGAAGTTTCCCCCCAGCGTGGTCATTTGCCTCAAAAACGGATACCGAGTAGCCTTTGGCGCTTAAACGCACTGCTGAAGCCATACCGGCAATGCCAGAGCCTATAATAATAGCCGTTTTTGGCATTATTTTTTAAAATACTTGAAGGGAACCAATAACATACCAAAGCATTCACCATCTTCTTTGCCAAGATGTTTGTGATGCATTTTATGTGCTCTTCTTACGCCTTTGGCATACCAATTATTCGCGTTTCTTAAGATTTTGAACCGCTGGTGTATGAAAATATCGTGCACAAAAAAGTAAGCAATACCATAGGCTAGAATACCAAACCCTAGCGGCCAACCATACCAAAAAGAGGTATTGTTTGCAATCATAATCAGAGACATACTTAAGACGGCGTAAAATATAAAAAAAGTGTCGTTACGCTCAAACCAAGAATCATGATCTTTCTTATGGTGGTCTTTATGTAAACTCCATAAAACACCATGCATGATATATTTGTGGGTAAACCATGCCATAAATTCCATAATAGAAAAAGTTGCCAAGAAGATGACTATCCAAAGTAAAATTTTCATTTTGCTAAACTAATTGAAGTTTGTAGTTAACGTATGATTTTGCCAAAAGCCCAAATTTTTGATAATTGGGAACACGTATTCTGGTGTTCTTAATTTCTAAAGGTGGGGTGTTTTGTAGTTTTTGAAGTAGTTTGTTGTAGTATTTATAGGCCGTATATACTCCAAATTTTGCATTGGAAGGTAAATTTTCAATACCAGAAAGACCTAATGCGAAGTCTGCTTTTATTTCATCTACGATTCGCTTCTTAGAAATTTCATCAAGCTCCAGTAAATTAGTATTTGGAAAATAGGATCGCTCCAGCAATTCAAAATCTGCCTTTAAATCACGTAAAAAATTAACTTTTTGAAAAGCCGAACCAAGAGCCATTGCAGATTCCTTCAGTTCTTCATACTGTTCTTTGTTGCCATTTACGAATACACAAAGGCACATAAGGCCTACTACGTCTGCTGAGCCATAAATATATTCTTTGTACTCTGCGGTTGTTTTGTATTGTTTTTTGACCAAATCCATACGCATACTTTTCATAAAAGCAGCGACAAGTTCAAATGGAATGTCATATTTATGATAGGTATGTTGGAATGAATTCAGAATAGGGTTTAGACTAATTTTATTGGCTATGGCTTGTTCTAAATCTTTTTCAAAACCATTAAACAATAGTTCTTTGTCATAGTCGTGAAACGTATCAACAATTTCATCGGCAAAACGGACAAAACCATAAATATTATAAATATCACCTCTTATTGCAGTACCTAACATTTTTGTGGCCAAAGCGAAGGAAGTGCTGTAAGATTCCGTAACAATTTTGCTACAGCTATACGATACATTGTCAAATAAAACTTTCATTCTCAAGCGTGTTTTTTAATAATCAATTCAGAAACCAATTTACCGGAAATCAACGATGGCGGAACACCAGGTCCTGGCACAGTAAGTTGCCCGGTAAAATATAGATTTTGAACTTTATTGCTTTTTAAGTTAGGCCTTAAAAATGCTGTTTGCGTTAAAGTGTTTGCCATACCATAGGCGTTTCCTTTATACGAATTGTATTGCTCAACAAAGTCGTTTACGCAGAAGCTCTCTTTAAATATAATATTATTTTTAACAAGTTGATTTGTCCTTAATTCAAATCGGTTTATAATAATATCAAAATACTGATTTCTTAATGCTTCGGTATCTTCCAAATCAGGGGCAATGGGTATCAGAAAAAAGCCAGTCTCACAGCCTTCAGGTGCCATACTTTGGTCAGTAACTGAAGGAAAATTAGCATAGAACAATGGGTCTGAAGGCCATTGGGGACGATCGTATATTTCTTCGGCATGTTTTTCAAAGTCCGTATCAAAAAACAGATTGTGGTGCTGAACGTTTTGGAGTTTTTTATCAAAACCAACATAAAACAACAATGAAGAAGGAGCGTATGTTTTTTTATCCCAATACGATTCTGAATATTGTCGATAAGGAATATCCAATAAGGTTTCAGAATGATGGTAATCTGCCCCGCTTATAACTATATCTGCTGCTACTGCGGCACCCTTTGATATAATACCCGTAGTCTTGCCATCGCTTACCTCAATTTTATCAACAGGAGCATCTACGTGTATTTTGACCTTTAATTCTTCGGCAAGCTTTGTCATCGCTTTGATGATTTCATACATGCCACCCTCAGGGTGCCAAGTGCCCAATCCGAAGTCTGCAAAGTTCATAAAACTGTAAAAAGAAGGAGTCTTATTCGGTTTAGCACCTAAAAATAGTACTGGAAACTCTAGCGTAGAAATCAGTTTTGGATTGGTAAATCTTTTTCTAACCTCTTGACTGATCGTCTTGAAAAACTGATCTACCCTTAAAACGGTTTCCTTGGTTACCAATTCTAGAGGAGAGAGACCGGGTCTTAATACTATTTTATTGATAGCAATGTCATAGTTTTCTTGAGCTTTTCCAATAAAATTTCTTAAATGCTTAGCACTGCCCTTTTCAATGCGTTCAAATTCTTCACATATTTTGTCCATACAATCACCAATAGTGATGACTTCATCAGAGAAGAATATTTTATAGGCGGGGTTTAATTTGTCCAATTTATAATAGTCGGCTGTTTTCTTTCCAAAAGTGTTGAAGAATTTCTCAAATATATCGGGCATCCAATACCAACTTGGTCCAATATCAAAGGTGAAACCATCTCTTTTTAATTGTCTGGCGCGACCGCCCAAAGTATTGTTTTTTTCATAGATAGAAACATCAAAACCAGCTTTTGCTAGGTGACAAGCCGCTGAAAGTGATGAAAATCCAGAACCAATAACAATGATTTTTTTCATGTGTTCGCCGCGTGCTAAGCAATGATGTTGGTTAATTTTTCTATGGAGCCGAAAGTCTTTATTGAATTAGGTAGTGTTTCCTTATCAATATGTTGGGTTTGATGCCCTAATAGCCATAAATGTGAATTACCGGCCTCATTTAAGTTTTCAGTAAATGATTTTATGTATTTAGCGATTTCATCTTTATTTGGTGAAACCGTGAAATAGGATACAAAATGAATGTTATTGTAATATTTCAGTAAATCGACTAAACTTTCAATAGGCATGGTCTGCCCTAAATAAATCGATTTATACCCTTTTAAAATAATTTCATAGTTCAAATACAGTAATCCCAATTCATGAATTTCATTTTCTGGAAGGAAAAGCACAAATACTTTATCTTTTCTAGTGGGTTCAATAATCTGGAGTTTTTCCGTATTGATATAAATCTTTTGTTTTATTAAATTGGTTATGAAATGCTCGTGCGACGGACTAATCGTGTCTGTTTGCCATAGTAGCCCGAGTTCATTCAATAAAGGAATGAAAACGTCATTAAAAATATCCTTGAAAGACCGTTCGGCTAAAAGACTGTTATAGGTGTTAAAAAATAGTGTTTGATCGAAGTTGATCATGGAAAGCTTAAATGCATTGATTGCATGGCTTTTTTCGCTATTTTTTGCAACAATACCCCTTACAATAACGGGGATTTCACTCTCAGGAAGTTTAGCGATTTTTGATATTTTATATCCGTTATGGTAGAGTAGTGTAATGTTTAAGAGTTTTTGTAAACTCTGTAAACTATAGGTTCTAATGTTTGTTGAAGTTCTTTCAGGCGAGAAGAGATTATATCTTTTTTCCCATATACGTATGGTGTGCGCCTTTATTCCGGATAGGTTTTCCATATCACGGATGCTAAATAATTTCTTTACGTTGTTCATTATTTCATAAAAATCGTTAAACAAATTTACACTTTTAATGCTATTACAGTAATAAGCAAGAGTTAAATTTTTTACAATAGGGTAATACCGTTTTAAGGGCATAAAAAAACCCCTTGTCAAAAGACAAGAGGTCTTGTGCGCACGAGAAGACTCGAACTTCCACGGCCTAATGGCCACTAACCCCTCAAGCTAGCGCGTCTACCAATTCCGCCACGTGCGCAATGAACGGCTGCAAAAATAACCAAATTACACTAATTTCAACGCTATGCTGCCATTCTTTCAATGTTGTAATGTGATTTTAACTACCACCAGCGCTAGGGAATTAAAAAACCAATCTAAAATCTTTATTAGACTTTAGATTGGCAAACCAACTAACCAACTAAAATGATTTCTTTTAGTTCATTGCATAAGTAACGTTTACGGTGGTGTATTCTTCATATTCTTGCTGATAGCTTTTCCATACTGCTCCCATCGGGGTGCGTTCGCTTATAGAAACAATTTTTCCCAATTCCCGGTCAATCGCTTTACACACTTTTTCGGCATTCTTTGTTGCGTCTTTAAGTGCAGTCTTTACCAGTTGCTCTTGTTCAAGTTCCGTAATTTCAAACTTGAAGGAGAATACAACCGAAACACCCCCAAGCTTTACTGCTGTAAACTTTTCTATTTCACTTTTTAACGCAGTCTCAAAGGTGAAAACGGTACCGCCTTTTTGATATCCATAGGTCATGAATTCGATTTTGTTTTCTTCTAGCTTTGAAGTGTCCACACCATATTTTTCCAACTTTTCAAAATAAAGTGATTTAAACTCCTTTACCGTTTTACATTCAGGATTGGAATAATAAGCCTGTTCTAGGTTTAAGGTGATTTTTGCTTTATACTTGGTTAGTTCTCTGTCAATTTTGGCACTGCCAGAAACGGAGACTGTTTGTTGCTGGCTGTCGTTTTGTTGTGAGTAGGTCGCTAAAGTTACCAGTATCACAAAAGTTGTAATTATCTTTTTCATCTTGTGAGATTTAAATTAGGATACGGTGAATAAAAAAGAAGCAACTATCATCCAAATTCCAACGGCAATACCTAAAATGCCAAGTTTCCCTTGTTTTGGAGCTATTCTTGCTCTGAGTTCCGCAGCTTTTTCTTGTGCTTGATCATTTTTACCAATGACCAATTTGTTGATTGCTCCAAAGCCTAGCATAAAACCTAAAGTAGCTTGTACAATACTACCTGCCAATAATGTAATCCACCAAATAGGGGCAGTCGTAAGCCAGCCTAAATTAAGAATGCTTGAGATAATGCCCCAAACGCCCCAAATACAGAATATAAGACCAATCCAGCCTTGGTAAGGTTCTATCTTTTCCAATAATTCTTTTGCATTTGGTTTTTTAGACAAAACCAATGAAGGCACTGCAATAATGCTTAGGAGTACTAAAGTGATTCCGTAAATCATGATTCAAATTTTAAGGTTATTATTATATAGCAAACTTCGGGTGTATAGTTGGGCAGGGCAGCCCTGTTTTCCGTAAAAAACCCCTCCCTGAATTCAGGGAGGGGTTACTTTTTTTAGAATAAAGAAGAGTAGAAAGGAGTCGCTTTTACTCGTCTAGCAGTCCAATTTTTATGGCATATTTAGTAAGCCCGGCAAGGTTACGAACCTCTAGTTTTGATATCAAATTTTTACGGTAGCTTTCAATGGTGTGTTTGCTCAAAAATAGTTGCTCTGCAATCTCTTGTGTTGTAAATTCTTCCGCTATCAATTTTAATACTTCTTTCTCTCTTTTTGACAGGGACTGTATTAAAGATTCTTCATTGGAAAACATTCCTTTTAAATACACATCCTTGATGGATTGAGAAAAATATTTTTCTCCTTTCAATATTGTTTCAATCGCTCTTAGCAGTTCTTCTTTCTCGGCATTCTTTGGTACGTAGCCATCCACGTTGTCTTTCGTAAGGGTTTGTACGGTAGTGGCATCATGAAGCATACTTACAACCAATGTTTTTACATTTTTATGATGAGCTTTGATATGTTGATTAAGTTCAATACCATTAAGTTCTGGCATGTTTACATCAGTGATAACAAGGTCAACAGGTTCCGTTTTATTATTTATGTCAAGATACTTTGCTACATTTTTACCACTATTGGCGGTTAAGATGATTTCATAGTCAGATTTGCCTTTTAAGATGCTCATTAAACCATCTAAGAACATTTTGTGGTCGTCAGCAATAATTAATTTATATGTTTTCATCTTTTTTTGTGTTTAAAGGAAATTCTAAAGTAATCACGGTTCCCCGGTTTAAAGCGGTATCAATATTCATGGTGCCTTTTAAATTTTGAGCTCTATTTTTTAAATTTTTAAGCCCAATACCTTTTGGTGTTGAGGCCGCGTTGAACCCGATACCATCATCTTCAAAAATAAGTTGGAAGGTTTTTTTAAAAAGATTCAAATGAACCTCTAAGTTTTTTGCCCTTGCATGTTTAATGGTATTGGCCAGTAATTCTTGAATAATTTGATAAATCTCAACTTTTAATTCTTTTTTAATGGCATTAATTTTTTCTTTCGGGTGCGCAGAGAATATAATAGCAAGATTAGAATTATCGCTCAACTGATTTAGATACTGGGCTATGATATGGGTGAAATTATTTTCATTGAACTTTTTAGGGGTGAGGTTATGTGAAATTTCTCTTACCAATTCGTATGTTTCATTTATTTGAATTATCAATCCTTGCTTTTCCAATTTTTCATCTTGTAAATGACTTAATTGTAATTTTATACCCGCTAGGTTTCCCCCGATACTATCGTGTAATTGTTTAGCGATTCTAGTACGCTCTTCCTGTTGGGCTTCCAACGATGTTTTTGCCAATGAAAGCTCTTGTTCATTTAACAATGCGGTTATTTTTTGAGCATTCAACTGCTCTTGTTGCACATTGACTTGGCTTTGTGCTTGAAGTTTTTGATAATAAACAAAGAGCAGTGCAATAATTGGGATTAGTAGCGCTAAGAACCCGTATAAAAAGGCTTTCTTAATTGTTTTCTGCCTATCAATCTCACTCTGTTTGGCAAGTTGTACTTCTTTTAGTTCAAAAATTTCATTTTCTTTTTGAAGTGTTTGATATTTAACCTCCAATTCTTTAACCGCTTCATTGTTCTGTTGCCTAATAATTTGATTTGAAATGGATACATACTGGGTCATTAAATTGTATGCATTTTCATAATCACCTTTTTCTTGATAGGTAAGTCTTAAACTATTGATTATTTTTTTTTGTAGTTCTAAACGATTCCATTGAATAGAATTTGAGTAGGCCATGGCTAGTGTCATTTCTGCTGGCTCAAAGTTTTTTAATTCTCGATTAATTTCACCATAACCAAGTACACTTTCTGTGTAAATATCATAGTAATTGTAATTGAGCGCGTATTGCACCAGATATTCATAGATGCCCAATGCTCTGTCATATTCCTTTTTTTTAGCAGCTATTTGTGCTAAACTAAGTTGTATTTGCATTTTAAATTTAGGGAGCTCTTTTTCAACAATTTGTTCGCTGGCTTTTTCTAGATAATCGATGGCCTCAGTAAAATTATTTTCTATTATCGCCATTTCGGCGGAGTAAAATAAAGTGTTTGCCACAATAGTATCATTGCTATTAGATTCAAGAGCGCGCAAAGTAGCCTTGGCTTTATTCAATTCGTTCTTATTGATGTATAATTTGGCCAAACCTATTTTTAACCATGCTTTTTCAAAAGGATTAGATGAAGTTTCTGATAGTTCAAGCGCTTTTATGAACGCGGTTAGCGCATCGTTATGCAGTCCTTTTAACAATTTTGCGTTACCCAAAAGAAGTAATGGGGTGATTAAGCTTGTTGAGGTATCTAGTTTATTAATTTCCTTAAGTTGATGAGCATAATATAATGCTGAATCAGCATTGCCGAAGGTTAAATGTTCATTACCAAGCTGATATAAAAGTTTGAATTTTTTAGTTGGCTTTGTTGCCTTGTTCAAGGCTTGATATAAGGTATCGTTGATGATATTTGGAGTTTCCCCAAAGACTTGAAACTTAATTTCATTTTGGCTGAAACCGATAAATGGTGTCATTGCGATTGAAAACGCAAGAATTGACAAGAGATATACCTTGTAATTTAATGCGCTAATAAAAACACCTGAACGTTTTATGCCAGTCAACATTGATCAAAAAAGATTAGTGACAACGAAAATAAGATATTAAATGCTTGTTGATTACCCTGTTTACAGGGAGCTTAAGAATTTAAGGTTTTGGGGTGGAGGGTGGAAGGAAAATAAAAAAGCCTTCCGAAAAACGAAAGGCTTTGTGACCTGACTGGGGCTCGAACCTAAGGCTCTAAAGGCAGTCAGAGTCGCATATTTGTTAATATTCAAAATCGATGTTGACGATTTGTGAACTCTTATGATAATAAATGTCAAAGAAACTTTCGAATATAAAGATAAGATTTTTTGGATTTATGAATCATCCTTTTCTTAATTTCAAAAATTAATAACTCCTATTTACCTATAGTTAAAAATCTTATCTAATTCTTTTATTCTTTATAGTTGAAATCAAAAATTCAATGAGGTTTCATAAATCTTTCATTATCTCCTCATTGTAGGTGTCAAAATATTTTTCTGTTGTAAGAATCGATATACATTGTCAAAATTCTTTAAACTATCAATCTTCTATTTTTTTAATGCATATCTACACAATTAATTTTTTACTTTATAAAATTATCAAACTACTCTGAGGAATATGATTTGTTTTTCTCCATTTATAAACATGGCAATAACTTTAAATCTCCTCTCCCTTCAGAGCTTTAATCAGAAAACATGGATTGAGGACTTGTCATTTAATTCATGTAAGATTTGGAAGATTCTAGGAAATATTCCATTCTCTAATCATATGAAAATTTGAATTTTAAAAGCTAGTCATAGGACATTATTTGAGAAAGTGGAACTATCCAAATTCTGATTTTTTAGGAATAGTAAAGGATTCAAAGCTTTCTAAAAATTAAGTGACCCCGAATTTGCCTCTTTTTAACAAAGGTTTAGCAGTTTTGTATCATTTAAAGCTAGTTGTTTTAAAATCGTGGCTATATCTGAAAGAACTCTAATGTGTAAGTTTTTAAGAAAAGCCTGTTTTTTGACACAGTACCTATGATTAGTGCGGCTCAGAAATCCGACGGATTTCCAGCTACGCGCTAAGCTAAAGCTTTTGGTTTTGATTTGTTTTTTGTTTTATCCAAAGCTAAATCCAACAGATTTAGCGACTTTATAAATATACACAGTCCTTGGCGTAAAACCACAAGTCCGTATTAATTATAGGCTTTGTTGTAATCAGTAGCGATACGTTTGAGTAAGCAGGAATCTTTACGTTTTAATTTTATTTCGTCTGAGTGAAGTCCATCTGCGTAACTGTCACGTCCTAAAATACGGCTACAGATTAATATTCAGTTTTAAGCGGCATATT
>CAYGUO010000011.1:4983-30440 GCA_964353095.1 uncultured Flavobacteriaceae bacterium | reverse complement strand
TTTCATGGACACGCCTTCTACCTTTGGGAAAAGGAAAATGCAATCAAGCCGGAATCGATTTTTATAATAAAGTAATCGATTTTTGCCTCGAATGCGGAATCACCCCTTGGATGACGGTGTACCATTGGGACCTACCCCAAGATTTAGAGGATAAAGGCGGATGGATGAACAGGGATATATTGGGATGGTTCGAAGAATACGCGACCCTTTGTGCCAAGAGTTTTGGTGACCGTGTAAAACATTGGATGGTACTTAACGAGCCTATGGTATTCACGGGCGCGGGATATTTTCTTGGGGTTCACGCACCTGGTTGCAAAGGGCTTAAGAATTTCTTACCGGCCGTGCATCATGCAACCTTATGTCAAGGAGTTGGGGGCAGGGTTTTAAAGGCCGAGCTTCCAAAAGCGACTATCGGAACAACGTTTTCATGTTCACAGATCACCCCGTACAGCCAAAGGGAAAAAGATGTGAGAGCGGCTCAAAAAGCCGATGCCCTTTTGAACCGCCTTTTTATCGAACCACTTCTAGGGCTTGGTTATCCCTCTGAAAACCTCAAGGTTTTGAAACGGATAGAAAAATATATGCGACCTGAAGATAAAGGAAACATGGTCTTTGATTTCGATTTTATAGGAATTCAGAACTACACGCGAGAAGTGGTCCGGCATACTTGCACCATTCCATATCTGCGGGCCAAAATAGTACCTGCAACGAAAAGAAACGTAAAAACCACCTTGATGGATTGGGAAGTCTATCCGCAAAGTATCTATGCGATGCTCGAAAAGTTCAACGCGTACAAAGGCATCAATAAGATCATTATAACCGAAAACGGATCTGCCTTTGAAGATTTTTTGGTAGAAGGAGAAATTCATGATGTCGAAAGGCTTGATTACTTGAAGTCCTATTTGCAGCAAGTGCAAAAGGCAAAAATGAACGGACTTAAAGTTGACGGTTATTTTGTTTGGACGTTTACCGACAATTTTGAATGGGCCGAGGGCTATTTTCCAAGGTTCGGGCTGGTACACGTAGATTTCAAGACCCAGAAAAGAATCATTAAAACTTCGGGGAAATGGTTTCGAAAATTTTTGAAGGATTAAGCGGGTTTAGATTGTTAGGATTGGCATCAGTGCTTTTCAAATTTCTTAGAAATATTAGAAATGACTAAAACGCAGATTACTAGTTTTAAATCTATATCGAAATGACAAAAGCCGACGGAACCACCCAACGGCTTTTAAGACTAGCTAACTAAACTAAACTCAACTATGATTTTGAGATTGTAAAGGTCTGAATATTTCGTGCTGAAAACGTAATATCAAAATTATGGCTAGGTTATCAAATTATGTACAACCCATTATCGAGCAACAAATTTGTAATCAAAGTTTTACCTAAAGTTAAACCTGATTGTTATGTTTTACGCTATTTTACTAAAACTACTTGCCCTTTCCTCTCTCTTTTCATTAAAAATTTTATAACAATCAAATAACTTTTAATTGTTTACAAATAATTTAGAATATTCCTTTGTAAAGTTTACAATATGTATACTAAGAGCGTATGATTTCGAACACCTACCAAAAAAATTCTAAAGTATTGATATTTGGATGTTTTACGGCCTTTGGAACCTATTTCTGTATGTATGCGTTTCGTAAACCTTTCACTGTCGCCACTTTCGAAAACTTAGTTTTTTTGGCTTGGATTACAAGATTATCTTGATTGTAACACAAGTTTTGGGAAGTTGCGTTGCTCTATATCTACTTAATTATTAACACCATAGCTTTTGGTTATCTGGGCTATTATTTTATCAATTATGACTTGAAAACGCATGATGCGGTAAGGGAGGCTAGGGTAGAGAGCTTTGGCAGGGCAAGAGGCTACTTCAACGACCACCCGATAATCTATAAAGATTTTGAAAGGTGGGCCAAACGGCAGGATAGCGTTCCAAATCGAGAGTAGGGTTGCGCCCTATTGGATTTCTTCATTACGCTTATCTACCGGAACGCTAAAGAAATCCAACAGGATCCGTGCGCAGGTAAGTTATGGGTGGACATATCACAAAAAGAACTTATTATCTTATTGTGGATAGGGGGAGTAAAGAAAAAATTAATTCTAGTTAAAAAAAAGACTAAGATAAAATACTTCAATACCAATAATCTTATTTAAGAAATAAGCCATAAAACTTAAATAAAAACATAATTGTTTAATTAAAAAGCTATTTTTGTTAAATAGTGTTTGTTTAATTAAAGGAACAGTACATGAAATCATTCAAAGCAGGTAAATCAATTAGTCAAGGTTATTATAAAAGCTTCCAGCCCAATCCAATACATAAAGAATGGCAGGTCGATGATATGGAAGTGCTTTCACTATTGAGTAAAGCAGATCGTCACTTAGGTCGATTGGATATGTATTCTGAATATGTGAATATTGATTTGTTCATTAGCATGCATATTGCCAAAGAAGCTACTCAGTCCTCAAAGATAGAGGGAACACAAACCAATATGGAAGAGGCTTTTTTGAACGAAGATGAAATTTCGGTCGAAAAGCGGGATGATTGGGAAGAAGTACAAAACTATATTGCGGCAATGAACGAAGCGGTAAAAATGCTTCACAGATTACCGTTTTCGTCAAGACTTATAAAACAGACCCACAAGATTCTTTTGCAAGGAGTAAGAGGACAAAATAAATTACCAGGAGAATACAGGACCAGTCAAAATTGGATCGGGGGAGCAACTATAAACGATGCTGTATTCATTCCACCTATTCATACAACCATTAATGAATTGATTTCAGATATAGAAAAATTCGCCAATGATGAACTGAACCATCTTCCAGATCTATTGAAAATCGCCTTGATACATTATCAATTTGAGACTATTCATCCTTTTCTAGATGGAAACGGTAGGGTAGGGAGATTATTGATAACCCTGTATTTAGTAAGCAAAGGGACATTGAAACAACCTATACTTTACCTATCCGACTTTTTTGAAAAAAATAGGACACTCTACTATGATAATTTAATGCGGGTAAGAACACATAATAATCTTTCTCAATGGTTTAAGTTTTTTCTTTCCGGTGTCATTGAAACCGCCAAATCAGGGGTAACGACATTTGATAGCATAATGCAGTTACAAAAAACGCTTGAAATCAAACTTAAAACTCTAGGAGGTAGAGGTGTTGATGCTAGAAAGGTCATCGAGAGCCTTTATACTCGCCCTGTCATTGATGTGCATAAGGTCGAAAGTATCATTGAAAAGTCCAATGTTTCCGCCTATAAACTAATAAAGTCTATGGAGGAACTTGAAATTCTGCATGAAATAACCGGATCCCAAAGGGATAGACTTTATGTTTTTAAGGATTACATCGACTTGTTTAAGAATAGCCTTTGAGCATAGTTAAATTATGCAAGCAGTAACTCGCTAGCCTCATCTAGAACAGAGCTGTCTAATTCCCTTAGATATGCTTGGGTTATTGCAAGATTTTGATGTCCCATAGACTCACTTATGACATCCGTAGCTACCCCTTTTTGCTTTAAGCAGTTAGCGAAACTATGACGCGCAACATAGCTACTTATATTTTTATCTATTCCACAGATTCGGGCAATTTCCTTTAAGTCCTTGTTGAATTTTTTTAGGGTTTTAGACTTTCTGTTCTCGATTTGGGTCGGTGTCATGTTCTCTTTGAGGAGCAAAGGAAACACGTATTTTGTGCCTCTGGAATTTTCTTCATAGTAGTCCAGTATTTCTTGAACTGGAGGCAGGACTTTCAAAATGAAATTACCCTTCGTCTTGGAACGGGTATAAAAAATTCTACCTCCTTTGATGTCGTTCCATTCTAATCTCATCATGTCCGTGAAGTTCATTCCACGGGTGTAGAAACTAAAAACAAAGTAATTACGCGTGTTTTTAAGGGTTGGATGATTCGCAACATTCATTTTCACTATGCGCTGTACTTCCTCAAAACTCAAAGCTCTTTTAGCTCCTTTTCCCTTTAGTTTAGATAGTTTATATGTCTTAAAAGGATAAAAATCTGATTTTACGATGTTTCTGTTGATGGCAAAATTGTACAAAGCGCGTATTGCCCGCATTCGAACCCCGATTCCACCGTCCGTGCCACCTCTAGACCTTAGAAAAACCTCATATTTATTGAGATAGGCGGGCGTTACTAGCTTGAAGGTCAAATTAGTCGAGCGGTTGAACATTTTGAGGGAGTTATAAGTGTATATATTTGCTCTGGCGTTACCAGTTCTGCCTGCGTCAATCATTTCGCAGATAATTTATTCCCAAAAAGTAAAAACGTTATTTTGAACAGGGTTTGAGTTGACACGGTATTTTTTTTCAAAATCTTCTAGAGTAAAATCTTCTCTCTCAATTTTAAGATCTCCGATAACCCTTAAAGCCCGATCTTGAAACTTATGCAAAAGTCTATTATTCTGAATATAATTTTCGTTACGCTTATTGAATTTTCCCATGTTGGAATGCCATTCAATTTCAGAGGCATCTAACAAGGTTTTGAAATATTTCGATTTTCGGTCTTTGGTTATTCTCAAACAGATGTGATATTTACTATTTGACAGTCTCTTTTTTCGTAGAATTGTCTTGAAGTTTATCATGGTTTTTTTAATAGTGGGTACAACATTTTACCCTTTCAAAGTACATTTTATGAAAGTAGATACAAAACAAAAAATCATAAATAATTGATTATCAGTTTAAAAGAAAATAAATGAAACTAGATGAAAGCTAATTCTTGCTGATTGTTAATCAGAGGGTCCTTGGTTCGAGCCCACGAGGGGGAGCTTTTATAATTAAAGAGTTACACAAGTGTAACTCTTTTTTATTTGCACGCTATTTGCGAATGGAATGATTTCATCTTAAAAATACCTCATGTGATGCCTCTTGATTTGCTTTAAAACTTCTTAAACCTTAATCGCGTGTTTTTCTAATTATTGGCGGTCTTGTAGACACGTCAAATTTTAAAATTCAACCTGGTACTAGTACTTTTTTAACCCCTTTGAAATGTCAAACAAATAGTAATTAGATTAAATTCATCTCAAAGCTTTTAGTATTTAAGATAACAAGGGTGTGTACGTCCGTTTTTCTTTTTAAAGCAAAAGTTATGATAAGCTAACAAAAACATTAAAACCAGAGTATCATTAATCCTAATAAATCTTTTAGCAGACAACATAATTCACCATTCAATAGAATAGGCTACTGCTAAAAACCAGATTGAAATGGTAACATTATTAATTTCTAGGAGTCTATAAATAAAATATAATGTCATGAACAAAATCATATCAATTTTAGTTTTAGTTGTATCAATTCATCAAACAAAAAGTCAAGCGAATCTTAATGTCTATGAAATCAAAAAAGAAGCAGATAACTTTTACGCAGCAAAAGACTATAATGCAGCAGCAAATAATTACTTAAAAGTAATTGAGTTAGCTGATTTTAAAACCCAGAAACTAAACTCAGCTTACAATGCTGCTTGCTGCTTAGCTTTGCAAAAAAAAATAGATAGCTCGTTTATTTTACTAAATAAAATGCTTCAATATGGGTTCAGTTATAAGGACCATCTTATGCAAGATTCAGATTTAAAGATTTTACATAATCATGAAAAATGGGAAACCTTATTAAGTAAAATCCCCAATGTGAAATCATTAAATAGCAATCCAGAATTAGCAAAAATTGTGACCACGGACATTAGTAATTTTTGGGAGGCTTACGATTTGGCATCTCAGGAGCTATCAAAGACTAAAGAAATTTATGAGAGATACTATTTTGATAAAGCCAGTAATGGTATGGAGGATTACATGGGCTCAAAAGTAAGCTCCATAGACTATTTTATAAAACACATTGAGTCACGTCCAAAACTATATAAAACCATTAGAAAAAATACCCTAAAGGGAAATGTTTACAAAAAGGAAATTCAAAATAGTTTTAGAAATTTCAAGGCACTACATGATGATGCAAAATTTCCAGACGTGTACTTTGTAATGGGAGCATTTACCAGCGGGGGAACAGTCTCCTCATCGGGTTTGCTTATAGGTATAAATCAAATGAGTGATGGAGAAGATGTAAATGTTGAAGAACTTGATTTTGATGAAAAGTTACTCATGAATAAATCAAAATACCTACCAAACGTTGTTGCACATGAATTAATTCACTTTCAGCAAGATGGAATGAAAAACGACACCATTACCCTTGGCTATGTAATAAAAGAAGGTATGGCAGATTTTATTGGGGAGCTAATTAGTGGCGAAACTGCAAATAGAAAAATATTTGATTGGGCAAAAGGAAGAGAAAAAAATATATGGGCCGATTTTAAAAAAGACATGTATTACGATCGCTATTACAATTGGATAGCTAACTATGATACGGCCTCGGAAAATAGTTTTCCTGATTTGGGGTATTGGATTGGTTATGAAATTTGCAAATCTTATTACGAGAGTGCAAAAGATAAAAAACAAGCTATTAATGATATGTTGAATATTCAAGATTATCAGGTGTTTTTAGCCGAAAGTAAGTGGGAAAAAAAACTGGAACAGATGAAATAGGCAAAAGCCCATTTCATCTATAAGATTTTAAAATACAAGGTTCACTTAGCCTTTAGCTTATTTTTGTTGGTAGGTTTAAATTATATCGTAATTTATGATATGTTTCTCTTACAAACCAGGTGAAGAATGATAACTGGTATCTAAATGGCTAATGATTATCCGTTTTATAGTTTGGGGTTGACAACGTCTTTTTTTAAAACCCCTAATTCGATTATTGGGCTAAATTCTACAGAACACTAAAATGAAAAAAAGTATTATCATACTATTAATAGCGATAGGAATAGGATTGATCTTGATTGGATACAATCAAAAAAAAGAAAGAATCTCTAATTTCCATAAAAATAGTACTTCCATAACTGTTATTGATTTATCTAAGAAGACGCCTGATTATTTTAATTACTATTTGATTTCAGGCATATTATTTATTTCCCTTGGCTTAGCGGTTTCAGTTAATGTTCTTACAGAATTAAGGGTAAATCAAAAAAGCAATTCTTTTGACCTCTTAACAATTCAAGAACGAAAGATTGTCCTTTTGATAAATGAAGGGAAAAGAAATAAGGAAATTGCCAATGAATTGTCAATCAGTTTGAACACCATAAAAAGTCACACCAACAATATCTATAAAAAGTTAGGTGTCAATTCTAGGACTAAATTGATGAACTGTCTTAAAGAAAGTAAGGGTCTAGTACCAAAATCAACCACTCAAAACTCCTGATTCTATGAATTGTTTTGTTGATTTATAAAATACTTTAAACATACCAATGAAGAATTTATTTTTTTTAGTCTTTCTTGTATTTTTTCAATTTACTTCAGCCCAAAACATTGATGAATGTAGAAAAGTTGTTCAACTCACAACCGAATCAATTACCAATGCATCTACTAGCGGCTTAAACGACTACCTGGCGGATGACTTTTCGATTGCTGGACAAAAAGGAGAAATCGCTAGAGTGGTTTTATCTCAACTTCTTTCGCAACTGGGAGAGATCGTAAAATCATCTAAAGAAACCAATATAATCAAGCACGATAAAGCACTTGAATTAATTTATAGCGTCGAGTACGAAAAAATGGGGATAAAGGAAGCTACGTTTCTTTTTAATGAAGAAAACCAATTGCAAGAGCTTAATCTTTTTAAGATGGAAGTGAAAACAATGTCTAATGAAAGCGAGGTACTAAAAAGCTCAAAAAATGTAATAGAAGTTCCGTTTGAAATGGTAAGCAAATTACTTGCTGTAGATGTTATATTGAACGGAACAAGAAGAAAATTCATATTAGATAGTGGAGCGCCAAAAACTATACTGAATTCAAGCCATACTAAAAATGGTAAGGCGGAAAGAACTATTTCTTCTTCAAAGGGAGTTGGCGGTAATATTTCGGGTATGGATATTGAAAAAGTGACGTCACTAGATTTTAATGGAATTCAACTTAACGATCAAGAATTGATAACGTTGGATTTGAGTCATTTAGAAAAAGAATTGGAATACGAGTTTTATGGCTTAATAGGTTATGATTTAATAAAAGACTATGACATCATTTTTGACTATGAAAAGGATACCGTTACATTAATAAGGGCCGAGGCCTATGAAGATTATAAAAACGAGAAATTATGGAGTAGTAGGCTGGAGACAATACCATTTGAGTTAAAAGGACACATACCGGTAATTGAGGCGAAAATTAATGAAACTATTTTGAAGTTTGGCATTGATTGTGGTGCCGAATCCAATTTAATTGATGACGATTTATTTCAAATCTTGAAAAAATCTACCAGCAAAATAAAAACAGATGAATTGATTGGAGCTGATAATAATGTAAAGGAGGTCATAAAAGGAAGAATATCAAAAATGACCATAGGTGACAAACTTTTTGAGAAACTAAATACTTCTTTTAGTGATATTTCACATTTAAATAAAGCTTACCAGCTTAATCTTGATGGCTTGATTGGATATCCTATTTTGTCTCAGCAAAAAACCCTTATTTCTTATCGTAGAAAGGAACTGATTTTTATAGATTGAGAACCCATACAATTATTTCTTATCGCTAAGATACTAGACCAGATGAAAGAACTAATATGAAAAAGTACACTTTAAAATTCCTATTCATATCATTAGTAGCCCTTCAGGTTTTAGTAGCGCAAAACACGGATACCATAGCGAATAAACCTCATTCAATACCTTTTTTATTAACCAAACACAACAACATTTCTATTAAAGCAACTTTAAATAAAATGGACACTGTTCATCTCATGTTTCATACTGCGGAAGCTTCCATTACATTGATTGAAGAGGCAGCAAAAAAAATACAAAGTATCCATTGGAATGAAAAATATGAAGTAGAAAGTTGGGGAGGCAAATCACGTGCCAGGTATAGTAAGCACAATTCCTTACAAATTGGCGAATTCATTTGGGATAATCTCTCAATATGGGAGAATAAGAATTCTGGACCTGAAACAGATGGAAAATTTGGGCCAAATTTATTTAAGGGAAAGATATTGGAAATCGATTTTGAAAGTAGTTTAATCAAAATACATTCAACCATTCCAAAAAATATTGAAGATTACGAAAAACTTGAGTTGATATCTGAAAACGGACTCATGTTTATTGAAGCAGAAAGTATAATTGGAAAAAAAAGTTACAAGAATAGGTTCTTAATTCATACAGGATATGGAGGAACAATTTTATATGACGATAAATTTGTTGGAAAAAGTAAAATTGGGAACAAAGTAAAGCTAATTGAAGAGAGCGAACTGAAAGATTCTTATGGTAATGTCTTGAAAACAAAAAAAGCGATATTGCCTTTGTTCATAATGGGAAAAACAGAGTTTAAAAACGTGCCAATAGGTTTCTTTGAAGGCGGAATCAATCGGCAAAAAAGGAGTGTTTTAGGAGGGGAATTATTAAAACGATTCCATATCATTATAGATTCTGAAAGAAAACACATCTACTTAAAAGGAAATCAGTTGATGAGTTTGGGTTTTAATAATTAGTTTGTTTCTGGCAACGTATTTTTAGGAAAAGCGTTTTTAAACGTTTTGGCTATGGCAGTATTTCTAATTTTAAAAGCTATCGATTTTCACCATGTTTTCTTCAACCTAGCTACTAATTTTTCAACGGTTAGGCCTTGAGCTATGATAGAGAAAATAACGACAATATAGGTCATTACTAAAAAAAGGTTCCTGTGCATACTTTCTTCCAAACTTAAAGCTAAGGCGATAGAAATTGCACCGCGTAAACCACCCCAGGTCATTACTATATTGGTGTTGGGCACAAAGTCTAATTTTTTATTGAATATGCTAATTGGAGCCATTAATGAAATATAACGGCATAATAGTGTTACAGGAATAAGAATAAGCCCCGCCACTACAAATTCTTTTTTAGGTTCCAAGACTAAAATTTCCATGCCAATGAGCACAAATAAAATAGTGTTCAATAGAATATCAAGAAGCTCCCAAAACTTATCTACATAGCCTTCCGTCAATTTTGACATGGCTTTTTCCCTAACATGTACGCCACCAATAATCAATCCGGCAACGACCATTGCCAAAGGGGCTGAAAAATGGAGGTATTGAGATAAAACAGTGCCTATCATCACGGCAGCTAGGGTAATGATGACTTCAATGGCGTAGTCGTTAATGGAGCGCATCATTCTGTAGGTGATCCACCCTAATAGCGCACCTAAGGCAATACCACCCAAAACTTCTTGAATAAATAGTTTTGAAACGGCCAACAACGAAAACCCTTCAGAAGACCCACTTGCCAAACCATATATCGTTAAAAAAATCACGATGCCTACCCCATCATTAAAAAGCGATTCGCCAACGATTTTAATCTCTAACTTTTTTGGAGCACCAGCCTGTTTAAGTATTCCTAATACCGCAATAGGGTCAGTAGGTGAAATCAGGGCGCCAAATAGAAGACAGTATATAAAATCAATAGATAAGCCAATGAGTCCAAGCAAATAATAGGTGCTGATACCTACCAAAAAGGTTGATACCATGACCCCAAAGGTTGCAAAAACCAATACTGGCCATTTCTGTTGTTTTAGTTTTTCTAAGTCGGTATGCAGGGCACCAGCGAAGAGCAGAAAACTCAGCATAATATCGAGTAATACTGTTTTAAAATCTATTTGGGATATGATGTAGCGCTCTGCATTTAAAAGTGTTTCATCAATGAAACTTAAAGCGAAGATTCCAAAGGTAAAAACGATGGTAATTACAGTTAAACCAATGGTATTGGGCAGTTTTAAATATCGGGTGTTGAAATAACCGAAAATAGCAGATAGTAAAACAAGAATTGAGGTAATTACAAAGTAGTCCATTTCAAAAAAGCCTTCTTAATTTTAGGGAAATATAGTTCTAAAATAAAAGTATTGGGCATTATGACATCACTTAAATAGTGGGTTTGGAATAACAGCCTATGAATCAACGGATTTATAACTCTTAAAAGAATAATGCAAAGGAAACAATACTGTGACATATTGTTTTTTAAGGACGTTCAAATCTTAGCTAAAATCACTTTTCGGTATGACTTTCCAATGGGTAATTTGGTTTCGTTAAGCAAGACTACCTGATTGCCATCAATCAACTTTAGCTTATCAAAATTGATAACGAATGATTTATGAATTCTCAAGAAATTTTCTGGTAGTTTTTCTAAAAAATCGGTTAGGGTTTGTGGGGTTAAAATCATCTGCTCGGTAAAAACCTTAATATAGTTTCCGTATGCTTCAATATGATTGATGTCTCTAAATTCTAGCTTGACCAATTTTTTGTCACTCTTTACAAATAGTGACGTTGCAGGTGCTTCATTTTTCGTGCTTATGGAGTGTTTAGTTGCAGCAGTGTTATTCTTCACCTTTAAAACGGCTTGTAAAAAGCGTTCTAACGAAAAGGGTTTTAATAAATAGTCTGTAACAGATAATTCAAAGCCTTCAACCGCATATTCAGCATACGCCGTGGTGATGATTACTTCAGGTTTTTGTTGTAAGGTCTTTAATAAACCCAGACCTGAAAGCTTGGGCATATTGATGTCTAAAAATAGCAGATCTATAGCTTCTTGTTGCAAAATTTCCATGACCTCAAAAGCATTAGTACAGCTCGCGACTAATTGTAAGTGCGGAATTTCATTGATGTAGTTTTCCAGTATTTGCCTCGCAATGGGTTCATCATCGGCTACAATACATTTTAAAACATTCATTAGGTTCATTTTTATTGAAAAGATTACTCATTAAGCCAAGTGATAGCCTTATTGATTTGTTTGTCATCTTCCATAGAAGTATCATGTTGGAATGCTATAGCGAAATCAACTCCAACATTTTTGTCATATCGCTGCTTATTTCGATCTATAAAGATGTCTTGCGAAATGACCAAAGCCAATTCATCACTTACTACATCATAACCATTACCAGTAGTATAACCTGCAGTTTCTTCGCCTATAAATGTAGTGTTAGGTCTTCCTTTAAAAGTAATGGCCAACATCTCACCAGAACTTATGGTATAGCGACTTAACAATACAGCAACTTTTTCGTTAGATATGCTTTGGGTGCCCATTTGGAAAACGGATTGAGCATTATTTTAGGCGGAATATTTTTGGTGCTTTTCGCCGCAGTATTGGGCCAAATATCCCAAGGAAAAAAGCTATTTGAAGTATTATTCTTTTTACTCACCTACGCTAACATTAATAGGATTCCGTTTATGGATTATTTTGGTGGGGTCACCCAAGGGGTAGAGAACCAAGTTAAATTAGCGGTACTGATTTTAATTCTGGTCACTAGTGCCTTTTTAATACGAAAACAGCAATTGACAAGGCAATAGGTATTTTAAGAAGTATAATAGATGGGATCTCATCAAAGTTGAATATCTTGTAGTATTCAAATTTTAATCATGCAACTTTCCTTTGTTTTAAATGACAAGCCGATTACTCTGGACTTAGAAGACGAAATGACTCCGCTCTTATGGGTTATTCGTGATATACTAAGCTTAAAAGGCACCAAGTTTGGTTGTGGTAAGGCGGCCTGTGGGGCCTGCACGTTACATCTTGATGGAGAAGCAGTTCGTTCTTGTTCCTACCCAGCGAAATTTGCTGAAGGAAAACATATTACAACAATTGAAGGCCTTGGTACGCCAAAGAACCCACATCCTGTACAACAGGCTTGGATAGAAGAAGTGGTACCACAATGTGGCTACTGTCAACCGGGATTTATGATGGCGGCCGCTGCTCTGTTAGAAAAAAACCCTACCCCAACAGATGAAGATATTGACCAGAGCATTACCAACATTTGCCGTTGCGCAACCTACTACCGCATGCGGAAGGCCATACACAGGGCGGCTGCCCTGATGCCAACGAAAGAGCAACAAACGGAAACCCAAAACTCATAAGGCATGGCGAAGAAAAAGATATCAAGACGTAAGTTTTTGGTGCGTGGTAGCTTGGGCACGGTCGGTGTTGTTGCCGTGGGTACCTTTATATTCAGAAACCCCATCCGAAGAAAAATATTAGAAACTGTAGATAGTGGCGAAGCCAGATATTTAGGCAGTGGAATGGAGCCTATGCTGTGGTTTGAAATCACAAAAGACAATACGGTAATTTTGCACTCCCCAAAGGTTGAAATGGGCCAAGGCACCTTTACAGGCTTGGCCCAAATGGCAGCTGATGAGCTTGAGATAAGTATGGAGCAAATCGCTGTAGTGCATGCAGCATCAATGACGGGGAATATGGACAGTTTTGCCACGGGGGGTAGCAATTCCATTTCGGGCTTGTGGCAACCCTTGCGAGAATTGGCAGCGACTTTACGTGAGATGCTCAAAATTGAGGCAGCAAAGAAATCAGGTGCCGCGATTGGCGAAATGGTAGTGACCAATGGTACAATTGTTATTGGACGTTCAACAATTACTTATGCTGAGATAGCAGCTGGGGTGACGGATTGGGAAATTCCTGATACGCCCAAGCTTAAAGATATACAAACGTATAAGTTTATCGGTAAACCGATACCAAGAGTTGATTTAGAGGCTAAAGTATTTGGAGACCCTATTTTTGGAATGGATGCCGAACTGCCCGAGATGCTTTATGGCGCTGTGGTTAGGCCAACTAAAATTGGGGCTACATTTATAAGTGCTGATGTTACTAAGGCAGCAACTATGCCTGGCGTGGTCAAAATAATTCAAGAAGAGGATTTTGTGGGCGTGGTGGCGAATTCCTTCACTCAAGCAGAAAAGGCAAAAGAGGCAATAGATGTAGTTTGGGAAGTAAGTCAAAATTGGCAATCCAGTGAGATACGTGAAATGACCAAAGTGGGTAAGGGCGATGCTTTTATACTTCAAAAAAAAGGTAATGACCTAAGCGATGAAGAAGGCCTAGTTCAAATGGAATTTTCAAGTCCCATTGGAGCGCATGCACAGTTAGAACCGAATGGGGTTTTGGCCTCAGTCGAAGGCGATAAGGTCATCCTAAAAATAGCTACCCAAGTAGTTTCTATTACACGAAAAGAAGTGGCCAAAAGATTGCAGTTAGATGAAGAAAACGTGAACGTCATTCCCACATTTTTGGGTGGAGGATTTGGGCGTCGTTTGCACACGCCTCATGCTGTTCAAGCAGCAGTTATGTCGAAAGCAGTGGGCAAGCCGGTCAAATATTTTTTCTCTCGGAAGGAAGAGTTCCAACATGATTTGTTTAGGCCTCCAACACATCATACATTACAGGGCAAACTAGATGAGGATGGAAATATAGCGTTCATTCAGCACGACTTTTCTAGTGGTGATGTTGCTATAGATTCCGCGATGCTCCCAGGGTTTTTAAATACGGTTTTAGGCACTGATGTTGGTGCTATTCGAGGTGGATTTTGTCATTATGGAGGCATTCCAAATATTAGAACGATCTCTTGGCATGTTGATTTGCCCTTTGCAACCAGTTGGTGGCGTAGTTTGGGGCTTTTGGCGAATACCTTTGCTTGGGAAAGTTTTATGGATGAACTAGCTGTGAGGGCCCAGAAAAATCCTGTAGATTTTAGATTGGCACATATTCAAGATGATGAAAAGGGAAAACGCTTAAAAACGGTTATAAAAGCGGTTGCTGAAAAAGCCAACTATCAAGATAAAATCGTAAACGGAAGAGCGATGGGTTTTGCAGCATCTACGGATGCGGGGACCCCTTGTGCCCAGATTGCTGAGGTTTCTATAGAAAATAATGAGATTATGGTGCACAAAGTCACCTGTGCCATGGATCCAGGAATTGCGGTAAACCCTGACCAAGTTCGAGCCCAGTGCGAAGGCGCCATCATCATGGGCTTAAGCGCATCGTTATATGAAAAAATGGAAGTGGTTGATGGTGAACTGACACCAACCATTTATGGTCCCTACCAAATGGCACAGTTAAAACATGCACCTAAGGATATTGATGTGGTTTTATTGCAAGGCATTGATAAACCTGGTGCTGTTGGCGAGCCACCTTTAGGGCCAATTGGTGCGGCTATTGCGAATGCAGTTTATCGTTTGACTAAGAAGCGACTTACTGATTTGCCTTTAAGTTTAACCTAATCCGATATTTTTTTAATGCTAGAAAAGTTAATAGAGAATTTTACAGGAGTTTTTGAAAAACCCCTTATTGATGAAATTGCCGCTTCAGGAAAGCTTATCCAGATTCCCGAAGGTGATAAAATCATTGAAATAGGAGCCTATGTCAAGGGAATGCCCTTATTGCTCTCTGGGGCCATCAAAGTTTTAAGGGAAGATGATGAGGGTGATGAATTGCTGCTTTATTATTTAGAGCGTGGTGATACCTGTAGCATGACCATGGCGTGTTGCTTAGGTGATACAAAAAGTGAAATCCGAGCTATTGCCGAAACAGATGTGGAACTGGTGATGGTACCCATAGGTAAAATGGAAGAATGGACAGCCAAATACAAGTCGTGGCGAAACTTTGTTTTTGATAGTTATCATAATCGGTTAAACGAATTATTGGTAACCGTAGACAGTATTGCCTTTAAAAATATGGATGAGCGCCTTGTCGCATATCTTAAAGAAAAATCTAGAATTTCCAAAACGAATATTATTGTGAATACCCACCAAGAAATCGCCTATGACTTGCATAGTTCAAGGGTTGTGATTTCAAGACTTCTTAAAAAATTAGAGCACTTGGGTAAAATTAAACTGCATAGAAACCAAATTCAGCTTCTTGATTTATAAGCTCTGTAACCATTGATACCTTGTATCCCATAAATGCATAGTACCTTTGTTGCTATGCTGAAGCGCTATTTTCCAATTTTAGAGTGGTTGCCCAAGTACAAAAAGGCGTATTTGGCAGGTGATTTTTCCGCAGGAATTACTGTGGGCATCATGCTTATTCCGCAAGGGATGGCCTATGCTTTAATTGCAGGTTTACCTCCTATATATGGCCTTTACGCGGCTTTAATCCCCAATCTCATTTATGTTTTTACAGGTTCTAGCAGAAAATTGGCTGTAGGCCCTGTGGCATTAGACTCCTTAATTGTCGCTTCTAGTTTAGCAGCCATGAAACTGGCCAATATTCAAGATTACATCAGTATGGCTATCTTTTTAGCCTTGTTTGTTGGGGTCATTCAATTGGTGATGGGTTTTATGCGACTGGGCTTTTTGTCCAATTTTTTATCCAGACCTGTAGTAAGCGGATTTACCGTTGCGGCAGCATTGGTTATTGGGATCAGTCAGTTGAAACATTTTTTCGGACTTGAAATCACAACCAACAAAACGATACCCACCCTACAAGCGATATTTAGCCAACTTGGAGAAACTAATTTTTATGATTTAACCATTGGTATTGCGGCTGTTTTGGTTATTTTGGGTTTAAAGAAAGTACATCGAAAACTACCTGCAGCCATGGTAGTTGTTATTCTGGGTATTATCGGTATTTACTTCTTTATGGTCAATGATACAGATGTGCATATTGTTGGGCAAGTACCGCAAGGCTTGCCAGCATTTTTGATGCCAGAGCTAAATGTTAATTTGATGATTAAGGCATTTCCAACGGCAATGGCATTGGCTTTTATCGCATTTGCTGAGGCAATGACCATAGCCAAAGCAGTTGAAGACAAAGACCAAGAATACCATACCGATGCAAATCAAGAACTTCGGGCTTTGGGTGCTTCAAACATTATCGGTTCTTTATTTCAATCTTTTCCCGTAAATGCTGGACTATCTAGAACCGCTGTAAATGTAGATGAAGGGGCAAAAACAGGAATTGCTTCTTTAATTAGTGTCGTGGTCGTAGGGATTACCTTGCTGTTTTTGACCCCGTTTTTTTATTACCTGCCTAAATCAGTTCTCGGTGCCATAATTCTGGTAGCCGTTTATGGGCTTATCGATTTAAAGTATCCCAAACAATTATGGAAACAGCGTAAAGATGAGTTTTATCTTTTTCTGGTTACTTTTTTGACCACCTTGCTCATAGGTATTTCTCAAGGCATCATTTTCGGAGTACTCTTTTCTCTATTGTTATTGGTTAACAGAACGTCCAGACCGCATATAGCAGTTTTAGGTCGTATCAAGGGTACTGACTATTTTAAGAATATTAATCGATTTGGTGATGATATTGAGGAGTTTGAAAACACCTTAGTGCTCCGTTTTGATGGACAATTGTATTTTGCCAACAAAGATTATTTTAAGGCACAGCTGTACAAGAATATGGCCAATAAGGGAGAAAAGCTGAGGTATATCATTTTAAACGCAGAGGCCATTAATTATATTGATAGCAGTGCGCTGAACATGTTACGTCAGTTAGTTTCAGAGTTAAAGAATAAAAAAATGGATCTGTTGATTGCTGGGGCCATTGGTCCTACCAGGGATATTTTGTTTTCTAGTGGCTTGGCAGATCAATTGGGTAGAAATAACCTTTTCGTTAGAACCAGCGATGCTTTTGAGTATTGCGAAAATCTTTGTGAGAAAACAGCGATACAATCTAAAATTGCACAACAATCTGCACAGAATTCTTCTGTGACTTAAGTAACTTTATAAGAAGATAAAGCACTG
This sequence comes from uncultured Flavobacteriaceae bacterium, assembly GCA_964353095.1. Lineage (GTDB taxonomy): Bacteria > Bacteroidota > Bacteroidia > Flavobacteriales > Flavobacteriaceae > Croceitalea. The sequence goes on along the minus strand of CAYGUO010000011.1, from coordinate 12,912 downwards.
TAATTTTGCTTTAAAATGATATCGATATGAATATAGAACAGATATATACCGGATGTTTGGCCCAAGGTGCCTACTATATAGAAAGTGAAGGCGAGGTAGCTATTATTGACCCACTAAGAGAAGTGAAGCCTTATTTAGAAAGAGCGCAGCGGGATAATGCTAAAATCAAATATATTTTTGAAACGCACTTTCATGCCGACTTTGTGAGCGGCCACGTAACTTTAGCCAAAGAAACTGGGGCCACTATTATTTACGGACCCAATGCTAACCCAAGTTATAAAGTGCTTGTTGCCAAAGATGGGCAAGAATTTAAACTGGGTAAATTAACCTTTAAGGTATTGCATACCCCAGGCCACACCATGGAAAGTACAACGTATTTGCTACGTGATGAAAACGGTAAAGACCATGCGATTTTTAGTGGTGACACTTTGTTCTTAGGTGATGTTGGCAGGCCAGATTTAGCCCAAAAAGCAGCTACTATGACCCAAGAAGAATTGGCTGGTTTGTTATTTGATAGTTTGCGCACTAAAATTATGCCTTTGGCTGACGATGTAACCGTGTATCCGGCACATGGAGCTGGTTCGGCTTGCGGGAAAAACATGATGAAAGAAACAGTGGATACCTTGGGCAATCAAAAACAAATGAACTATGCGTTGCGGGCCAATATGACCAAAGAAGAGTTTGTTGCAGAGGTTACAGACGGCTTACTGCCACCACCACAGTATTTTCCTTTAAATGTAAAAATGAACAAAGAAGGATATGATGATATTGATGATGTCATCGAAAGAGGGGCAAAAGCCTTAGCTCCAGAAGCTTTTGAAATCGCTGCAAATGAAACAGGGGCAATAGTATTAGATGTTCGTCATCAAGACGATTTTGCAAAAGGCCATATTCCGCGCGCTATTTTTATAGGATTAAAAGGAGGTTTCGCCCCATGGGTAGGAGCTTTGATTGCCGATGTAAAGCAGCCTATTCTTTTAGTTGCAGATGAGGGCAAAGAAGAAGAAGCCATCACAAGACTGTCAAGAGTAGGGTTTGATGGTACTTTGGGGTATTTGAAAGGCGGAATTAAAGCCTGGGAAGAAGCAGGTAAGGAAATAGATACGGTAGAAAGTATTTCAGCAGAAAGCTTTAAAAGTAGGTTAGATGATAAAATACCGGTCTATGATGTTCGTAAAGAAAGTGAATTTAGTGCTGAACATGTTGAAGATGCCCATTTGACCCCACTTGATTTTTTGAATGATTATTTAGCTGAATTTCCAGAAAAAGATACTTTTTATGTGCATTGTGCGGGCGGGTATCGCAGTATGATAGCGGCTTCAATCTTAAAAAGTAGAGGAATTCATAACTTGGTAGATGTAGCAGGCGGATTTGCAGCTATTAAAAAAGCAGGTATTCCAGTTACTGATTTTGTTTGTCCAACCACCCTTAAATAACTTATATGAAGTACTTTTTAAAAATAGCTTATATCATTTTGTGCGCAACTTTGGTTTTGTCTTGTCAAACAAAAACGGAGGCAACCACGATAAGTAAAGTGAACAAGGTCGATTTAAGGGCAGATGTTATTGGCAAAGAAGTCCAATTTGTTGATGTGCGTACACCAGAAGAATATGAAGCTGGACATATTGACGATGCAGTCAATTATAATATCATTGATAGTGAAATTTTTATAAAGCAGATAGAATCCCTAGATAAAACTGCACCCGTTTATTTGTATTGTAAAATGGGTGGTCGCAGCAGTAGGGCAGCTGAGTTATTGAAAGAGAAGGGCTTTACCCAAATTTTTGATTATTCAGGAGGTTATAATGATTGGGTGGCGCAATAATTAAGAAATTATGGCAAGTTTTCAAGATATTATTGCTGGTGAAAAACCGGTATTGGTCGATTTTTTTGCAACATGGTGCGGGCCATGTAAAACGATGTTGCCCATTCTAGAAGATTTAAAAGAGAAGGTTGGTGATGGTGCCAAGATTGTAAAAATCGATGTAGATAAAAACCAACAACTAGCAGCCAAATATCAAGTACGTGGCGTGCCAACCTTAATGTTGTTCAAAGAAGGCCAAATGGTTTGGCGCCAATCAGGAGTGGTCTCTGCCCAAGAGTTATTGAAACATATCACGTCTTAAGAATATTTTTTTCCAAATCCATAATATAACTGCTTCCAAAAACTTTTAGGTACGTTTTCTTCACCTTTAAATCCTAGTGCTATTTTTCCGCTATCCTCCGGTATGTGGTTGGTGCCAAAAAGATAATCCCACAGACTAAGGCTGATGCCAAAATTCACCCCAAATGTACCTTTGGGCAATTCGTACGCATGATGGTATAAATGCATTACCGGATTGTTGAACACGTATTTTAAAGGGCCATAGCTTAATTTGATGTTGGAATGGTTTAAATGCCCAATGGTAATAGCAGCAAAGTGAACAATATACGCTTGCTCAGGTTCAAATCCGCCTAAAAGCATTACCCCAAAAGTTTTAAGGGGTTTGTAAAGAATATTTTCCATCCAGTGGTAACGAAGGTGCGCTGCAAATCCCATTTCTTTAACGCTGTGATGAATTTTATGAAATTGCCATAAAACTGGAAATTTATGTAAGAGAATATGGGTAAACCATTGCACAAAATCTAAAACCACAAAGAAAACTAACAGTTGGGACCACATGGGCCAGTCAGAAAAATTGATTAGGGCCAAGCTGTCGGCTTGAATCCCAACTTCAGAGAAAACGACGCCTAGTATTTTATATACCCCATTGATGACAAGCGCGAATAAAAAGAAGTTGAAAAACATGTAAAACGCATCTAGCCAAAAATCTTTACGAAAGACAGACTGGTCTTTTCGCCACGGAAATAGAATCTCTAAACCCCATATAATCAATGAAATAGCTATTAGTCCCCAAAAATAATTGGTATACCAAGGCACTTCAAAAACAATGGACTTCCAGGTCCAATTGACCGTTCCAAAAAATCCATTTACAAATGCATCCCAGTATTTTTCCATCTTATTTTCTGCGTTAACAGGTATTCTTAATTTATATTATTTAAGTAGTTCTGTATCCATAATTACTTGAAGCGGATAAGGCTACTATTCTAGTTCATACCAATCAGCCACTTCAATATTGACTCTTCTCCCTTCCGCTGCTGGGGCATAGTTCTTTGCTAAATACGCCACTATTTTGGCTTCATTTAGCCCTAAATCCCAAAGATTTTGGGTTTTTTGCATCCATTGAATAGTGGCTTTCCAGCCTTCTTCACTCATTCGGTTTTGTGTCACCAATTTTGCAGAATGGCAATTGGTGCAATTTTGAATAACCAAATCAAGATGGGTATCATCAATAAAACCAGTTGCTACGTGTATTCCGTTTTCTACTTTGTCGTTAGCTTCTTCAGAAATTTCAATATAGGTTTCTGTTTTCAAATTAGAGCCTTGCCAGGTTTCGGGGTGTTCTTTTAGATAAAAGAGGCCTCCAAACAGTACAAAAACCAATAACAAAAACACAAATAGCATTTTTGAAAGCGCTTTAACCTGTTTTTGAAACCTATTTTCCATGTATGATTAAATTACTTTAACGGCGATTCGATGACAAGCATTGTTCAAATATCCTTTAGGATTCCAGCCAGGTAAGACCATAGGTTGCGCTTTTCCGTCGCTATCCGTTGCACGCGCCCAAATTTCATAGTATCCTTTTTTAGGAAAAGTGATTGTGGCGTTAAATTGCTGCCAAGCCAATCGGTTCGCCGGGCTGTCAAGCTTGCAAACTTGCCAAGTGCTTCCAAAATCAATGGAATATTCCATTTTTGAAACGGTCAATTCGCCCGCCCAGGCATGACCGTTTATGTTTAAATTTTTTCCTTTAGTAAGTAACGCGCCTGTTTTTGGATAGGTAATCAAAGATTTTACCGGCATCGATTCTATGATACACATAGCTTCAGCGTCAACAGTGCTTCCGGGTGCTACCGTTTCACATGGAACACGATAAGAATTTCCTTCCATTTTTGCCCCATCGTGTATTTGATTGCGAACACTGATACGGTTCACCCATTTTCCAGATGCTGAAGCAGGCCATCCACCACAAACTAAACGCAGTGGGTAGCCGTGGGCCAAAGGAATATCTTTACCATTCATCTGAAAAGCCAATAAGGTTTCATCTTGTAAAGCCTTTGCAATGGGTACGCCGCGTGAAATAGGTTCTTTGGTTGGGTCACCGCTTAAATGGGTGTCTGCGGCATGGTAGCCAATATAAACGGCATCATCGGTTAGCCCAACGTCTTCTAAAAGGTCACGAAGCCGAATACCCGTCCAATTAGCACTTGATACGGCACCAATGGTCCATTGGTTTCCTTTTGCGGGCGGGTTGAATTCACTACGGCCATTACCACCACATTCTAAGGTCAATTGATAGGTGTAGCTTTTAAATTTAGATTTTAATGCTGCTAGGGTATAGCTTTTTTGTTGTTGAACCGATTCTCCATCAATGGTTAAAGTCCACGAACTGGCATCGATATTTTCAGGAATTTTACCATTGTTACGAATGAACATGAACTTATTTGGCGTAATGGTATCATTCAATAGATGCGCCTTTGCCTCCATATTCCATGGTTTATCGTTTAGAAGAACCATTTCTTTGTCTTTTTGAAACAGCTTAAAGGGGTCTGAATCTTGAAGTCCCAAAGGCAAATAATCTAACGGTAGCTGCTTGCCAAAAACTATTTCTGCGCCCAAAATGCCTGAAATGGTAGCTAAAGTCAGTTTTGAAGCAAATTTTCTTCGGTTCATTGATTAAAGTTGAAACTTAAAAATACTATAAAAAATAAGATCCTTGTGTAACTAAGGTTACAACACATTTGGTCAAAGAATTCTAGCTTTGAATATGAAATTAAAAAAGGGACACAAATTGGTCCTGGTCTGCATAACCTGTATTGTTTTGATAACAGCAATTGTGGTACTAATTGACAACTTAAAAATTTGATCATGAAAAAAAATATGGGCGGTATGGACCGTATTATCCGTTTTGTTATGGCAATCATAGTGATAGCCTTGTATTATTTTAAAGTAGTAGAGGGTACCTTGGCTTATGTATTGCTGGGCCTTTCGGCAGTTTTTATCTTGACCAGTTTTATTAGTTTTTGTCCATTGTATACGCTCTTTGGATTGAACACTTGTAAGGTCAAAAAATGAGAATTATCATAGCATATAGGGTAATCATATACTAATTTTACTCCATAATCAAGATGTAAATATGCCTTTGCTCGCATCACTATTTTCAAGTTGTTGCTTGCGAATGCCCAGTGGGCCTGCAATGAGCTTGTTGATATCATCATTAAATAGAGACTTATGTTTTTAAAAACACTTCCATTGGTTGCTTGGGAAAACGGTATTTGGATGATCGGTATTTTTGTGCTGGTTGTGCTTATTTTAATAGGTGCGGTTTTTAGCATGATGAACAGCGGTAAAAAGTCATAACAATCAATTAGAACCATCACCAGAACAGTCTTGTAACATAAGTTACATGAGGTGACCTACATTTGGCTTTTCTTTGTAAAAATTTTCAGGTATGAATTTTATAGTACAACCATGGCCTTGGTATGTTTCTGGTCCATTGATTGCCTTCACTATGGCAACCTTACTTCTTTTGGGTAAACGGTTCGGTATGTCTTCCAACCTTCGAACGCTTTGCACCATAGCTGGAGGTAATAAAGCAGCTGAATTTTTTCGTTTTGATTGGAAAGCACAACGCTGGAACCTTATTGTAATGATAGGCGCGGTGATTGGCGGATTTATTGCAGCCAATTTTCTTACCCTTGATGATTCCGTTGCGATTAGTTCAGAGACGGTAGTTAAGTTACAAGAACTAGGATTTTCTAGCGCAGGCACTGCTTATATGCCAACGGAGTTCTTTGCTAATGCGGTTTTTTCAAACCCCAAAACTTTATTTATTTTGATATTGGGTGGTTTTCTGGTAGGCTTTGGTGCCAGATATGCAGGAGGCTGTACCTCAGGGCATGCTATTTCTGGTTTAAGTAATTTACAGCTCCCTTCTTTAATAGCGGTCATTGGCTTTTTCGTAGGTGGCCTTGTGATGATTCATTTTATATTTCCTTTAATTTTCTAGAAACATGAAGAGCTTTATCTATTTAATAGTTGGTGTTTTCTTTGGTATAGTAATGTTCAAGTCGGAGGCTGCTTCTTGGTTCCGTATTTATGAAATGTTTCAGTTTGATGCTTTTCACATGTATGGCATTATTGGGTCAGCTTTGGCATTAGGGATCATTTTTACCCAATGGGTGAAAAGAACAGGAGCTAAATCGGTCTTTGGAGAAAAAATAGTCATTGCCGATAAAGAAAAATCGGTTGTTCGCTATGCTGTTGGTGGCATATTGTTTGGTTTGGGCTGGGCCTTAGCCGGGGCATGCCCCGGGCCTATGTATACCTTGCTCGGCGCTGGATTTTTACCTATTCTAGTAGTCATTTTTGGAGCCTTGCTCGGTACATTTGTTTACGGGCTACTTAAAGCTAAACTGCCGCATTAAGCCTAATTTGTAAAGACGTTATTTTACCATAGTATCTGAATATTGAACGGTACAAAGATGCTTTTGACCGTAAAACGAGAATTTAGGGCAGATAGCACTTAAAGTTTTTTCTTTGTGTTTGAAACGTGGTAATTCCCAAATTATCAAACCTACCGGCTTATGCAAAGAACGATTTGGATTATTGATGACGACTTGGTTTCTCAATTTGCAACACGTTACTGTTTACAACAATACAAAGAACCCTTTACCATAGCTACTTTTCCCAATGCAGAAGAAGCACTGGAAACAGCTTCTAGCTTAATTTCAGCAAACAAAGCACTACCAGATATTATTTTTCTTGATTTAGTAATGGATGATATGGATGGATGGCAATTTATACAACAGCTAAAAAAACGTGCTAAAAAAGTGAGCCTACCAGAAATTTATGTGTTATCGGCCTTCGGAAAAACGGAAGATCGAGCCATAGCGAAGGCACATAAGAATATCTCAGGCTTTTTTGATAAACCGCTCACCAGTATCAGTCTGAATAAAGTTTTCACGGAGAACATAAAATCGTAATTTCAAAAAGTGACCCCGGCAAGAGCTAAGTCATTCTATATCCTCTTTAGATTAAGATTGTCGCCAAATTTTTCTCTCCGTTTGATTCAACGAATACTAGAAAACTTGTTATTCTTTGATAAATGATTGGGGCTTGTAACTATGTAAGGGCACGTAGTTTTGAATACGGTATGGTATTATCTTTTTATAAAACTCTTAAAGCGGTGTTGAACTTGTCTTCTTAATCCATGTCTCAAACTCGTTGCGAATGTTCTCATCGGTAAGCGGATACAAGCCTACAATAGATGTCCCGTTTTGAACTTGTTCTAAAACAAAATCCTCAAACAAGGTCATTTGGGTACATTCTGTAATCACTTCATCAAGCAGATGGGCAGGAATCACCATCACACCATCGTCATCGCCAAGAATAATATCTCCTGGATAAACAGCGACATCACCGCACCCAATAGGAACATTGATGTCCAATGCCTGGTGTAAGGTAAGGTTTGTAGGGGCGGAGGGTCTGTTGTGGTAAGATGGAAAATCTAAGTCGTCAATCTCACTACAATCCCTAAACCCACCATCTGTAACGATGCCGGATGCACCACGCATCATTAATCGCGTAATGAGTATGGAACCAGCGGAGGCTGCCCTTGCATTTTTTCTACTATCAATGACCAAAACAGCACCTTTGGGACATGTTTCGATAGCTACCCGTTGTGGGTGTTGCGGATTTTTGAACACCTCAATACCGTTGAGGTCTTCCCTAGCAGGAATATACCTTAGGGTAAAAGCTTCTCCCACCATAGTGGGTCGTCCTTTTTTTAAAGGAACAACGTCTTGGATAAACTGATTTTTTAATCC
>CAYGUO010000011.1:0-4973 GCA_964353095.1 uncultured Flavobacteriaceae bacterium | reverse complement strand
CAGTAGCTGTGGTGATGCGCGCTAATTTTTGTCTATTCTCTTTTGATAGTTTGGTCATCTTGCTTGGTTTTTTAGTTTGAAGCCTTTTGCCACGTTTCCCTTAAAAAGCTCAAATCCTTCTTCATTTTTGCAAATATCTCCTTTTTATCCATGCTGATTTTTGTATCGCCATGTTCAGCTCCTCCCAAGTCATACTCCAAGTGCAACGAAATTGGCACATTGATGTTGTATTTTTTGAGTAAGGTGAAGTAGCGATTAAAATCAACCATACCTTCTCCAAGAGGAGTGTTTATCGGTTTCCATTTTCCATTAGCAATACCCCATTTAAAATCTTTGATGACTATGGATTTGATAAAGGGTGCAATTTGTCGTAGTCCAAGTTCCCAACTACTGCCACCTTCAACTACCGCATGCCTGATATCGTATTGACATCCTATATTTTGATTGTTCGTGGCGGATAGAATGGGTAGCAAATCCCAAATAGGAGCGCCCACATGATTGCCAGCGTGGTTTTGATAGCAACCAATTAATCCTAAATCCTTATTAACCAGCTCCAATGCTTTGGCCTGCTGTGCGTAAATAGCTTGACTTTCTGCAATCGGGCTATCTTCAGGATAACTTAGCCAGCCAGTGCGGTAATGGCTAAAACCTAATTTGCTTGCCGTTTCCAAGACGGATAGCTGCTCTCGTACCTTCAAGTCCCAAACGTTTGTCGTTAGGGCTTTTGGGGCAAGGCCATATTTTTTCATCGCATCAACTGCCTTTGGTAAATCAGCTACCACTTTTTTGGGCAAAACATGTCCCTTTGGCCTAACGGTCAAATCCAATCCATCAAAACCCATTTCAGCAGCCGCGGCTGCCATTTCATTGTAATCTAGAAATTGCAAATGTTTTGAGAACAAATGAACTTCAATGGCATTTTCGGATTTTAGCCTTGGGGATAACAGACCAGGATCAAAACTCATTAAAGGAATACTCCCAACTGCAGCAGCAGAAAGCTTAGTGAATTTTCTTCTTGATATGGTTTTGTTATTTTCGTTCATTACCCATTATTAATCTAGATTGTTCGGGTAGTATTTATGTTAAAAACTTGCGAGTCTTACAAATATATGTATTTTTGGTAAACCAAACTGGTTAACCAGTTTGGTTTTATAAAGTATCGTTTTCTTTTTTTAAAAGTAATTTTATTCATAACGAAGAATCTATCTCCTAAAAATGAAGAAATCATTAACTATTCTCTCCGTATTTTTTTTAGTGCTGGCTTGTGGTGAAAAATCAAAATTGAGTGTTATCAAGGTGAACAACCCTGATGAGCTAACTATAGCTATAGATAGCGCTAAAGCAGGGGATCATATTGTTTTGAAAAATGGAATTTGGAAAGATGTTCAAATAAAATTTAAAGGAAAAGGAACAAAAGATAATCCTATTACACTTAAAGCAGAAACTGCTGGTAAAGTTACAATAGAAGGAGAATCATATTTGAAATTTGGAGGTGAATATTTAGTGGTAGAAGGTTTACATTTTAAGAACGGATTCTCTCCATCTAACGCAATCATAGATTTTAAAATTGGCCACGAAGATGGCCCAGATGAAATTGCAAATAATTGTAAAGTCACCAATTGTGTTATCGAAGATTTCAATAAACCCAAACGAGACGATAGTGATTTATGGGTGCAGTTTTGGGGCAGAAATAATGAGTTGAGCAATTCTTACATCGCAGGAAAAACGAATAGAGGGCCAACCGTTAGAGTTAGTATTGCAGGTATTGAAAGTATTAATAATTACCATCAAATCATCAATAATCATTTTGGTCCAAGACCGGTTAAAGGCGGGCCAAGTGGAGAAACGATTCAACTAGGTGATAGTTATACATCAATGTCACCAAGTCATACTTACGTAGCTAACAACTTATTTGAAGAATGTAACGGTGAAGTCGAAATTATTTCAAGTAAAACCAACTTTAATGTATTTAAAAACAATGTATTTTATAAAAGCGAAGGTTCTTTGGTAACACGACATGGCAACTATGTTACCGTTGATGGGAATTATTTTATTGGTGATGGTGTAAACGAAAACTATGGTGGAATTAGAATCATCAACACAGGCCATTGGGTTGTCAATAATTACTTCTATGGATTAAAAGGGAAGAGTTTTAGAAGTCCGTTGGCAGTAATGAACGGTATTCCTAAGTCACCATTAAACCGTTACAATCAAGTAACAGATGTTGTTGTTGCTTATAATACGTATGTAAATTGTAGTTCGCCTTGGCAATTTGGTGTAGGCACAAATATTGCGCAGGCCGATGTTTTACCAGCATCAGAAATCCGTTCCGCAAGAGCCATTAGAACAACGGTGGCCAATAATATTATTTATAATGAAAAAGGCCTTGAAGCTATTGTTGTTGAAAATGATAAAGCTGATGGTGTGACGTTTAAGAATAACGTAATTAATAATCAAGGAGTTGCTTTTAAAGACTTTGATGGTGGTATTATTCAAGTTGAGTTGGATATAAAAAAGTTGACAGACAACATTTATATCCCCACCGGAATACCTAATGATTTTGAAGCGTATAATGGTTTCGATTTTAATACGATTGAAACAGATTTATTAGGGGTATCCAGAAAAGAGGATAAAAGTATTGGTGCGATTACAGGCAAAAATGTTTCCAATCCGAATATTTTAGACAAATCGAAATATGGGGCCTCATGGTACTCCAACATAGTTGAAGCTAAAGAACCAAAAACACATACAGTAACCAACGCAGAAGACTTACAAGCTAAAATAAATGAAGCTGACAATGGTGATATTATTGCTTTGTCAGAAGGCACGTATACTGTAAATACATCTCTAGTAATTAATAAAACAATTACGATTCAATCGGAAGCAAAAGCACAGGTTGTTTATTCTGGAGCAGCAAACACCCCTTTGTTTTCACTGCAACCTTATGGAAAACTAACGGTGAACAACGTATCCTTAAAAGGAAATAGTTCAAACTATGCTTTTGCAAGTCTAAAAGAAAACATGTCCAACCATTTTGGCTTGACCGTTTTGGGTGCTGAAATCAGCGACTTCAATTATGTATTAAAAGTATATAAAGAATCATTTGCAGAACGTGTAAGGTTTGAAAACACATCCATTTCTAATTGTGAAAACGGCATAGAATTATCTGAGGAAACTAACGATAAGGGAGATTACAACACAGAATATTTAACCATAAACAAGTGCAACTTCAATAACGTAAAAGCTAATGTTATTGATTATTACAGAGGTGGATATGATGAATCTACCATTGGTGGAAATCTTCTTGTAGCGAACAGTACGTTTACGAATTGTGGTGCAAAAGAAGAAAATAAAAGATTGCTCAACCATAACGGTATTGTGAATGTAACGCTTACTAAAAACACGTTCAAAAACAATGCGGTACAGTTTGTATCTATTTTATGGGGGGCAAAAAACAATATGGAATCTGAAAATGTCTTAACAAATTCAGGGAAAATTATAACTGAAGAGAATTTAGTTATGAAATTAATGTATTAACGGCTGCAAGAAAATCATTTTTAAAATGAAAAAATCAATAGTTACCATCGTTATACTTTTAACGTTTTTTGCTTGTAAGAATAATTCAAAAACTACTTCGGCAAGCACTGCTTCAACTGAAATTAAATACCCTAGTGATGTGATTTCGTTTATGGATGAATGGAAAATTCTCTGTGGCGATGGTACAAAAAGTGATTCTCTGGTGAATTTTTCAAAGGAAAATTTCTTTTACGTTGAAAACGATGGTACTACGGATTGGGTAGTGTACAAAACCCCAAATTCTGGTATTACCTCAAGAACGTCTAGCAACACCAGAACAGAACTCGGTCAAAAAGCGCATTGGACTCCTGAAATTGGCGGCAAATTAACCGGAACTTTAAAAGTAATACATGTGTCTACGACAGGTGATGCCACCAAATCTTCTTCCTTTTCAACTGTTGTTGGGCAAATTCATAGCGATGAGGGACATGAAAACGAGCCTTTAAAAATCTATTATAAAAAATTCCCCGGACACACAAAAGGTGCTGTTTTTTGGAACTATGAAATAAATACCGCTGGCAGCAATGATGGTAGATGGGATTTTTCAACCGCTGTTTGGGGTTATGATTTTTCTGATGTTGGCCCAAGTCCAACGGAATATCGAAAAGAACCTGAAGACGGAATTGCAATAGGTGAAGAATTCAGCTATGAGGTAAATGTTTTTGAAGGTATGATGTATCTCACTTTTACGAGCGAAGGTCATGAAACAAGAACCTTCACAAAGAATTTAATAAAATCAGATTTTGCGACAACAGCAGATGTACCAGAACAAATAATTTCTACCTACTACAAAAGAGGTCGTGACGGAGTAGAACGTGATACCGCTTATGCCGGTGAAATACAGTATTTCAAACAAGGTTGTTACAATCAGGCCAACGGAAAATCTACGAAATCAGAAACCTATAACGGTGATATCGCAAAGCAATATGCAAATGGAAGCTATGCCGAAGTTTGGTTTAAAGAGGCTACCGTAGGAGAAGGAACGAAGCCCAACTAATAGTTTTTAATTAAGAAGAAAAATGAAAAACATAGCCATTAAAACCACAGTACTTATTGGCTTTCTGTTGATGATTGGAAGTTTCAAAGAGAAAACAAAGCAGATTCAAACCGAAACAGCACAAGCGATTACATACCCAAGTGAAGTAATTCCATTTTTTGACCATTGGAAATTGATTTTGGGTGATGGCTCAAATGCTGGTATTGCAACTGATTTTGAAAACAAAGATTTTTTTTTCACTGCAAATGATGGGAATACTAATTGGGTAGTTTTTAAAGCGCCAAACGGTGGAGACACCCATGGCACTTCAAATAATACAAGAACTGAATTGGCGCAGACAAAAAAATGGTATCCTAAAACTGCAAATGATAAATTATCTGCCACGCTTAAGGTTATGAAT
>CAYGUO010000010.1:0-31075 GCA_964353095.1 uncultured Flavobacteriaceae bacterium | reverse complement strand
ACTGCCTACTGCCTACTGCCTACTGCTTCCGATGTGCCAATACTACTGGCGGTAGCCCATTAAAAGGGTTTTGTATACGGCCAATACTTTTGGCTTCCATGGCTGAGGCTCGTATTACGCTACGATCACCAAAACGTTTACGCACGTAATCCATAGCTTGATATAAGTTCAATGCCTCTTCAGTATCATCAAAAAGATTGATTTGATAGTTGCCAGAGACCAAATGACTAAATCTTATGCCTACTAAGCGAACGAGCATTCTTTTGTTATAAAGGGTTTTGAATAACGCTAAAATTTTAGGAATTAAAATATGGTCGGCACTCGTATACGGAATCCGTTGTTGTTTTGAGTAAGTGTTAAAATCGGAATACCTTATTTTTACTGTGATACAGGCAGTTAATTTATCGCCTCGGCGTAGTTGATACGCTAAGTTCTCTGTCATTGCGATTAAAACTCCCCTTAGCTTGATAACATCTATGGTGTCCCTATCAAAAGTTCGTTCCGTTGAAACCGATTTTCTATCACAAAACGGAACAACAGGGCTGTTGTCTATACCATTTGCTCGTTTCCAAATAACAGCGCCATTGGCACCTAAAACACGTTGCATAATATCCATTGGCATTTTTTGAACGGTTTTTACCTGTCTAATCCCTAAGTTTCTTAAGGTTTGATAGGTTTTATCGCCTACCATGGGTATTTTTTTTATAGAAAGTGGTGCTAAAAAAGGTTTTTCAAGTCCGAGGTCAATTTTTAATTGGTTATTTGGTTTTGCCTCGTTAGTAGCCACTTTAGAGACCACTTTATTTGCAGATAACCCAAATGAAATGGGCAATCCGGTCTCTTTCAATATTTTTTGACGCAGTTCAGATGCGTATTTATAGGAGCCAAAAAAACGATCCATACCAGATAGATCGGCATAAAACTCATCAATACTCGATTTTTCAAATAGGGGCACATATTCTTTAATGATTTCGGTAACGGTGTCGGATTGTTTACTGTAGTTTGCTGAGTTGCCTCGGATAACGACAGCCTCAGGGCAGAGTTCTTTAGCCATTTTCATAGGCATGCCAGAATGCACCCCAAAAGCCCTGGTTTCATAACTGCAGGCAGCGACAACACCACGATCACTGGTGCCGCCCACCAATAAGGGTCTGTTTTTTAACTCACTATTGATGATACGTTCTACTGAAACGTAAAAGGTATCTAGATCTAAATGTAAAATGGTCTTGCTCACTATATCATAAAAAGGATCACTAAATTATGGAATAATTCCTAATAAATGGAATAATTCCAATTTAGATATGAACAATAATGGAATGATTACATAAGCTGCGGTAATGTCATAACATTCAAAATCATACTCAGGGAATAATTTTACGTGATAACCGAGATTTAAATATCCTTAGGTTTATCCCAATGCTGCTTACTTTTATATCATTACAGATAGGTGAACAATTGGTATGTGTACCTCAAAAATCCATCTATTTGAACATTAATACTATCCTTTTGTATTATTGCGCTAATGGAGTAATACCTATAGTGCCTATGTTTGGGCAAAAGCTATGGCTATTCAAGACGTACACAACTAGTGTGTGGTTTTTTTAGGGCAAAGCCCATGTTTCAAATGGTAGGTATTTTATCTCAAATGAGTAACTTTTCAAAGTAATATTTAAAGAATCTTTTAGTGTTATGTCATTAAAAAGTAAGAAATGAATTTAAAAGCGACATTTGTCTTAATAGTTTTATTAGCTCTCCAAATAGGATGTATTAATAAGGATAAAAAAGAAAATGAATCAAAAATGGAAGATGCTAAAGAACCCCTTTTGACTACAATAAAGAAAAAAGATTTTGAGGATGAAATCAACGGAAAGGAAATCAGTATCCATACTATAAAAAATAGAAATGGTATTGAAGCAACATTCACCAACTATGGACAACGTTTGGTAACGCTATATACACCGGATAAACAAGGAAATTTTGATGATATTGTTTTAGGTTTTGAGACTTTGGAAGGATATCGTAAAGCCGAAGAAAAGTATTTTGGAGCCACGATAGGCAGGTATGGTAACCGGATTGCAAAAGGAAAATTTTCAATCGATGGTCAAGAGTATACTTTGGCAACAAATAACGGAGCGAATCACCTGCACGGTGGTGATAAGGGTTTTGAAAGTGTGGTTTGGAATGTTGATAAGGTTACCGATAATGAAATAGAGTTTTCAAGGTTGTCTCCAGATATGGAGGAAGGGTATCCTGGAAATTTAATGGTAAAGGTCAATTTCCAACTAACTGCCGATAATGAACTTATCATCACTTATGAAGCTGAAACCGATCAGAAAACGACTGTGAATTTGACCCATCACTCTTTCTTTAATTTAAAGGGCAATGGTAATGGAACAGTTAATGAGCACCTGTTAACGATCAATGCCAATTATTTTACTCCTGTCAACTCAGGCTTGATTCCTACGGGTGAAATAAGAAGTGTTGAAGGCACTCCATTCGATTTTAACAAACCAAAACCTATAGGCCAAGACTTAGAGGTTGAAAACGAACAATTGAAATACGGTATGGGTTATGACCATAATTTTGTATTGAATGAAAATTCCACCGATGAAGATGGCTTGTTGCTGGCGGCCAAAGTTTTGGAGCCTAAAAGTGGGAGGACCCTAGAGGTTTTTACGGATGAACCCGGATTACAGTTTTATGGCGGTAACTTCTTAAAAGGCAATACCGGAAAGTCAGGAAAAAAATATGACTTTAGAGGTGCTTTTTGTTTAGAGACCCAACATTTTCCTGATTCGCCCAACCAAGAAAATTTTCCAAGCACTATGTTGCTGCCAGGCGATAAATATACGTCTACCTGTGTTTATAAATTTGGAGTAGAATAGCGAAATAAAATAGCACTGCTTGCCTAAAAGTATAAAGTTGTACTAGGTATGGGTTGAGCATGAAAGCTTAAGAAACAGCAACAAACTTTATTTAGCTGAATCAGACGGAGCTATGACACATCTAAACCCAGTATGCTCCAAGCCTGTATCAGGCGTTGAGCTCATTCGTGCTGATAATCGATAGCCCGTACAGTAACTTTCGCTACAAAGAAAAGATCCGCCACGCACTACTTTCTGTTGCGCTTTGTTGTAATACTTTTTAAAATAACCATCTTCTCGTTTATCAAGAAGTGTATATGCATTGGGGTAATAGGTGTCTAGGCACCATTCCCAAACGTTGCCAGCGATATCATATAGCCCGTATCCATTTTTAGGAAACGACTTTACCGCCGCTGTTTTAATGTAGCGGTCTTGATTGCTGTTTTCAATAGGGAAATTACCTTGAAAGAAATTTGCTTTTTTGGTAGCAAGGTTAAATTCATTGCCCCAAAAATATTTTAAGTCCTCCGTTCCGCCTTTTGCAGCATATTCCCATTCTGATTCTTTGGGCAAACGTTTACCTGCCCAATGTGCGTAGGCCATGGCGTCATACCAAGAAACCTGCACCACAGGGTGATTATCTTTGCCTTCAATGTTACTATCAGGTCCGTAAGGCTGTTTCCAATTGGCACCCACCTGAAATTTCCACCACATTGATGGATTCGTCTCATCAAATACTAAAGCACCAGGATCATAGGTCTTACCTTCAATGACAGCAGGTCGCTCCGCAGTCGTCACATAGCCTGTAGCTTCAATAAATTCGCGAAACTGGTTGTTGGTAACCTCCGTGCGATCCATCCAAAAATCGGCAACAGTCTCTTCATGTCTGGGCAGTTCGTCCGCTCGTGCTTGTTCGCTAATACCACCCATCATAAATGAACTTCCCTTAATTTTAAGCATTTGTAGCGTATCATTTAGGGGGTTTTCTTTTTTTTGCTGCTGTTCAATTTCGGCCAAGTAGGCTTCATGATAGCTTAGTTTTTTTATTGATTTCTGGTTCAGGTTGTTTTTCTGAGGGATGTTTTTTTCTTTCGTCTCACAAGAGAGGCTAAAGAATAGAATTATAATACTATAAAAAATAGTCGTTTTCATTTAGTTGAATTATACCCTTATCATGATTCTTTTCCTAATTACCATGAAGAAATAAAGATATTTAAATCAATTCAATTTGAAGAACCTTTTGGACGCACTTTTTTGTAAAACACCTATCTTTAAGTAGCCAAAAAATACAGTATGGATTTAGTAGTAGGAATAGACATAGGCGGAACGAAAACCAAAATTGGTTTGGTTGACAAAGAAGGAAATGTTCACGGACAAGATTTTTTTAGAACCAAAGAATACCCTGTTTTAGAGGAATATTTGGATAAGGCAAAGGAAACTGCGGATACCCTTATAGCTTCTCTTGATTCTGAGCCTAATATCATAGGTTGTGGCATAGGGGCTCCAAATGCCTCCAGCAAGCGTGGTACCATTGAAAGTGCTGCCAACTTATTATGGAAGGGAAGCATCCCTATTTTAGATAAGTTTAAAGAAAGAATGTCTGTTCCCATGCGTATTATGAATGATGCGAGTGCAGCGGCTTTAGGTGAAATGCTTTTTGGGAGTGGGCGTAATATGACCGATTTTATTGCGATTACTTTAGGCACGGGCTTTGGTGCAGGTATTGTTGCCAATGGGCAATTAATTGATGGGTATGATGGGTTTGCTGGAGAACTTGGTCATGTAGATATGACTATTGGTGATGGACGCTTGACCGGTTTAGGGGTGCGAGGAGGCCTGGAGGCTTATGTTTCTGCTACTGGCTTAAAGCGAACCATTATGTATATGTTGAGTAAGTATATGGACGATAGTCGGTTTAGAAATATAGCCTATAACGATTTACATGGTGAGGAGATTACCATTGCGGCTGAAGAAGGTGATGTTATTGCTATCAAAGCATTTGATTATACGGCTAAAATGATGGCTCAGGCATTAGCTAATTTTACTGCTTTTACGCAACCGGAAGCTTTTGTTTTAATGGGTGGCTTAACCAATAGTGGTAAGTGGATTTTAGAGCCTTTACATACGTATTTTAATGAATATTTGCTGGATGTCTATAAAGGAAAAGTTAGCATTATAGAATCAGGAATGCCCAATAAAACAGCCGCTATTTGTGGTGCTGCAGCCTTAATTTGGGAAAAGCATAAATAGCAAAATTTCTTTTATATCTTTGTATCGTTGTGTTGAGTTTCAACTAAGTTGAAACTAGGTGATGCACAGAATGTGCAAACCAATGAAAGGCTTTCCTTATGGGAGGCTTTTTTTGTTTACTCGAATTCAGAGTGTATGACTAAATGAATCAATGAGGCTGCAAGCTTAGCAGTTTGATGGTCTATATCATAACTTGGGTTCATCTCAGCAATGTCCAAACTGATAAGCTTCCCCGATGCGATAATGGTCTCCAAGGACTCTAATACAATATCAGGTGAAAAACCTAATGGGGAAGGAGCACTAACACCAGGGGCATAGGCAGATGAAAAACCATCTAAATCTATGGTGACATAGATATGATCCACCTTTTCCATAAAAGCTTTAATCCAAGTATTGATTTCTTTCGCGAATTGAATACGAAAGGTGTTGCGGTCCACATAAGTTACATCTAACTCTTGGGCTGTTTGAAATAATTTTTTATCGTTGGCATCTCTACGAATGCCTAAACATAGATAATGAAAAGGTTCATTTTCGTTGGCGATTTGAAAAAAAGGCGTGCCTGAATTTGGACCGTCATCATCTCCTCTTAAATCAAAATGGGCATCAAAATTAATAACACCAATACTGGGGCGCTTATTGTTGTGTATTAAGTGTTTTTTTATACCATTAAAATGCCCGTATGCAATATCATGACCGCCACCAATAAGTATTGGTAGGGTATTTTTGTTCAATAATTCAGTAACTATTTTAGCAAGTTCATCTTGTGTAAGTTCTAACTCTTGGTCTTCGCAAATGATAGCTCCAACATCTAAAATGGCTACGGTATCTCCTAGGTGATTTGGCATTTTAGCCAAAACCCTTTTAACCGCATCAGGGCCATTTTTTGCTCCGACCCTCCCTTGATTACGTCGCACTCCTTCATCACAGGCATATCCTAATATTGCGAATTGTTTTCCTTCTGGTTTGATTTCAGCAAGGGGTAAACACTGCACTTTTTCATGTAAGTACAATTGTTGGTCGCTGCTCCGACCTGTCCATTTATCTTGGGTGGGATGAACATATTTTGCCATAGCTCTAAATTAAATCATCTAACAGTCCGTCATCTACTAAATGTGGTAAAGTGACTTTTAATTGTGGTGTGCGCTTCATTTCACGTTTAATCGCAAAAATTGCTTCCTCATTTCTGGCCCAACTGCGTCTTGCAATCCCATTGTTTACATCATAAAAAAGCATATTCCTTAACCGTTGTTCTGCTTCTTTTGAGCCATCCAGTAACATGCCAAAACCACCATTTATGACTTCGCCCCATCCAACGCCACCACCGTTATGTATGGAAACCCATGTAGCTCCTCTAAAACTATCACCGATTACGTTATGAATGGCCATATCAGCAGTGAATTTACTGCCGTCATAAATATTACTGGTTTCACGATACGGAGAGTCCGTTCCGCTTACATCATGATGATCGCGCCCAAGAACCACCGGAGCAGAAATTTCTCCGGAAGCAATGGCATCATTGAATGCCGATGCGATTTTAGCACGACCCTCTGCGTCCGCATATAAAATTCTTGCTTGTGAACCTACCACTAATTTGTTTTGTTCCGCTTCTTCAATCCAAGTGATATTATCTTGCATCTGCTGCTGAATTTCTTCTGGAGCATTGACCATAATATCGTTTAATACCTTAGCGGCAATGGTATCGGTTTTGGCTAGGTCTTCAGAACGACCGGAAGCGCAGACCCATCTAAAGGGTCCAAAGCCATAATCAAAACACATTGGCCCTAGGATGTCTTGTACATAAGATGGGTAAGCCCATTCCCCAGCTCCTTCCCCAAAGGAAGGGGAGTTACTGAATTTTCCGTTTAAATCTTTATAAATTGCGGCGCCTGCTCTGGAGGCCTCTAATAAAAAGGCGTTGCCATAATCAAAAAAGTAAGTGCCTTTTTCAGCATGTTTATTGATAGCGTTCACTTGCCTTCTAAGGGATTTTTGAACTTTTACCTTAAATTTTTCAGGATCTTCAACCATTAAACTATTGGCCTCTTCATAAGATAATCCGATAGGATAATATCCTCCTGCCCAAGGATTGTGTAAAGAAGATTGGTCAGAACCTAAATGAATATAAATTCCATCTTCATAAAATCGTTCCCATACGTCTATGACGTTTCCAATATATGCAATAGAGACGACTTCATGTTTAGCGATAGCTTTTTTAGTTCTTTGAACCAATACGTTGATATTGTCGGTCAATTCATCAACCCAACCTTGTGCATGTCTTTTTTTAGCTGCAGCAGGATTTATTTCTGCACAAATGGTAATACATTTTGCGATGTTTCCAGCTTTGGGTTGGGCACCGCTCATACCTCCTAAACCTGAGGTTAAGAATATTTTTCCTGAGGGTGTTTCTCCTTTGTTCAATACCTTTCTAAAGGCGTTCATTACCGTGATAGTGGTGCCATGAACAATCCCCTGTGGTCCAATATACATATACGAACCGGCAGTCATTTGACCGTACTGGGTAACCCCTAAGGCATTAAATTTTTCCCAATCATCTGGTTTTGAGTAATTGGGAATCATCATCCCGTTAGTGACCACAACTCTAGGTGCTTCTTTTGAAGATGGAAATAGTCCCATGGGGTGTCCAGAATAACTATGAAGGGTTTGTTCATCTGTCATTTCTGACAAATATTTCATCGTTAATAGATATTGTGCCCAATTTTGAAAAACCGCTCCGTTACCGCCATAAGTAATCAATTCTTCAGGGTGTTGGGCTACTTCAGGATCCAAGTTGTTTTGAATCATTAACATAATACCGGCAGCTTGCTGTGAATTAGCAGGATATTCTTGTATTGGTCTAGCATACATTTGATACTCCGGTTTAAAGCGGTGCATATAAATGCGGCCATACGTTTTTAGCTCTTGGGCAAATTCAACTGCCAACTCAACATGCCATGCCTTAGGAAAGTAGCGCAGCGCATTTTTAAAGGCTAATTTTTTTTCTTCGGTACTTAAGATGTCTTTTCTTTTTGGTGCTGGATTACCACCTTTGGGATAAGGTTTTGGTTTGGGTAATTGATTCGGAATCCCTTGTTTTATCTGTGACTTAAAATCGGTCATTTTTTATACTGATTTTTGACTTTTAGTTGTAGGCCTTTACTCAGAGCTGGGCTTATTCAATTAATTCACTAGTTGTTAGGAAGCATAACCCTAGTGCCGTTTTTCCAAATTCCGACAGGTTTTAATTGTCCTTGGTGATAGGTGATCTCTTGGTAATTATGGGTTGGATAGCTTATAAAATCTGCTATGTAATCTTTTTCTAAAACTCCTCTTTTACGGAGGTTCAAGGCCTTAGCAGCCCTAAACGTAATACCGGCTAAAACTTCTGTATTTGAAAGTTTTTCAAAAGTGCCCAAAATGGTTGCTTGGGTCAGTAAGTCACCCATAGGTGCTGAACCAGGATTATGGTCACTGGCAATGGCGAGTGCGCCGCCTGCATCCAATAATTTACGTGCAGGCGTAAAAGCACAGCCTAAACCTATTGAAGCGCCTGGTAAGGCTACTGCGATTACATCACTTTTTGCTAACAATTTAATCTCTTTATCTGTACTGGCTTCTAAATGGTCAGCACTAATAGCTTTGTAATGAATGGCAATTTCACTACCGCCTGTGGTAAATTGATCCGCATGTACCGTGATATCAAAACCATGTTGCCGAGCAGCTTTAAAATAGGGTGCAATGGCTAAGGTGGAAAATGCGCTTTCTTCAATAAAAGCATCAATTCTATTGGTCAGTTGCTCTGATTGTAGTAATGGAAATAATTCTGTACTTATTTTAGAAAGATAATCTTCTGCAGAATCCTTCCAGTCTTTTGGAACCATATGCGCTGCCAAACATGTACTCACTAAATCTTGTGTCAATTTGGTATTTGCTTCTTTAATGGCCCGAAGCATTTTTAATTCTTCCGCAACTGATAAGCCATAGCCACTTTTGACTTCCAAAGTGGTTATCCCATTTTGCAAGTGGCGATTGCTACGAGAAATAATTCCTTTAACCAATGCTTCTTTTGAAGTCTTACGAGTTTGGGTCACGGTATCCCAAATACCACCACCCGCTTTGGCAATCTCTAAATATGATTTCCCTGCATTTCGCATGGCATAGTCATTTGCTCTGGATCCACCGTAGCAGATATGGGTGTGGGCATCTATAAGGCCGGGCATACATACTTGCTCGCCTTCAATAACTTCTAAAGCAACAGCATTGGTTTTTAAATCCCCATAATTCCCTAATGCTATGATTTTACCTTCTTGGACTAAGATTCCCCCGTTGGTGATAATGGGCAATTGTTCATCAGAAAGAGTCCCTTTTAGGGGTAGGCCACTCATGGGCAATACTTGTGTAAAGGGGCCGATTAAAACTGGTTTTTTCATCGCTAATAGCTTTCAAATTCTTCAGAATGAGGACTGTTCCATTTAAGATTATGGGCCTGCATGGTTCTTTCAACTTGTTTAATCACTTCAATGTTTTTAATCATTTTAATACCGATTTCAATATCATCAGAAAAAACACGGTCTTTAGCTGCGAAAGAAACTTTCTTTCTTACTAAGTTATGCACTTCATCCAATAAAACCCCTGATTTTAGGGGTTTTCGGAATTCGAAAGCTTGCGCGGCCGTTAAAAGTTCAATAGCCAATATTTTTTCTACATTTTCTATCACCTGAAGGGCTTTTCTGCCACTAATGGAACCCATACTAACATGATCTTCTTGCCCTAGGGAAGTTGGAATACTGTCTGCGCTCGCGGGGAAACATAAGCCTTTGTTTTCGCTTGCCAATGCCGCTGTTGTGTACTGCAATATCATATAACCAGAGTTGATACCGGTATCTTTCATCAATAGTTTTGGTACGCCTGGGCTGTTGCCTTCTAAGGCTAAATAAATTCTTCTATCAGAAATATTGCCCAATTCTGAAGCCGCTAAAGTCGCATAGTCCAAAGCCATGGCTAAAGGTTGGCCATGAAAACTACCGCCACTGATGGTCAATTCATCATTAATTATCACGGGGTTGTCAGTAACCGAGTTGAGTTCAATTTCAACAAGTTCTTTTAAATGTAACCAAGTATTTCTTGACGCTCCGTGAACTTGTGGCATACACCTTAACGAGTAGGGGTCTTGTACCCGTTCGCAATCAATATGGTCTTCTAAGATTTCTGAACCTTGTAATAATGTTCTAATTCTGCTTGCTACATGTTGATTGCCCTTAAATGGTCTCAGTTCATGCAATTCTTTATAAAAAGGTTTGATAGAACCTTGTAACCCTTCCAGCATCATTGCGCCAATAATATCGGCGTGTTTTAAACAATGTTGTAATTTTTCGACCACCTTCACTGCATGCGCCGCTATAAATTGGGTGCCATTGATAAGAGCCAGACCTTCTTTTGGGCCTAAACTTATTGCTTTCAGATTTTTTGATTGAAATAGGTTTTTTGTTGCGATAGTCTTGCCTTTATGGTTGACTTTTCCTAATCCTATCAAGGGAAGAAAAAGATGTGCTAGCGGCGCTAAATCACCCGACGCCCCAACAGAACCCTGTGAGGGAACAACCGGAATAGCGTCGTTTTCTAAATGCCAAAGCATACGGTCTAATGTTGTTAAGGCTATACCTGAAAAACCTTTTGCCAGCGCGTGAATTTTTAGAATGAGCATCAATTTTGCAATCTCATTGGCTATGGGTTCGCCCACCCCAACGCTATGACTTTGTAGGATATTGGTCTGTAAAATTTTAGTGTCTTCTTTAGATATTTTGGTATTACATAAGGGGCCAAAACCAGTATTGATACCGTAAACAATGTTTCCTTTGGCAACAATAGTTGAAACCGTTTGTGCTGAGGTATGAATTTTTGCTTTTGTTTTTTCTGAAATAACGCCCGTGATAGCACCTTTTGCCAAACCTAAAGCAATGCTGGCTGTGAGATGGTCTTCACCATACAAAAAGGTAGTAGGTAATTTATGCATAGTACGAATCTAGTTACTTTCAAAAGTAAAGTGTATTTTTAATAATTACCAATACTAGTTTTGTCAATATATAATAACCATGAGTTATCAATTAGAATTAAGGCATTTTAAATATTTTATTGCCGTAGCGGAAGAGTTACACTTTAGAAAGGCGGCAGAGCGACTGTTTATTTCGCAACCTGGGCTAAGCAGGCAAATCAAGCAGATGGAAGAAATGCTGGATACCCAATTGTTTATTAGAGACAAAAAAAAAGTACAATTAACGCCCGCAGGAGTGTATCTAAAAAAAGAGGTAGAGTTCGCCTTGTCGCATGTAGAACATACGGTCAAACAAGTAAAGTTGATAGGCAAAGGACAATTGGGAGAGATACGAATTGGTTTCTTGGGTTCTGCTATGCAAAAAGTGATACCAAAAATGTTGATAGCATTAAAAGAAGAATACCCTGAGATTCATACGAGTCTAGAAGAATTATCCAACAAGGCCCAAGTAAGTGCCATTTTAAAAGACCAGTTGGATATTGGTTTTGTGCGACTTTCGCGAATACCAAAAGAGCTTACCATTCGTCCTGTTTTTGAAGACACTTTTTCGTTGGTGTTGCCTAAAAACCACGTTTTGGATACCACAAATTTTAAGGGTGTTTCGCAATTGGAGAAGTCAGACTTTATTTTATTTTCACAAGATTATAGTCCTTTGTATTATGATACGGTGATGAGTATTTGCGAGGATGCTGGCTTTACCCCTCAAATCTCACATAAATCGGTTCATGCACAGACTATTTTTAAGCTTGTAGAAAACGGATTGGGTGTTTCAATAGTGCCAACGGCCTTGCAATATGGTTTTCAATTAGATGTAAAATTTATTGAGCTATCAAAGATTCCGCAGCGCGCCATACTATCGGTTTTATGGAAGGCCAATCATCGCAATCTTGCCCTGCAGCATTGTTTGAATTTACTGTTTGATGAAAAATAATTTAATAATTTTGAAAGGATAATACTAGTGCTATGATATTTGATTTAATTAAGAGAAGACGTTCGGTTTTCCCCGTTCAGTATAATGACAAACCTATTTCCAAAGAAATTCTTGAAAAAGTGGTGGAAGCAGCCAATTGGGCGCCTAATCATAGAAAAACAGAACCCTGGCGCTTTAAAGTTTTAAGGGGTAATTCAAAGGATGCTTTAGGAACTTTTTTAGCAAATAAATATCAAGAGACAGAAGCCAAACCTAAGAAAATTAAAATTAAAAAACTTCTTGATAACCCTTCAAAAGCTGGTGCGATTATCGCTATTTGTATGCAGCGCGACCCCAATGAAAGTGTACCCGAATGGGAAGAAATTGCCGCTACGGCAATGGCCGTTCAAAATATGTGGCTGTGCTGCACGGAAATGGAAATTGGTAGTTATTGGAGCTCTCCAGGACTTATTAAATATATGGATGAGTTTTTCGATTTTGCTGAAGGAGAAAAATGCCTTGGCTTTTTTTATATGGGATATTATGATGATGCATTAACGGAAGGGGTACGCCAACCCGTAGAAGAAAAAGTTGAGTGGATGGAATAACAAACCAATTAAACCACCCCTCCTTGCATAAGTGGGGGAACGCTCTAGCATTCTTTTAGATTTTAATTTAAATAAAGGTAAAATTAGGTCCTCCCCTTGGTAAGGGGAGGTGGTTTTTCCTGAAAGCAAAAAATCGGAGGGAAGCTAACCGCAAGCCATCCTAAAAAGCTATAGGTTACGAGAATAAAGTATTTAGGCGGATGGTCTAAGGTCTAGGTTTGGTTTTTGTCTTTCTATAAAAAAGTGGAATAACTAGAAACTTTTTGCAAACTAAGTTGACCACCCCGCCTATCGGCACCCCTCCTTGTATAAGGAGGGGAACATTAGTTTAAATTTTTTAGGCAGACCACTAATTTTAAGGATGTTTAAATTAGCTCCTCTCCTAAGTGAGTGCGGTTTCTTTAAGAAAAAGTAAAAAGCTCGCCACCGTACTCAATGGCCTTCCAAATAAAGAGTCCGGCGTAGATAACGGTAATTAAGAACTTCATGAACGTACCGGTCAAAAAGCCTAGAAAAGAACCAAAAGCGGCTTTTAAGGCCGTTTTTTGGTCGGCTTTATTTGATAATTCCCCAACCAGTGCTCCTACAAAAGGCCAAATGATAATTCCGAATGGCCCAAGAACAGGGAAGAAAATAGCCACTAATAACCCAATAACGGTGCCTATCATTCCAGCTTTACTACCCCCAAATTTTTTGGTTCCCATGGCGGGAATCACATAATCCATTGCGGTGATGAGTAAAGCAAAGAACAGGGTAATGCCCAAAAACCACCAATTATCAGGTACTGCTTTGGTAAGGTATAACAGTAAAAGTCCTACCCAGCTAATGGGTGGCCCAGGCAGCACCGGTAAAAAGCTGCCTAAAATTCCGATCAGGATTAATAAAAATCCGATTATAAGAAGTGCGATATCCATAGTTAGATTTGCTAGTTAGACAAATTTAGAACGGTTTTGTTACATAGCAATAGTATTTTATTAACTAAAAAATTAGTTTAAACTAAATATTTAGTTATATTTGAATCTTAAAACTAAAAAATTAGTTGAATGAAGCAATTAACTAAAGCAGAAGAAGAGGTAATGCAACTACTATGGCAATTAAAAAAAGCCAACGTTGCATCTGTAATTGATGAGCTACCAGAACCTAAGCCTGCCTACAATACGGTGTCAACTATTATTCGAATTTTAGAAGATAAGGGCTTTGTAAGTCATGAAAAAGTAGGTAAGGGCCATGTGTATTTTCCTTTGGTGCAGAAAGCAGAGTATAGCAACCAGAGCATCAATAAATTGGTTGACGGGTATTTTCAAGGCTCTTTTCAAAGTATGGTTTCTTTTTTTATGAAGAAGAACGATATCAGTATGACCGAGCTTGAAGAAATCATGAAGCATATTAAAGAAGAAGAAAAATGATACAGTACGTTTTAGAAATAGTGGTATTTCAGTTACTTTTTTTAGCGGGCTATGACCTCTTTTTAAAAAAGGAAACTTTTTTTCAATGGAATCGTGCATATCTGTTAGTCACTTTTATACTTTCATTGCTCTTGCCATGGATTAAAATAGAAGCATTAAAAACATCCGTGCCACACGAATATATAGGATACTCCCAGGTGTTTTTTCAGTTGGATGCCGTTCAAGTTGGGGGCATTGTTGAAAAGATTTCTTTTTGGGACGCCCTACTTTGGTATCAATGGTTATGTATACTGGGCACAACCATAACTGCCATATGGTTTTTAGTGAAGTTGCTAAAAATACAATGGCTTAAAAATAGCGGACGTAAGAAGTATTTTAATGGCTATACCCAGGTCATTATTGCAAAGAGCTCCTTGGCTTTCTCCTTCTTTAAAAATGTGTTTTTAGGGGAAGAAATTCCTGTAGAAAAGCAACCCAACATCGTGGCGCATGAATTGGTTCATATTAGACAATGGCATTCATTGGACCTGCTCTTTTTTGAACTGGCGCGTATCATCTTTTGGTTTAACCCGCTCGTGTATCTATACCAAATGAGAATGTCAGAACTGCATGAGTTCATTGCCGATGCCCATGTGGCAAAAACTAATAAAAAGGAGCAGTATCAATTATTACTTTCAGAAGTTTTTCAAACCCAAAACATCAGTTTTATCAATCAATTTTTTAAAAAATCATTAATCAAAAAACGAATCGTCATGTTAAGCAAATCAAAATCAAGAAAAGTATTTCAGTTAAAGTATTTGGTGTTGTTGCCTTTAGTCTTGGGGATGCTAGTATATACGTCTTGTGAGCGAAATCAAGAAGATGCTGTTTTTTCTTCCTCAGTAATTATCGATGAAGACAAAATTGTTTTTAATGTCAAAGACTTAGAAAATAGTACAGAGGAAGAAGAACTGGAAAAATCTAAATTATTCCAATATATGGAAACTGTTATCAAGAACGGGGAACTACTCATTAAAGATGATCTTAATAATTCAATGGAGATTTATTACGAGGATACCAAAGTTGTTAACTTAGATGTAAAAAAATCTTCTAGAATAACACCGTCACCTTTTGCATTAGTTGATGAAGTCCCCATATTTCCAGGCTGTGAAAATGCTACGGATAAAAGGGCTTGTTTTCAAGAAAGTATACAAACCCATATAAGAAAGAATTTTCATTATCCTCAAGAAGCGCAAGATTTAGGTATTCAAGGTCGAGTTAGTGTTGTCTTTCAAATAGCAGAAGATGGTTCTATAGCCAACATTAGAAAACGTGGTCCGCATCAATTGCTGGAGGATGAGGTGGAGCGCATCATCAACCGATTGCCCAAAATGCAACCGGGTAAGCAAGACGGTGAAGCGGTGAGTGTTCCATTCTCCATACCCATTAACTTTAAATTAGAAGATGGCAAAGATATTAATGTAAAGAAAGTCATAGCCCAATCATTACAGGATCTTCTAAAAAGTAACGAAGTCAATGAGATTCTGCCTACCCAGATAGGGTTAAATGAGAATATTGAAGAATTCATAAAAAAGTATAACCAGTTGGTAGTTGAAAGAAATAGATTGTTGGAGTCGGCGAATGCTTCCAACCCTGTTATTAAAAACCTTGATGAACAATTAAACGCCTTAAAGAGGAGTATGATTGAACGATTGAATTTGACTGAATAAAAAGGATGAAGTACTATTTAGGATATTTTTTTCTGCTATTTATCTTAAAAGCCGAAGCCCAAACCTCGGCTTCTGCCGTGGCAGATAGTTTATATCTAATCGGCAATTATACCAAAGCCATCAATGCTTATGCAGTAATAGGAGATGAAAATGCAAGTCTACAAATTGCTCGGGCTTATGCTGCCATGAACAATAACGAAAAGGCCATCGCTCAATATCAAGGGCATGTAAAAACTTTTCCAGAAAGTGTTTTGGCAAAATTTGAACTTGGTAAGTTATATGATAAAACAAAAAACTATGAGGCTGCTATTTCGATTTTTAAAGACTTAACTAATTTGGAAGTTAACAACCCTGAATTTTACTTTTATCTAGGCAAGTCGTTACAAGCAACCCTAGATTTTGAAAATGGGAACCAAGCATTAAACAAAGCCGTTGCTTTAGATAGTACCCATTTAAAAAGTATTTATTTGTTGGGCAAATATTACGTACAGGCAGAAGAGCCTACAAATGCTTTTAAGGTACTTAATTTGGGCCTGAAAAGCGCACCTAATGACGTGGCACTGATGAACCTAAAGGCTTTAAATCATTTTAACTTAGGAGAATATGAGCCAGCCGCTAAACTTTTTGAACGCTTATTGGAGTTAGGCGAAAAGAAGCCTTTTGTATATAAGAAACTTGGCTATGCGCTCGCCAACCGATGGCAGTATGAAAAGGCCAAAATGGTGTACAGACAGTTGGAAAAAATACCTAATAGCGAAGCGGATGCTTATTTTGGACTCGGAGGGGTATTTTTAAAAGAACAACAATTGGATAGTGCAGCGGTTTACATTAAAAAGTCAATTGAAGCGCGACGTTATAATTTTGCTGCTGAATATCAGGACCTTGGCCGTATTGCGCGTTTAAATGGACAACTTAAAAAATCACTTGACTATTATACCAAAGCTTGGGAAGAACAAAAAACAAACCAGTTGAATTATTGGCAAGTTTGTATTTTGGCAGATGAATACTATAAAGACCCAAAAATCAAACTAAGACATTATGAAAAATTACTGTCTGATTTTGATAATCTCTTGCCATTCTTAAAAGAACGTGCCCAAAATCGGGTTACAGAACTAAAGGAAGAAATCCATTTTACCAAGGATTAATTCGTTCAAAATATCGTAATTTCAACCAAATTATTAGGGCTGTTATGAAGCGGGTTTTGCTCTTATGTATGGTTTTTTTATTGGGTTCTTGTGAATTGTTTCAATCCAAAGAAACCCGAACAGAGAATAAGGTTCAGCAAGAACTATTGGCCATTGATTGGAATGATGTAGATCAATATCCTTTGTTTGATGAGTGTGATGAAACTGCCAGTAAAGTTGCGCAGCGAACTTGTTTTCAGCAAGAAATGCTTTCCCGCTTTACCGATACCTTGTCTAGTTTGGAACTCACCCTTGAAAAAGATTTGAATGATACCTTAAAGGTCGATTTCTTAATTGATGAAGATGGTTTCATCACCATTCTTGAAATACAAGAAAATAATATTATTCAAGACGCTTTTCCAGATTTAAAAGAAGAAGTTTCAATGAGACTTAACGATTTGACTACGGTTGCCCCAGCATTAAAGCGCGGAATACCGGTAAGTTTAAAATTCAGGTTGCCCATTGTCTTAAACAACACCAACTAACTTGGCGAACGAAAAAATTATATTGGGCATTGACCCCGGCACTACCATAATGGGTTTTGGCATTATCAAAGTGGTCAATAAAAAGATGCATTTTGTTCAAATGAATGAATTACTGCTCAAAAAGTACAATGACCCCTATACCAAGCTTAAAATGATTTTTGAGCGTACTATTGAATTAATAGATACCTACCACCCTGATGAAATAGCCATTGAGGCTCCTTTTTTTGGTAAAAACGTACAGTCAATGCTTAAATTGGGCCGGGCTCAAGGTGTTGCTATGGCTGCGGGTTTATCAAGGCAAATACCAATTACCGAATACCTGCCCAAGAAGATTAAGATGGCGATAACGGGCAACGGTAATGCCACAAAAGAGCAAGTGGCCAAAATGTTGCAGAGTATGCTCGGCCTTAAAACATTGCCAAAAAATTTGGATAGTACTGATGGTTTGGCCGCAGCGGTTTGTCATTTTTACAATGCAGGTCGTATTGAGGTAGGAAAGTCGTATTCTGGTTGGGAGGCTTTTGTAAAACAAAACAGCCCCCCAACCCCCAAAGGGGGAGTTAAGGGAAATACAATTATTAATCTGCGAAAAAAGATGTCTTAATGACCATAGGAATATCGAACGGCCATGAGTAAAAACCATAGTTCCCCCCTTGGGGGCGGAGGGGGCTTTGGTATCTACATCCACATCCCCTTTTGCAAGCAAGCTTGCCATTATTGTGATTTTCATTTTTCAACCAATATGAAAAAGAAGGTTGAAATGGTTAATGCGCTGTGCAAAGAAATTTCTTTACGTAAAGAAGAATTCAAAGATGAAATTGTGGAAACCATCTATTTTGGCGGGGGAACACCTTCCGTTTTAGACGTTTCAGAGATGGAACAATTGATAGGGGCTGTCTATGATAATTATAAGGTTGCTGAAAACCCTGAAATTACATTGGAAGCAAATCCTGATGATTTAGTGTCTGTTCCGGTTCAGTCTAGAACTATTTTTGAGGAGTATCAAAAAGCCGGAATCAATCGCCTGAGTATTGGTATTCAATCATTTTTTGAAGAAGACCTAAAGCTCATGAATAGAGCGCATAATGCTATGGAAGCAGAAGAGTGTATTCGTGAATCAAAGAAATACTTTAGTAATATATCCATTGATTTGATTTACGGTATTCCGGGGATGTCGAATGAACGTTGGCAAGAAAATATAGAAAAAGCCCTCTCTTTTGAAATTCCGCATATTTCTAGTTATGCCTTAACGGTTGAGCCAAAAACAGCACTAAAAAAGTTTATTGAAAAGGGAATTATTGCCCCTGTCGATGACGAAGTAGCGCAACAACATTTTGAAATCTTAAATGAACGCTTGTCAGATGCAGGGTTTTCGTGCTATGAAATATCAAATTTTGGAAAACCAGGGTATTTCTCAAAAAACAATACTGCCTATTGGCAGCAAAAAAAATACATTGGTATTGGGCCATCAGCGCACTCTTTTGATGGCAATAGACGGGGATGGAACATTAATAATAATTCAAAATATATTCAGGCATTGGAACAAGACAAGCTGCCCATTGAAATTGAAGTGTTATCCACAACCGATAAATACAATGAATATGTAATGACGGGCTTACGTACCGTTTGGGGTGTTTCGCTAAACAAGATATCAAGCCAATTTGGCGAAAATTATAAAGCCTATCTTTTAAAATATGGACAAAAGTATATCGACGAACATCTTTTGTTTTTAGATGGTGATACTTTGGTAGCAACAAAAAAAGGTAAATTTTTAGCTGACGGAATAGCAAGTAATCTGTTTATGCTTAATTTGTAGGTATGATCGCTACTATAAAACACAACGCTAGAAATTATAAGGTTGATTTATCGAAACCTTTGGATATTTCTATCGCGTTAAACGGTGATGAAACCAACGTCAATGCTTGGTATTTAGGTCCTCCTAAAATAGAACCGCACGAAGAAGATGGTTTTATAGGTAAGGTATCTGAAGGGGCATCTGTTAACTTTAATAATATATGGTTCAATCCGCATTCACATGTGACCCACACAGAATGTGCGGGTCATATTACAGAGGCTTTTCATTCTGTAAATCAAAATCTGAAGCGATTCTTTTTTTTGGCTGAGGTAGTTACCGTAGCGCCGGAGAAAATGAACGATGATTTTGTAATCTCTAAAAAGCAGTTGCAATATGCTTTGGGTAACAAAAAAAGAAAAGCAGTAGTTATAAGAACCTTACCCAATTTAAATAGTAAAAAGAAGATGCAGTATTCGCATACCAATCCGCCGTATTTATTGGAAGAAGCGGCAATATTTCTGAAGGAAAAAGGGGTAGAACACTTATTGATTGATTTACCTTCAGTAGACAGAGAAAGTGATGAAGGTGCCTTAGTTTGTCATAATGCGTTTTGGAACACTGATGGTAAATTAAGGGTGAAGGCAACTATTACGGAATTTATTTTTGTGAATAATGATATTGTAGATGGAATCTATTTTCTAAATCTTCAAGTTGCCCCTTTTGAAAATGATGCGAGTCCTAGTAGACCCGTACTATATAAAATTATAGATTGATTATGGATGGAATAGTTGAAGTGCTATTGGGTCTTATTTTGGGTGCCATACTCATGTATTGGTTATATTCCCTGTTCACCAAAAAAAAGAAAAGAGAGCTTACGGAACATCAGTCAACCGTTATTCTTGATAAGATAAAAAGCGTCTGTAAGTTAGTATCCGTAGAGGGTGATTTTGCTGAAATATACCGATATGAAAATATCAAAGATGGATTTATGAGCATTTTGAGCAGTAAAAAGAAGGCCCTTGTGGTGATCAATGCAAAAGCTCAAATAGGATATGATTTAAAAAAGATAAAATTAAGTGCTGATAATGAAAGAAAACGGATAATTTTAACCGAGTTTCCTGAGCCTGAAATACTCTCCATTGAACCTGATATTCAGTTTTATGATATTAAAAATGGCTTGTTCAATTCTTTTTCTCCGGACGATTTGACCCAATTGAATCAGAACGCCAAAGAGCATATAAGGGAAAAGATTCCTGAAAGTGGCCTTATTGAAAGTGCAAAAAAGGAAGCCTTACAAGCAGTGCTTCTTATTGAAAATATAGTGGAAACAATAGGGTGGAAATTGGATTATTCAGCACTTGAAATTAGCAATAGGGAAAAACAATTTTTAGAAAATTAAAATGAAAAAAGTAATAATCTGCACCATGTTGTTTATTGGAGTGCTTTCCAATGCAACAGCCCAAGACCAAACGGATATGAAAAATTTTTACCCAACATTTGCTCACACTGTTTATTTTTGGTTCAAAGACACCAACAATCAAACCGATAGAACGCTTTTTGAAACATCATTAAAAACCTTTTTGTCCAATTCAAAATTTGCCAAAACGAACTTTATTGGAACACCACCAAAAGCAACTCGCGATGTTGTCGATGGCTCGTTTACCTATTCATTAATTGTGACATTTGAATCTGCCAAGGCGCAAGAAGCCTACCAAAAAGAAGAAGCACATCTGCTTTTTATAGAAGAGTGCAAACATTTATGGGATAAGGTAATTGTATATGATTCCAACGGAATAAAAGAATGAATGTAGAAGCGTTTCGAGACTACTGTATGTTTAAAAGAGGGGTTACGGAAGAATTTCCTTTTGACGAACACACCTTAGTATTTAAAGTAATGGGTAAAATGTTTGCGCTGGTTCCCCTAGAGCGAATTCCTTCACAGGCAAATCTAAAGTGTGACCCAGAACGAGCGCTTGAGCTTAGAGAAACCTACGATGGTCTTATTACCCCAGGATACCATATGAGCAAAATACATTGGAACACTCTCTACCTTGAAAGCCTTAACCCAGAACTGACCAAAGCCTTAGTTGACCACTCATATAACCTTGTCGTTTCTAAACTTACTAAAAAGGGTAAATTACAATTGGAAAATTGGACCAAAACCTAAGTGCAATCGTAATTGTAGGATTTTTTTTACTATTTTCATCGATATATTTTTACCATTCGTCTATGGTAAATGATCGTTCATCCCCTAAGAGCGGTTTAAATGTTCTTTTTGTTCCAGATTTGTAATGTAAAAAAATATCTTGTTGTGAATGTACTATTTATTGAAGATGACATGATTGAATCCATGAAGTTGCAGAGGGCGATTTCTAAATTTGAGTCAAAACATACGATTATAGAGGCCAAGAATGGTGAAGAAGCCCTTGCTATTTTAAATGGCGGTAACCTACCTGATATCATTCTTTTAGATTTGAATATGCCACGAATGAGCGGCATTGAGTTTTTACGTGTTTTAAAGGCTGATGCTAGGCTTAAATATTTGCCTACGATTATTTTGACCACATCTGAAAATCGGGTCGATTTGTTGACATGTTTTGAAATCGGTATTGCAGGTTATATTATAAAGCCTTTAAAATATGAGGATTACGAGCTAAAACTTAAAAAAGTTTTTGATTATTGGGAGGTAAGCGAATTAATTAAAGCCTAACGTAAATCGTTATTTCACAACAAAAATTTTATCATAAGGTAGTATAATTCCTACTTTTAAATCATAATATTCTGTATTATGAAAGGAATTATTTTCACTGAGTTTTTAGAAATGGTTGAGGCTACTTTCGGTTTAGAAACGGTGGACGACATTGTTGAAAAATCGAATCTTAAATCTGAGGGTGCCTATACTGCGGTAGGTACTTATGATTTTAATGAGATGGTAGCTTTGCTGACCAGTCTTAGCGAAACCTCAAAAACATCCGTTAACGAACTTCTATATTCTTTTGGATATTATCTTTTTGATGGGCTATTGAAAGCGCATCCTGAAGTTGTAAGCGCCTATAAAAAACCGCTAGGCCTAATCTACGCGATTGAAGACCACATTCATATACATGTTAAAAAGTTATATCCGGATGCGGAATTGCCAACATTTAAAATATTGGAAAAAACGGAGTCAACACTATCGCTAGTGTATTCCTCTTCTAGAGGGCTTTATGCTTTGGCAAATGGGCTTATAAAAAAATCGTTTGAACATTTTGGTAAAAAAGCTGATGTAAGTTATGAGCTTTTGAATGAAGAGGGAACAGAAGTCAAATTCGAAATAATCCAACATGGATAAAGTAGACGCTTCTGTTTTAACTAGGGCACTACTGCGCGAGAAAAAAGCGCGGAAAGCTGCTGAACAACTGTTGGAACAAAAGTCAAAAGAGCTATATGATGCTTCTTTACACCTTCGTGAAGCCAATGGCAGGCTTGAGTCACTACTGAACAAAAAAGATTCAAAAATTGATGGGGCCTTTGTTAATATTATTGACCCTTATGTAGTAATGGATTTGACCACTAAGGTCATTAATATGAATGTAAGTGCCAAAGAGTTTTTAGGCTATGACCATACAAAAGAAGATATCGTTTTAGCAAATTTAGTGCATGAAGATTATTTGGAATACACCGTAGAATCGTTCAAAAACCTGTTGCAGGTTGGGATTCTTAAAAACTATAACGTAAAAATATGTACTAAAAATAATGGCGAAAAATACGTAAACATTAATGCCAGCCTTATTTATAATGAAGATGGTGCCCCTATTGCAGCCCAAGGTGTTATTCGTGACATTACAAGAGAAATAGAAATCAAACAACTTCTTGAAAATCAAAAACAGCAACAAGACATCATTGTAGAGAACTCTTCTTTAGGCATATTATTGATTGAGCAAGATAAAATCGTAAAAGCGAACAAGGCATTTATAGAGTTGGTAGGTTATGGTGAGCAAGAACTTAAAAGATTAGGTATTGATGATATTTCAACAATCGAGGATATTAGCTTATACCAAGATTTATTGGAGAATAACAAAAGGGGAGAATCAGATAAATTTTCCATCATTAGAAAGTTCCATAAAAGAAATGGTAGCACACTTTACGGAAAGACCTCGGTAACTACCTTAAGAAACGAACATGGTGCTATTGATTACAAAGTTGCCATGATCGAAGATATTACCAATGATAAAATCTCCGAAGAGAAGTTAAAAGCATCTGAACAGCGATTAACAACGCTGATTAAGAATTTTCAAAATGGTATTTTATTGGAAGATGAAAACAGAAAGATGATTTTAACCAATCAAAAATTCTGTAATTTCTTTAAGATTCCTTTGGCTCCCGACAAGTTAATTGGTGTTGATTGCAAAAAGTATTTAGAAAAATATAAGCATCTTTTTATAGACCCAGAATACGTAGTCAATAGGGTTAACCATATTCTAGATAGAAAAGAATTGGTCTTGTCCGATGAGCTTGAATTGGTTGATGGGCGCATTTTTGAGCGAGATTATATTCCCTTGTTTGTTGACGATATTTACAAAGGGCACCTTTGGAGTTATGCTGATGTTACCCTTCAAAAAAACTTCCGAAAGAATCTTGAAATACAAAAAGAAAAG
The DNA here is from genome assembly GCA_964353095.1 of uncultured Flavobacteriaceae bacterium. Taxonomy (GTDB): domain Bacteria; phylum Bacteroidota; class Bacteroidia; order Flavobacteriales; family Flavobacteriaceae; genus Croceitalea. The sequence continues at coordinate 7,178 of CAYGUO010000010.1, read as the reverse complement.
TATAGCAGTATCATAGCGAATATGAATCTTGGCTTGGTTGAGATTGATGCTGACGCAAAAATATTATTGGCCAATAACAGGTATTCAGAGATGATAGGGGTCGATGCTGCAGATTTAACGGGTAAGAACGTGCTTGAGGTAATGGATTTGGACGATGAGAACCTCGCAAAAATAAAAGCACAATTTGAAAAAAGAGGTAGAAATGAATCTGATTCTTATGAGATTCAGTTGAGGTTGCACAATGGCATTAAAAAGCATTGGCTCATAAGTGGTGCTCCAAGATATGATGAATCAGGAAAGGTGAATGGATCTATTGGTGTGCATTTAGATATTACCAAACAAAAAGAACTAGAACTCCAAAAGCAAACCCTGGTCAATGAACTAGAAGAAAGTAATATTGGGCTGCAAGAGTATGCCCATATTGTTTCCCATGACTTAAAATCGCCACTCCGAAGCGTTAGTGCTTTAGCTGCATGGCTTTATGAAGATTATAAAGATAAGTTAGATGAAAGCGGTAAGTATAATTTGAAAATGATGCTTGAAAAAGTAGAGGGCATGGACAAATTAATTACGGGTATTTTAAAATATTCAACCGTAAACAGCGACACTTTAGATAATAAAGAGGTTGATGTTAATACGATTATCCAAAGTATCTCTGAGATTATTTTTATTCCAGAACATGTCAAGATTAAAATCGTGGGTACATTGCCTACCATTCTTGCCGATAAGACCAAAATTCACCAACTTTTTCAAAACTTCCTTAGTAATGCCGTAGTGAATATTGACAAAAAAGTAGGTGTTGTTGAAATTGCAAGTACAGAGACCCCAACACATTGGCAATTTAGTATTAAAGATAACGGTGTTGGTATCCCAAAAGAATACCATGAAAAAATATTTAAGATTTTTCAGTCCATTGGAAATAATGAAAGATCAACAGGTATCGGTTTATCCATAGTGAAGAAAATAATTGATAGGTACAAAGGTTCCATTTGGTTAGAAAGTGAAATAGGTGTGGGCACTACCTTCTTTTTTACCATCAAAAAATAATACATCAAAATTGAAAACATGAAAATAAATCAGGCACAAAGAACAAAAAATGGCGAATGGGTTAAAAATCAAAGTGAGGTTTTAATAAACCCATTGGTATTGATTTTTGCGGATCGGTTTATTCTAGAGTCGGATGGAATATATGAAGAGATTCGTGATATGTACCCAGATGGCGAATTGGTTTTTGGTTCCACAGCAGGTGAGATTATGGAAACTAGGGTTTTTGAAGAAACAGTATCATTGACTGCAATTGAATTTGAAAAAACCAACTTTAAGATAGTAAGCGAGAATATATCCAACTATGTGGATATTCAAAAAATGGGGAAGGCCATTTCCGACCAGTTTGATAAAGACGGGCTACGTCACATGTTTCTTGTTTCTGATGGCAGTTTTATAAATGGCAGTGGTCTAATTGAGGGCCTTGAATCGGATAAAGATTTTAATGCTAGCATCACGGGCGGCTTATGTGGTGATGGTGCTCGATTTGAAAAAACACTAACAGCATACAATGAAAAACCCAAACAGGGGGAAGTAATCGCGATTGGTTTTTATGGAGAAGCCCTCGAGGTTTCTTATGCGAATTATGGTGGTTGGACACCTTTTGGGCCAGAAAGAACCATTACCAAATCCATTGGTAATATTTTATATGAAATTGACGGACAACCCGCCCTAGATCTTTACAAGAAATATTTAGGCGAAAAAGCAAAAGAATTACCAAAGGCTGCTTTGCTATACCCGCTTACGGTGCAACAAAATGAACATGCCGAACCATTGGTGCGCACGATATTAAATATAGACGAAAGTACCAATTCAATGATTTTGGCTGGTGACGTACCGGTAAATTCAAAAGTACAGTTGATGATGTCAACGATGGATGATATTGCAGAAGCGGCCTCAAATGCAGCGGAACTTGCAATGCTGAATAGAACAACGAAACCTGACTTGGCAATTCTGGTCAGTTGTGTTGGTAGAAAATTAGTGTTGGCGCAACGTACGGAAGAAGAAATAGAAGAGGTGGCAGAGGTAATAGGCGAAAAAGCTAAAATAACTGGCTTTTACTCTTATGGTGAAATGGCACCTTTTGCAGGTAAAAATGAATGCCAGTTACATAATCAAACGATGACTTTAACCTTAATGAGCGAATAGATGCATTCTCTTCTGAAACGTCAAATAAAAAAGTTTTTACCTGAGGATTTAAAAAATCATCCGGATATCGGGTTGTTTTTTGAGTCGATAGACAAGTCGTATTCAGATTATGACGAGAAGCTTAGCATGATTCAGAGAGCCACTTCTTTAAGCTCAACCGAGCTTTATGAAGCGAACAAAAGGTTGAATAAAGAAACAGAAAGTCAACGAAAAGTACTTGAGGCCTTAAGTAAGGCGGTCGCCTTTATGGAAAGCAAAGCAAATGAAAAAGATCATGGCGAATTGGGTTTTGATCCGCAAAGGCTTCTTGAAAATATTGAAAATCAAACTAACAAAATAGTAGAAATGACTGCTGAAAAAGATATGTTAATGCGCAATTTAGAACAGCAGAACGAGTCATTGAACAATTATGCACACATGGTTTCACATGATTTAAAATCTCCTATTCGCAATATACACTCCTTAGTAAGTTGGGTTTTAGAAGATGCGGACAAAGAATTAAATACGGGAAATGAGAAAAACTTCAACCTTATTTTTCAAAATCTGCATAAAATGGATAGTCTTATTGACGGTATTTTAAGGCATGCTACCATTGATTCGTTAGAAGAAAAGATAACTAGGGTAGACCTTAATTTATTAATCAAAGAGATAGAACAGACCATTTATGTGCCCAACAACATAAAGCTTGTTATTAAAGGAGAGCTACCGGTTTTGTATACCGGTAAATATAGAATTGAGCAGTTGTTTAAAAATGTGTTGACCAATGCGGTGAATGCTTTAGAATTTGAAGAGGAAGGTTTTATAGTTATTGATGCAAATGAAGATAAAGACAAATGGCTTTTTAGTGTTAAAGACAACGGAAAAGGAATACCTATCCATTTACAGGCGGGTATTTTTAATATGTTCAAAAAACTTGAAGATGATGCAAACGCGACAGGAATTGGCTTGGCACTAGTCAAAAAAATAATAAATTATTACAAGGGTGATATCTGGCTTTCTTCGGAAGAAGGCATGGGTACCACGTTCTTTTTTACAATAAAAACCAAAATATAATGGGAGAAATACCAAACCTTGATTACATAAAGGAAATCGCAGGCGGAAACGAGGAGTTTGAGAAAAGGTTTTTAGCAATCATACAGGCCGAATTTCCAAAGGAAAAGGAAGATTATTTAAACAATCTGGCGAAAGAAGAGCTAGAAGAATCTGCAAAGATTGTGCATAAAATAAAGCATAAGTTGGGCATTTTAGGACTTAATAATGGCTATAAGCTTGCCATTAAATATGAAGAAGACCTAAAGTATGGTAACACTAAACTTCAACATGAGTTTATGGGTGTATTGAGGTCAGTAGAAGCGTTCATATTAAAAATTGTGTAAGGTGAATTGTATTGTGATAGATGACGAATTAACGGCAAGGGCCATCGTGGCCGAACTATGCAGATCTTCAAAAGAGTTGCATGTCATAGAACAGTTTTCAAATGCTTTGGAGGCCTTAAAATTTTTACCACACCATCAGGTAGATGTAATCTTTTTGGACATACACATGCCAATGCTTACAGGTTTTGATTTTATTGAAACCTTGGTGAATCCGCCTAAAATTGTGTTGACGACATCAGATACCAATTTTGCAATTGAAGCGTACGGTTATCCATTTATTGTTGATTATTTGGTGAAACCCCTTACGCCGGCCAGGTTTCAAAAAACCCTGATAAAATTACAAAATGCCTTACAGCCGGTAATGGCAGGTGATGACGGCTATCAAGGTACACGTGATTCATTGAATGAAGATCATCTTTATATTAATATCGACAGGCGTTTAATCAAACTTAGGTTTGGAGAGATTTTATTGATAGAGGCTAAAGGAGATTATATAGAAATAAAGACGACAGATTCTTTTTACAGAGTGCATTCTACCCTAAAAAAGATAAAAGATAAATTACCGGATGCCCTATTTTTTCAAATACATAGGTCATACATCATCAACTTCACTAAAATTATTGATATTCAAGATAATAGTGTTTTGATTGAGCGCAGTGTAATTCCTATAAGCAGGTCAAATAGACCAAAACTAATGGAAAGACTTAACCTTTTATAAATCAATATCATTTAATCAATAGTACTATGGCTTTAGAAATAAAAGAAAATCGAGGAATTTTTGAAATTCTGGGAAATGTTAGCTCACAAAACTTGGGTGCGTTAAAAATATATTTTGAATCTGCTTTGGAACAAACCAATGAGATGGTAATTAGTTTAGAAGGTATCGAGCATTTAGATAACAGCGCGGCCCTATTTTTTGAAAAGTTTTATTTAGAGGCTGTTCGGCAAAATAAAGTAGTGCATTTGGTCGGTAAACAAAACAAAGAAATAACAACTACTTTGAATGAGACGAATACCAATTATATTCTCAGTTCTGATAGAGTATAGCGTTGTGGTAGTAACAGTATTTGACGAAGCTTTCCAAAGGTATCATCAATACCATGGACGCATTTAAAGCTTAGGCAGGGCACTTTAACCTATCGATTTTAAAGTATTTCGACCGCGCGTTACATTATATTAGGCAAAAAAAGGGGGCTGTTTATACAGCCCCTTTTTTTACGACCGTTCATAAATTTGGTTTTATTCCGAAGTTAGTTCAATCCTTAAGCATCAAACTAAAAACTAACGCTTAAGTGCAGTTGAGACTACTTTATTTAATTAAAGTGATTTTTTGTCATTCATACACCTCCATTACCCGTGTTAGCAGAGCGGTTTTTTTAAAGTATCGATAGCTAAATTCAATCAAATAAGAAAAAGACTACATACACCTAACAGTTACTTACCACACTTAGCTAGGCTTTGACAACATTCAATTTAATAAAAGTAATATAAAACTTACATTTCGTTATTATAAAACCTACAAATATAAATGTTATGAAAATTCTAGTAGTAGATGATAAGCAGTCTTTAAGTGAATTGGTCGCTCAGTTTTTGGGTCAATCTTACGACGTAAAAACAATGGAGAATGGTTTATCGGCCATTTCTTGGCTTCAGGAGGGCAATATGCCAGATTTAATTATTACTGATCTTGAAATGCCTGAGATGGATGGTTTCGAATTGATAAAGAGAATCAAAGAAACGGGTCTTTTTTCTGATATACCCATTATTGTTTTGAGCTGTCGCGATAGTTCTGCGGATCGCGTAGAGTGTTTAAGGCTTGGTGCAGATGATTATATGGTGAAACCTTTTAATCCGGAAGAATTGCTTATACGAGTTGATAAACTATTAATCAGAACTTAATATGGAGGTCTTAACTCAAAAGAAAACACAAATACTATACGTAGGTGGCAATAAACGCTTGGCAGATGAATTTCATCGTCAAACGGATATGGTAGAAGTTTATTCTGCTGAAACCACTAGTGACGCCATTAAATGGCTTCATACGAATAGCGATTTTGACCAAGGCAAATGGGTTAATGTGAGCAATATAATAGATGCTATTTTATGTGAACAAGAACTGTCAAATCAACAGCTGGTGCAATTGAAGGATTATATTGAAGCCACCTTTGATCCAGCTCAAAAAATACCTTTTTTGCTTTTGGGCAATAAACAAAACAAAGAGCAGAAGTTATTGGCCATGGAAAATGGCTTTGACGATGTTTTTACACATCCGGTAAGTTTTGATCAGCTCTTGGAGCGGGTTAATTTTCTGAAAGAACTAAAGTCAAATCTTAGAAAGCAGAAAATTCAATCTCCTTCGGCACAAACCAAAAAATATAAAATAGGATTCTGGAAAAGAAGTTTTGATATTCTGCTATCCGGTACGGTGCTTTTAGTTGCCGCTCCCTTCTTACTCTTGGTCATTTTGGCAATCAGATTGGAATCTAGGGGTAAGGTTTATTATATCTCTAAACGTGTGGGTACCGGTTACCGAATCTTTAATTTTTTAAAGTTACGGTCTATGTATCCTGATGCGGATAAGCGCTTAAAAGAATTTGAACATTTGAATCAATATGTTCACAATGATGAAGCGAGTTCCACAGAAACGGAAGAAGATGTTACGTCAACAAAAATAAAAGGTACTGTTCTCATAAGTGATGATGCAGAAGTTGATGAGGTAGTACATAACAAGAAAAGAAAGGAAAGCGCAGAAAGTGCTTTTGTCAAGTTTGATAACGATCCCCGAATTACAAAAGTTGGTAAGATTATCAGAAAACTGAGTATTGATGAATTGCCTCAATTGATCAATGTGTTAAAAGGCGATATGTCCATTGTTGGCAACAGACCCTTGCCACTTTACGAAGCGGAAATGTTGACCACTGATGAATGGACGGAGCGTTTTAACGGTCCGGCGGGCATTACTGGCTTATGGCAGGTAGAGGCTAGGGGCAGAAGCTCAAAAATGTCGCCTGAAGAACGTAAACAGCTCGATGTGAAGTATGTAGAGTATGCGAATAATAAATACGCATTTATTATAGATATGTGGATCATTCTAAGAACCTTCAAAGCTGTATTTCAAAAAGAGAATGTGTAGCAATGAACAAAAACATACTATTAACACTAGCATTAATTTTTATTGCATACACCTCGTATACACAAAACATAAATGACTTTGTCAACCGTGGTCTTGAAGAAAACGATATTTCAAAAAAATTACCACATTTAGATACGCTGATTACCATTGCAAAAGAGAATTCACCAAGACTTAAGTTTTTTGATGCTGACCACGAATATTGGGATGGGCAAATAGATTTATCAAAAAAGGCTTGGCTAAACAATATCAACTTAGATGCCGGTTACAACTACGGTATTTTTGATAACCTGAGTAACCAACAAATTGCGGGTGACCCTGGCAGTCAAACCCTTTTTTCAACGGAGCAAAGTAGGTACACTTTAGGCGCGTCCATTAAGCTGCCTTTGTCTTCGGTTTTTAATCGGGGCAGGGAAATTAAAAATGCCAAGGCGGAGGCTGATAAGTCTAAATATCAAAAAGAATTCGCAGAATGGGAA
>CAYGUO010000009.1:7985-31485 GCA_964353095.1 uncultured Flavobacteriaceae bacterium | reverse complement strand
TCATACATCCTTATTCTTGTCAAAAAATGGTATTCATTAACGGTAAAGTCATTAATAGCGCAAAAGAAGTGGCATTTTTAGTTACAGGAATTTCAAAAGCCGAAAAAGTGGCTGTAATTCATCAAAAACAGAGTGATTATAAACAATATCCAGCGGCTTTGGTGAATCCTGAATCTGGAAATTTAATTTGGTTTATGGATAAAGATGCGGCTAGCCTAATCTAAATCCTTTTGTACGTTTTCACCTTCTAAATATTCCAAGTACTCATTCACCTTAAAATTTTTGGTATCGTATTTGGTGTCGCGTTTAAAGGCCGAAAGTTTACGCTCTTTACTGCGTGCAAAACGACGCATTCCCTCTTTATCTTTTATAAGTAGCCCGGGTACTGCAATATTTTTTCCGCTCTGATCTTTTGCAACCATGGTAAAGTAGGAAGAATTACAATGCTTCTTTTTACCCGAAATAATATTCTCCGATTCTACGCGAACACCAACCACCATTGAGGTTCGCCCGGTATAATTTATGGAAGCTTTTAGCGTAATCAGATCTCCTACATCAACAGGATTCAAAAAGTCAACCCTATTGACCGATGCGGTTACGCAATAACATTGTGAGTGTTTGCTCGCACAGGCGAATGCAATTTGATCCATAAGACTTAAGATGTAACCACCATGCACTTTACCACCAAAGTTGGAGTGGGAGGGCTGCATGAGCTCTGTAATGGAAACTCTAGATTCTTTAGCGGTTTTATATTCTTTCATGATTTTATTCTAATTTTATTTTGCATGAAAGTCAAATATAACCCAAAGCTTAAAGAACTTGCACGGCAGTTGAGGAACAATACAACAAAATCTGAAACTAGATTATGGCAAAAACTGAAACGGAACCAGCTTTAGGGTTATGATTTTCATCGTCAAAAACCAATTGATGAATATATTGTTGACTTCTTCTGTAACAAACTGCAACTAGCAATTGAGATAGATGGATATTCGCATGAAATTTTAGAGGTTTGGGAAAAAGATGTAAAGAAAACCAAGCGTTTAAATGAGTTAGAAATTAATGTGCTTCGATTTTCTGATTATCAAGTTATGAATGATATGGATAATGTTTTGAGGCTATAGTAGATTATGTTTTAAGATTTGAGGAGAACGGATTTACACCTCCCTTAATCCCTCCTTGTTAGGAGGGAAGCTATTGTGAATAAGTTTTACCAGAGAAAAAATACATTTTTAAGAGTGTGGGTTTTCCCCTCTATCAAGAGGGGACTAAGGGGTGTGTTATTTAGTTCCCAAAATGTGGAGATTTTTCTGGTTCTACATCAATGATAAAATATTTGGTATCCCCTAGCCAAAAGAAGGTGGCGTATCGTTCTGTGTAAGTAACTTTCACATATTTACCTTGTAAATCTTTTAAGGTTTGAATGACCTCTTGTTTGCTATCTTCAACAGAGAATTCAAATATCTGAGCCCCTGATATACCTTGACTAATCTCGCCCTCCCAAGTTTTTGCCAGTACACCTTTTCTACTAAATTTTATAAGTTCACCAGAACGATACCCTTCACTAAAAGGCACATAATATACAAAGGCAAAATATCCAGCGATACCCAAAACTACTACAGTAATTAAAATAAACAGAAACTTACGCATTTACATCTCTAATTTAGATTGTTCAAAATCATCTTCTTCAGCTCGCTTTAATATGGGTTCGGGGATGGATTTTTTAGCTTTAGCCCCCATCTTTTTCAGTTTTTCAATACTGGTTACAATATTACCACGACCATCAACGAGCTTATTCATTGCTCCTCGATATTCTGTTTTTGCCTCATCCATTTTTTTGCCAACTTTGGTCAGGTCAGAAACAAAACCTTCGAATTTATCATAAAGCGCACCGGCCTGTCGTGCTATTTCTATGGCATTTTTTTGTTGTTTTTCATTGTTCCACATGGTGTCAATAGTGCGTAATGTAGCCAATAGGGTAGATGGCGTCACAATAACAATATTCTGCTCAAAAGCTTTGTTGTACAAAGAGTTGTCTTGATTGATGGCAACCGCGAAAGCGGGTTCTATTGGCACAAAGAGCAGCACAAAGTCAGGACTTTCCATCTCATATAAATCTTCATACTTTTTAGCAGAAAGTTGCTCCACATGCCTTCGCAATGAATTGATGTGGTCTTTTAAATGCTTTTCTTTAAACTCATCATCAGCGTTTACATAACGCTCATAATCCGTTAAGGAAACTTTGGAATCTACTACCATTTTTTTTCCATCTGGTAAGTTGATAATAACATCGGGCAAAACCCTAGAACCATCTTCCCTTAAAAAGCTTTGCTGAACCGTATATTCACGATCTTTCTCTAAGCCCGATTTTTCCAAAACGCGTTCCAAAACCAATTCTCCCCAATTACCTTGCATCTTACTATCACCCTTAAGTGCTTTGGTAAGATTTTCAGCTTCTTGGGTAATCTTAAGATTCTGATTCTGAAGGTTTACCAATTGTTCCCTTAAAGCAGTATGTATGGTGATATTTTCTTTTTGGCTTTCCTCTACTTTTTTCTCAAATAGTTGGATTTTCTCGTTAAGGGGCGATAAAATATTTTTGATATTTTTTTCGTTACGCTCCGTAAACTTCAAACTTTTTTCTTCTAATATTTTGTTTGCTAAATTCTCAAATTCTTTCGTGAACTTTTCTTGAAGTTTTTCAACTTCTTCTTTTTGTTCCGTATTTACGCGCTGTAAATTTTCTAAATCGGCCTGGTATCGCACAATCTGATTGCCTTTTTGTTCTTTTTCCGATAGCAGTAACTTTTTATCTTCATCGGCCTGTAGCAATTTATCGTTCAGGTTTTTTATCCCATTGTTGAGCTGTTGTTCGCGTTCTACCCAAACACTTTCATTGGATTTGGTTTTCAATTTTTGAATGTACATCCCTAAAAAAGCGCCTAAGCCCAAGCAAATTAGGGCAATTAGTATAAAAATTAATTCGGTACTCATAATACATTTTATGAGGATAAAGATACTAGTTTCCTATGCAAAGAAAGCGCGTAGTTAAAGACTACTTATTAACTTTAAAAGAACCCGTTGTCACATCAAAAGCAACCATATCATCTGGAAAGAGTTTGTTGAATGCACCTTGGCCTATTAAATTGCAAGGTTGATCAAATGGGTTTTCCTGGCCATCTACAATTAAAATTTTATCTGCAAGTTGAATGGCCAAATCAATTTCATGTGTAGTGAATATGATGGTTTTTTGGTGTTCTTCAACCAATTGCTTCAAAAGTTTTAAAATCTGCACTTTATGGTATAAATCAAGATGGGTGGTAGGCTCATCCAATAAAATCAAAGGTGTGTCTTGAGCCATTGCCCTTTCTATTAAGGCCCGTTGCAACTGACCATCACTAAGTTCATTTCATTTGCGGTTTTTTAAATCTTCCAATTCAAAAGCAGCTAAACTGTCTTCGATTTTAACGCTATCTGTAGCGGATAACGAACCAATCCAGTTGGTGTAGGGCTGTCTGCCCAATGCAATAAGTTCTTTTACGGTAAGGTTCTTTGATGCGATGGGTTCTGTAAGCACAACACTAACCTGCTTTGCCATTTCACTTGCTTCAAAATTTTCTAGATTTTTAGCCTGAATTGAAATGCCTCCTTCAAGTTTGGGTTGTATGTTCCCCAAGGTTCTAAGTAAGGTTGATTTTCCAATACCATTAATACCAACGATGGCGCATAGTTCCCCCGCCTTCAACGAAAAGTTGATATTTCTAGCTACTTCTTGAGTTTTATAACCAATTGCTAAGTTTTTTACCGCGATGTTGGTATTATTTACTTTCATACTAGAAAAACAGTTTACGCTTTTTTACCAACAACCAAATAACTACTGGTGCTCCAATAATGGAAGTTATGGCATTTATAGGAAGCACACTTGCTGAAGTGGGTAATTGTGCAATACAATCACATAGCAACATTAGTATTGCCCCATAGAGAAAAACGGCCGGTAGTAAAATACGATGTTCCATGGTGTTAAAAAGTTGTCGGGTTAAATGTGGTACCGCCAAGCCTACAAAGGCAATAGGCCCTGCAAAGGCAGTAATTCCTCCCGCTAACAACCCTGTGGCGATAATTATTAAAAACCTAGATTTTTTTAAGGAAATACCTAAGCTTTTCGCATAATTTTCTCCCAACAAAAAGGCATTTAGACTTTTTAAGGATAAAATGGCAAGAGCAAGTCCTGTTCCTACGAGTACCGCTAAAATCGCTAATTGATTCCAAGATAGGTTACCAACAGAACCATAGGACCAAAAAATAAAGCGTTGTAATTGTTCAGCTCCTGAAAAATAGGCCAATACACTGACCACGGCTCCTGTAATACTGCCAAACATTAAACCAATAATCAAAAGGGCCATGGTATCACGAACTCGGTTGGCGACTACCATCACAATGAATAACACCAGAAAACCACCTAAACTTGCGGCTACAGCCAGTGAAATATCATTAAGAAATTGAAATACGGTAAAACTAGAGAGCAAGCTAGCTCCCATAAGCAATACCGCAGCACCCAGACTAGCTCCGGAGCTAATTCCTAATACAAAAGGACCCGCTAGCGGATTTCTAAATAGGGTTTGCATCAAGAGGCCACTAACGGCCAATCCACCCCCAACTAAAATAGCGGTAAGTGCTTTTGGAATTCGGTAATCTAAAATAATATACCGCCATGAGGCTGTTTCTGTTTCACCTCCAAAAATGATGTTTAAGGTCGCTTTAAAAGGAATAGAGACACTCCCCAAACTTATGTTCAAAAGCATCACTAATAGCAAGACTATGCTCAACGCGACAAACCATAATTGATATGACTTTAATGATTTAGTCATTCTAACGGAGTAAAAAAATAAGGAGTATAGTTAGGAAGTAATTCTGGATGAAAAATGTGAACCAAATCTTTAAGTACTAAATCCGGTCGCTGCGGGGCCAATTCGTAGTACAATAATCCACCAGTAGCCCCTTTCACTGCTGAAAAGGTATACATATTTTTATTTTTAAAGGCGTTGAATTCCGCATAGTGCTCATTAGCTTGTATCAAATCAGTGTAGTTTGTAAATTGAGAAGGTGAAACCCAAAATTCAGCCTCTTGACCCTTTTCAAGCGCTGTTTCCAAACTTAGGGATAAACTCCCCGTTCCCGCTGTATCTGACCATAAGTAAGCTGCGTTGGCATCGGCTAAAAATTGTGCAGCCCAGCTTTCTCCTGCAGGCAAATACCACACGTCTTTATATAGCGAACCACTTAAAACAGTCGGTTTTGTTTTAGCTGTTTGCGCTAGGGCCTTTACTTGATTGTAAGAAGTTTCAATAGTCTTAAAAATACTATCGGCCTCTTTTTCTTTTTGTAATAAAACTCCAAAAAATTTAATCCATTCGGCTTTTCCTAAAGGAGTCCTTTCCGTCCAGTCCCCGTTAAAAAGTACCGGTATTCCGGCTTTTTGTAGCAGGTTATAGGTAGTGTTTTGGTCGTCAATTGCAAAACCAACCAGGGCATCAGGATTTATTTCCAGCACCATCTCCGTATTTAGGGACTCATTATTTCCTAACTCTTTAATTTGCCCTCTATTTATCAATTGCCTTGCCGGCATTGAAGAGATGTACTTGGTATCTGGAAACCCTACTAAGTTCTCTAAACCACCTAAAGCTTCCAAAGCAGGAATATGGGTTGTGGAAGTAACCACTAAATTTTTAATGGGGGTACTGATTACAGCATCGTAAGCATCTTTTGGATACGTGATTTGAGATAGTTTTTCCTCAGGAATAAAGGCATAGGTGAAATCTTTCTTCGAATTTGGCCACGGATTGCTGATGCGTATGATGGGAAAATCTCCAGTAGCATCAATGCTAAACCCTTTTGCGTATAAAACGCGTTTTTTGCTTTCCTCAGCTATCGGTTTTGTTGATTTGACTTCTTTTTTACAAGACCCTAAAAGTGTCATAAAAAGAATACACCATATTGCTTTCCATTGCATTTTTTCCATGGTTTCAAAAATAGGGTATTTAACTGTTCTAGAAAGGTTAAACAAAATGATTAGCTTAGCGCAGAATTTTGGTTCATATAATTCAGTTTATATGATTAAAAGGGAATCTAGTGCAAAACTAGAGCTGTTCCCGCAACTGTAAGTATATACTGAACTTGATTTAGTATCCCATCCATTGGATGGGTTGTTCTTACTTCAAACCACTGCTCCGATAGCTATCGGGATGGGAAGGTTAAGAATAAAATACGAGCCAGGAGACCTGCCTTATTCGAACAACGAATGTTAAACTTTCGGGATAAAAGTTTGCGTAGGGATACCTATGGTTCTTCCGAGTAATTAAAATTAAAAATGAAAAATGCAGTAGTAGGGTGTTTAGCCCTATTGGGTTTTTGTGTTTCTTTGGAAGCACAAAAACAACCAAAAGATTCAATGACGCTTCAACAATTGAATGAAGTAGTTGTCAGCGATTCGCGCTTTGCCTTAAAACGTGAGAACTCAGGTAAAACAGTAATTAAAATTACCGCGCAAGAGATTGAACAAAACCAAGGAAGGTCCGTTGCGGAACTTATCAATTCAAAAAGTGGGATTGAAATTAACGGAAGCAGGTCCGTAGCGGGTCAAAACTTGGGTTACTTTATTCGGGGTGGTAATAACCGACAAGTTTTGGTTCTTATTGATGGTATCCAAGTAAATGACCCATCACAAATTGCAAATGATTTTGACTTAAGATTGCTAGATCTAAACACAATAGCAAGTATTGAAATTGTGAAGGGAGCAGCGAGTACGCTTTATGGTAACGCCGCTGCAACAGCAGTCATTAGTATTACCACAAAAAAGGCGTCTAAAGAAAAAATATCTTTAAGTCTGAGTTCTGTTGTTGGTACAAATGCCACCCAAAATGAGGGAAATAACAGTATTTCTAATTTTAATAATGGGGTAAATATCAACGGTACTTTAGCTAAGTTTAGCTATGGGGTTGGTTTTGCCAACCAATATACAGATGGTCTTTCTGCTGCTTCTGGGGTAAATAGTGAGGAAGACCCTTTTTCAAGAATTAGTACCAATGTCAAACTGGGTTATGTGTTTTCAAAAGCATTTGATTTAAAACTATTTGGAAGTTTTGATAAAATAAACAATGCGATTGATGGTTTTCCAGCGCCACTATTTCAATTTGCGGACACGAATGATGAATCTGTTTCTGAACAATATCGTTTCGCCATTGCCCCTAGTTTTACCTATCAGAATGGAAGTATCACCATGAATGCCAGTTTGACCAATATTGATAGGGAGACCATTTCAGATTTTCCATCACAATTTGAGTCACACGGATACCAAGTAGATATTTTTAATAAATATATTTTTGATGAAAAATTTTATACTATCGTAGGTTTTAACTATCAAAAAAACGAAACACTTTTTGCCGAACAAGTGGCCTATACCAACAATGACCCTTATGCGAACTTAGTATATGTTTCAGATTTTGGCCTAAATCTTAATGTGGGAACAAGGCTAAACAACCATAGCGAATATGGTAGTCAATTGACCTACAATTTTAACCCATCGTATACTTTTGGTTTAGGAGAAGGCTATGGTAAATTATTAGGATCCTATAGTACCTCTTTTATTGCACCAAGTTTGTTTCAATTGTTTGATGGCTCTTTTGGAAACGCAGCCTTGGAAGCAGAAGAAAATAGAACCTTGGAAGGGGGATTTGAATGGAACCTTGGTAAAAAATTACGTTTTAGTGGCTTGTATTTTAATAGAAATGAAACCAATACGGTACTTTTTACTGCGATTGACCCTGTAAATTTTATTTCACAGTATACCAATGCAGAAGGAGAAGCTGAAATTCAAGGGGTAGAATTGGAAATTGCGTCTGAGTTGTTTTCAGGGTTCAATTTTACAGCTAACTATACTTTTACGGAATTGAAAGAAGGTAATCGCATACGACTACCTAAGCATAGGGCGAATGCTACTTTAAACTATCAATTTTCAGACCATACCAATACGGCCTTGAACTATCAGTATGTGGGTAGTAGAGAAGATACCGATTTTAGCACTTTTGAAAATATTCAACTTGAAGCATTTTCTTTGGTCGATTTTTATTTAGGACATCGATTTAAAAAGAATACCTTAATGTTGTTTATGAATATTACCAATGTATTCAATCAAGATTATCAAGAAATCATTGGTTACAGCACGCGAGGAAGAAATTATAATTTAGGGTTGAATATTAATTTGTAATAACAAAAAGCAGCTTGGTTTTCAAGCTGCTTTTTGTTGTAATTGTGGTTTTTATTTATTCAAAGGGTTTATCTAAAACCATGATTCCTTTTTCCTGAAAGTCAATTTCAATAATTTCATTTGGTGAAGAATTGAACTGTTGCTTACTTAAACTCTTACTGCTGACTCCAGTAATCTCTTCAATGGCTCGTGCAAGTAAGGGCTCATCAGGGTCACCAAAAGTACCAAGATCAAAAACATCTTCTCTTAATTCAAATTCAGGAGTAAATCCAGCTGTATAATCAATAAAGCCAACCGAATTTTCATTTCTACCTACGAGTGGTTGTAGAATCCATTTATTATCTGGGTTAATTTCATTTGCTGTACTTGGGCTATATCCATAATTTCTACCCGGATTATCAACCAAAGAGATTGAGAATTCATTTTTTCCCCTAGTAGTTGTTCCAATCAGTTTTACATCGATGTATGGGTTTAATCCGTGAATAACAAGTTCACTAGCTGATGCTGAACTTCCTGTGACCAAAACAAAAACCCTAGTTAGGTTCAAGGTATTTAACGGCGAACCATTTACATTATCTTGAAAAAAATCTTCCACATCCCGCCCTATCTGTTGTTTGCTATTCCAGCGCTGTTTTATATAAAGCTCATCCGTATTGGTTCCATAAATCATACTAGCTAACAATCCAGAAGTAGCGACATCACCACCAGGGTTGTACCTTAAATCGAGTACTAAATCTGTTACATTGTTAGCTCTAAATTGAGCAAACACATTATTTAGTTCACTTTTAAAATCTCTATTAAAGCGCTGATACATTAAATACCCGATTTTTGTTCCATTGATATCTAAGGTTGTGGCCAATCTAATAGGGGGTTCTAAGAAGTTTTCTTCTTTTGTAATAGTGATTTCTTCATTGGTAGTATTGACCAATCTATTCACAACATCCAGTTCGCCTTTATTCAAAGTGTAGGTGTCAGAGCTCAATAGTTCAGCAATATTTTGAGATGTAAATTGAACTCCATTCACACCATAAAATACATCACCCCTTTTAATTCCTTGATTTGCCGCATCGGAACCAGGAATTACATTGCGCACGAATAAAAAGCGATTATCATCACTATCGTCCGACAATAGGTCAACAGAAAATGATTGAAGTCCATTACTCTTTCTAATTCCTGAAAGTGAATTCAACAAAACTTCAAAATCTTCATTGTAAAAAGTAAAACGGTCTTCTGAAAAAAGAAGACTTTCAATAAAGCTTTCCGGATTTGGATTTCCCTGCAAAAACTCGGTATATTCTTGATTATTCGAAAATCGGTCATCAGCTAAATCGGCTACATCTTCTTGCCAAAAATACCATTCATTCATAGCTTGCCACATAAAGTTTTGTACCGTGACATCATCCGTGGTAGGGTTTAAACCATCATCATCTTTATCACATGAACTTAACAGAAATCCAAAAAAAATAAATAAGTAAAGAAACTTTTTCATAGCGTTTATTAATTTCTATAGCAATTAATATTCCAAAGTATTTGTTATACTATAACAACTTTAGTTTTAAAAACCCTAAAATACTTACATCTAATAAATTTTTAATACTATTTGTAACAATATTCGTTATGTTTCGTCTTCAAGTTGTAAGTCAGTAAATGATTTATAACAATTCAACCACCAAATGCAACAAAAAGAGTTTTTAAATCTTGTGATGCCCTTTAAGGATAAACTGTTTCGAATGGCTAAACGTTTATTGGTGTCAAGGGAAGAAGCGGAAGATGCCACACAAGAGGTATTGTTAAAACTATGGACCAAGAATGAGGCAATGAGCCAGTATAAAAGTGTAGAGGCCTTTGCAATGACGATGACGAAAAATTTCTGTTTAGATCGTTTAAAGTCAAAACAGGCGGGTAATTTAAAATTGGTACACAGTAATTATCAAGATGAAAATACTTCGCTACAAAAACAGTTAGAGGTAGAAGATAGTGTCAGTTGGGTAGAGCGTATTATGGATGAGCTGCCGGAACAACAAAAAATGGTAGTGCAATTGAGAGATGTAGAAGATTATGACTTTGATGAGATATCGGATATGTTGGACATGAAACCAACAGCAGTACGAGTTACACTTTCAAGAGCAAGAAAAACAATTAGAGAAAAATTAATGCAAAAGCATAACTATGGAATCGCATAAGCACATAGAAAAATTATTGGAAAAGTATTTTGAAGCAACCACTACGGTAGCTGAAGAAGAAACATTACGGGGGTATTTTAATCAAGAAAGTGTCGCAACACATCTTGAACAATACCAACCCATGTTCGCTTATTTTTCCAAAGCCAAAGAAGAAGAATTTACAAAAACAGCATCGCTTACGGCGCCTGTAAAACCTAGAAGAAAATTCAATTATAGATGGGTTTCCGTAGCGGCAGCAGTAGTATTGGCCTTTGGTATTCACTTCGGTAATGATTACCGAGAACAAAGACAGGCAAGAATTGCCTATCAACAAACAAAAGAGGCTTTACATCTTTTAGCTGAAAATTTTAATAAAGGCACTCAAAAAGTTGCTTTGCTAAATGAGTTTGAAGTCGCAAAACAAAAAGTTTACAATAACAATTAATAACAAAAAAATGAGAAAGAATATTTTAATTCTATTAGTAGCCGTACTACCACTAGCAGGTTTTTCACAATCACTTTTTGACAAGTACGAAGAGTTGGATGATGTAACATCAGTAGTAGTGAATCAAAGCATGTTCAATTTATTGGCAAAAATCGATGTAGAAGTTGATGATGCAGAAGCACAAGACTTTGTAGATATTGCCACAAGCTTAAAAAGCCTAAAGGTCTTTACAACGGATAACGCAGCTATTGGGGCTGATATGAAAGCTTCCGTAAACGGATACTTGAAAAAATCATCTTTGACGGAGTTGATGCGTATTAAAGATAAAGACGCTAACGTGAAGTTTTATATCAAAGAAGGTAGGGATAGTGACCATGTGAGCGAATTATTGATGTTCGTAACAGGTTTAAAAGATATGGAAGCTGAAGGCAGAAAGTTTGAAACCGTACTACTTTCATTGACGGGAGATATTGATTTGAATAAAATCAATTCTTTGACCAAAAAAATGAATTTACCTGATGAGTTAAATAAAGCAGGTAAAAAGGAGTAAGTAATAAAACAGTTGTCAGTGCTAGTGAAAATAGCCTGACAACTGTTATTTTTAAAAAAGAACATCATCAACAATCAAAAAACGAAAATCATGAAGAAATTAGTAATAGTAATGTTAATAGGAGTATTGCCCGCCTTGGGAATTTCACAATCTGTTTTTGATAAATATCAAAACTCAGAAGATGTTGGATCCGTTATTATCAACAAAGGTTTATTGGGTATAGTAGCCAGTATGTCTGCTAATGACCAAGACCAAGAGACCAAAGAATTTTTAGAATTGGCGAAGAGCATTGATAACATTTCAGTCTTTGTGTCTGAAAATACCAAGGCTTCTGCAGACATGGCCTTAACCATGAAGAAGTACGTAAAAAGTGCTTCATTGGAAGAAATGATGCGTGTTAAAGATGGGGATACCAATGTTAGATTTTATATCAAAAATGGCAGAAATGCCGATAGGGTAACTGAGTTATTAATGTTTGTTACCGGCATAGAAGATAAGGATACGGATAGACCTCATTTTGAAACGGTGCTAGTAACAATGACTGGTGATATTGATTTAAATAAGATTGGTTCACTTACCAATAAAATGAATTTACCCAAAGAGCTTAAAAAGGCCAAAAGAGGAAAATAATAGCCGAATTTACTGTAACAAATTGGGTTAAAAGGTGACCTATATAGCAAGTCAATCAATAAAACAAAAACGATGAAAAAATTAATTAAAAGTACTACTCTTTTGCTGGTGGTCGTATTACTAGGTTCATGTGCCTCTCAACAAAGCTTACAAGAATACTATATCGATAATAAAGAGAATCCAAACTTTATTTCTTTGGATATTCCAGCTAGTATCTTGAAAATGGAGGAAGTAGATTTATCTGCTGGAGAAAAAGAAGCAGTTGAATCCTTAAAAAAGTTTAATCTTTTAGCTTTTAGAAAAACAGAGGCCAATGCAGCTGATTTTAAAATGGAAAAAGCGAAGGTGAAAGAAATTTTAAAGAATGATAATTTTGTAGAATTGATGAAGATCAATTCACAATTTGGTAAAGGTGTGGTAAAATATCTAGGTAATGAAAATGCCATTGATGAAGTAATCATTTACGGAGCAAGTGACGAGCAAGGTTTTGCTTTAGTACGAGTTTTAGGTAAGGATATGAATCCTGCCCATATTGTACAACTTATGCAGGCTATTCAAAAGTCTGACTATAAAGGCGAAGGCCTTGGTGAAATTGGAAAGTTTTTAAAAGGATAAATGTTAATCAAGCTCAACTAAACTTGAGAATCCTGGATTACTTCGGTAGTTCAGGATTTTTTTTATTCTATAGATTTCATGGTTTCTTAAAAAATTCGTGACCTAATTATTATATTAGTGTCTTATTTTTTGAAACACTAACAACTTAAAATTAGAATATGGAAAATTTATCGATGGAAACTATAATGGTTTACGTAGAAACGTATGGAGTGCCCTTATTGAAGGCAATTCTCATTTACCTAATAGGTTCTTGGATTATCAAGAAAATCGTTAAGGTCGTAGAAAAAGCAATGGCCAAGGGTAATTATGATGAGTCTTTACAGCGATTTTTGGCGAATTTAGTTTCTTGGGGTCTTAAAATCTTCTTAATTATTACCGTAATCTCTACACTAGGTGTAGAAACTACAAGTTTGGCGGCGGTTATTGCAGCAGCAGGTTTGGCAGTTGGTCTAGCATTACAAGGTTCCCTGTCAAATTTTGCAGGTGGTGTATTATTAATCATTTTTAAGCCTTATAAAATAGGTGATCTTATTGAAGCTCAAGATGTATTGGGGGTAGTTAAAGAAATTGAAATCTTTACGACCAAATTGGTTTCTCCTGATAATAAATTGTTGATCGTCCCTAACGGTGCAATGGCAAATGGTAATATCACCAACTATACGGCTGAAGGTAAAATTCGCGTTGATACCGTAATTGGGGTAGGTTACGGAGAGGATATTAAAAAAACGAAAGAGGTGCTTTTAGAAGTATTGACTTCCAATGAATTGGTCTTAAAAGACCCAGCACCTTCCGTAAACGTTACGGAATTAGCAGACAGCTCGGTAAATTTTGCCGTAAGACCGTTTTGTAAACCAGAGCATTACTGGGATGTGTACTTTGCAACTTATGAAAATTGTAAACTTGCATTGGATAAAGCAGGAATCGAAATTCCTTATCCACACGAGGTACAGATTAATAAATAATACGATTTTGTTCATCCAAATAAAAAAGACCGCTATTTGGCGGTCTTTTTCTTTTTAGAAAATTAAGCTTTTAAACTCCAGTATAATTAGCTGGAGTAATTTGTTTCAACTCCGTTTTTATACTCTCAGAAACTTCTAAAGTATCAATGAAACTAGAAATAGAATTTTGATTGATTTTTTCATTGGTCCTTGTCAATCCTTTTAAAGCTTCATAAGGATTAGGATATCCTTCTCTACGTAAAATAGTCTGGATTGCTTCCGCTACTACGGCCCAATTATCTTCCAAATCTTTTTCAAATTTACTAACATTTAATACCAATTTATTCAACCCTTTTAAAGTAGATTGAAAAGCAACCAGTGTATGGGCAAATGGTACTCCAACGTTTCGTAATACGGTACTATCAGTTAAGTCACGTTGTAGTCTGGAGACGGGTAGTTTTGCAGATAAGTGTTCAAAAATGGCATTTGCCAAACCAAGGTTTCCTTCAGAGTTTTCAAAATCAATAGGATTTACTTTATGTGGCATAGCAGATGAACCTACTTCTCCTTTTTTGATTTTCTGTTTGAAATAATCCATTGAAATGTAAGTCCACATATCACGGTTTAAATCGATTAAAATGGTATTAATTCGTTTTAAGCAATCAAACAAAGCGGCCATGTGGTCATAATGCTCAATCTGTGTTGTTGGAAAGGAGTGGTATAATCCTAATTTTTCTTGTACAAATTCTTGTCCGAACGTTTTCCAATCGATACTGGGATAGGCAACTTTGTGGGCGTTGTAATTCCCTGTGGCACCACCAAATTTCGCTGCAGACGGAATATCGTTCAACAAATCAAATTGTTGTTTTAAACGCTCTACAAAAACATCTATTTCTTTACCTAATCTTGTGGGAGACGCTGGCTGTCCATGGGTTCTCGCTAACATTGGTATGGTTTCCCATTCTTTTGCCAAGGTTTTCAGTTTTTCAAATACTTCAAAATATAGCGGAACATAAACCTCGTTCATAGCCCCTTTGATAGAAAAGGGTATCGCAGTATTGTTGATGTCTTGTGAAGTCAGTCCAAAATGGATAAACTCTTTATGTTTTTGTAGTCCTAAAGCGTCAAATTTTTGTTTTATAAAATATTCTACGGCCTTTACATCGTGATTTGTGGTCTTCTCAATCTCTTTGATGATTTGAGCATCGGCTGCGGAGAAATTGATATAGATATTTTGTAAGGCTTGAAAATTAGAGCTATCAAAATCTGCCAACTGCGGTAGCGGAATTTCACAAAGGGCAATAAAATATTCGATTTCAACATGAACTCTATATTTTATAAGTGCTTCCTCAGAGAAATAGTCGCCTAATTTCTCAGTTTTATTACGATAACGCCCATCAATAGGTGATATAGCGTTTAATTCATTTAAAGACATTTATAATGGTTTTTTGGAAAGGGCAAATATACTTAATCTTAAAGATTTAGTATCCCAAGGCGGAAAGCTTATCTATGGTTTTTTTCGCCCTATTTTTATATCCCACAGTTCCATCCGCTATTGTATTTTCCAAAACCATTTTTAATTCTGGATAGATCCATTCAAAACGTTCTCCCAAATAGAACAAAGCACTCATTGAAAACACTTTTGAAGCAACTTTATGCTCACCTATCAACCAATCAAAACAAACAACCGTTAAGCGCTCTAACTGCTCAGAGGTCATATTCTTGCGAAAGGCTGGTTTCTTCTGTTTAAAATATGCCAGTGTTAAAAACTCACAAGTATGTGCCATAGGCCTAATGCATGATTCCGAGCTAAGGTTTTTGAGCGCTGTTGCAAATAATTCCAAATGGGGTAAAATAAAATCCAGTCTTTTACGCATAAGGTGGTCAAATACCCAACTTGCATTAAAATCACCTAATTTGTCTTGGGCAAAAACTTCATTTAATAGCGGTTTTGTAAGTTCTGGATGCTCTTGGAGTCGTTTTACCAAAGCGTCAATTTCAGTTTTTGACAAACGGCCAGAATTTAAGGCTATATGTAACTCTTTTTCGGTCACTTTGTTGTTTCAAATAATAGTTTCACAAGTTTAGGAACTCCCACGGTAGCTGAGGTGGCCAATATTGTTAGGTTTTCAAAATCAGCTTGGTGGACGTTTGGTTTTGGGTCAATAAAATAAATAGGTATACCTGAATTCACAAAGTTAACCAGGCTAGCAGCCGGATATACTTGCATAGAGGTACCGATAATAATCAATATATCTGCTGTTTGGGTAATTTGAATGGCAGTTTCCAATAAAGGTACCATTTCTCCAAACCAGACGATATGGGGTCTTAGTTGGTGTCCGTTTTCATCTCTATCACCTAGATTCAAATCTTTTTGCCAATCTAATATTTTCGTTTCAGTTACCGTGCTGCGCACTTTTAAAAGTTCTCCATGTAAATGCAATACGTTTGAACTTCCTGCTTTTTCATGCAGGTTGTCTACATTTTGAGTGATAATCTGTACTTCAAAATGGTTCTCAAGTTTCACTAATGCCTTATGCCCTTCATTGGGTTGAACTTGTAATAACTGCCTTCGCCGTTGATTATAAAAAGACAATACCAGTTCTGGGTTTTTAGAAAAGCCTTGCGGAGAAGCTACTTCCATGACATCATGACCTTCCCATAGACCATTCGCATCCCGAAAGGTTTTTAAACCACTTTCTGCGCTTATGCCTGCACCAGTAAGTACTACCACCTTTTTTTTCTTCATTCTTTCTATGTTCAGATCAATACAAATTTCGCATTTTGATTTGCTTATTCCTCGGTTGATTATCCGAAAATACTATAAAAGTGTTCTATGGTTTTGAATACTTTTTAAAAAATAGGAAACGGTTTAATGGAATATCAGAATTTATAAAAAAATACAGTCCATTATTGGGAGTCAATAAACGACTTAAGTTTTTTGTATTTTTAAGCTAACCAATTAAAAATAAACAAGATGATAACTACACTTTACATTCTTGCGGGCATCGTACTGCTCGTTTTTTTGCTAGCGATGCTGGCGCCAAAAACTTACGATGTTTCCCGTTCTATTGAAATTGATTGTTCAAAACCCGATGTCTTTTCCGTTTTACGTTCTTTAAAACAACAAGATAAATGGTCGCCGTGGGCAAAAAAAGACCTTAACATGAAAAAAGAGTATAGAGGCACGGATGGCGAAGTGGGCTCCGTAAGCTATTGGCTTGGAAATAAAGAAGTAGGTGAGGGGGAGCAAGAAATCACCAAGATTATGGATGGTGAGCGTATTGAAGGCGAACTTCGCTTTATGAAACCATTTAAATCAGAATCTAACTGTTACTTTATTACGGATGAAACAGCTCATGGAAAGACCAAAGTTACCTGGGGATTTTCTGGAAATAATAAATTTCCGATGAGTATAATGATGCTTTTTATGAGTATGGATAAAATGGTGGGCAAGGATTTTGAAGAAGGGTTATCGAATTTAAAAGAATTAATGGAGGAATAGGATATGGGAAATAATATGGTCGGTTGGTTTGAGATTCCTGTTACAGATATGGAGCGAGCTAAATCATTTTACGAAACAGTCTTTCAAGTTAAGATTGAAACTCATGATTTTGGTGGGATTTTAATGGGTTGGTTTCCCAGTGATGATATTAAAACAGGTTGTTCGGGTTCATTAGTTCAGTTGGAAGAATGGTATATTCCTAATCGCAAAGAAGGAGTATTGATTTACTTTTCGTCTGTTGATGTGCAAAATGAATTGGATAGAATTGAAGCTTCTGGGGGTCGCATATTAAAACCAAAAACACAAATTAGCCCTGATATTGGCTATAAGGGATTGTTTCATGATACAGAGGGGAACCGAATTGCGTTGCATTCAAAAAAATAGATGGACTATTGTTTTAACCAAATATTTCTATTGGTTACAGAGCTTCCACCTACTTCTAAATCAATACTTATCTCGTATTTTGGGTTTTTGTCCAATGCAACATGAGCTTCCCTTTCAATATCTATTCTTTCGTATATAATATGCAATACCTCACCTTGTTTTTTGTTTTTTAGGTATTCTGAAAAAGGAAATTCGTCGGTCATTTCAATATCATTCACTTTACGAATTACATCCGCTTTTTCAAGGCCTGCTTTATAGGCGGGTGAATTAATCAAGGAATTTGACGTAATCGTATTGTTTTTAGTGCTTCCTCCAAAATACCCATTTTCTTCATTTTGTTCAATGCGTAACCCTACGGACCCAAAAAGGGTTTTATAATCGGGCATTTGACTATTGTAGATATACTTATCAAAAAAAGCCTTACCGAAAGCTACGCCGGCGTATGACGTTAAAATATTTTGCAGGTCGGTAATCGTGTAGGGTTTTTCAGTTTTACCATGAACTTGCCAAACCTTTTTAAAATAATCGTCTAAGTTTAATCCCTTTTGTCTTAATGCTAAATCCAAAGCAAGTCCAAGTACACTACCATAAGAATAATATGAAATAAAGGTATTGTTTCTATTTTGAGGATCCAATGAGGTTGCCGCATCTACAAAAGGAGCTTGATAACTCATCTCTATGGGATTAAAAAACGTTCTGCCGTTGCTGTTCCATACATAATTAAAAGTACCGTTCAACGATTCAACATATTCCTCAGGAGTTATTAGACCAGCCCTACAAAGAATCAAATTAGTGTAATATGAGGTGAAACCTTCAGCGAACCAGAGCTCACCACTCATATCTACCGCGTTAAAATCAAAAGGTTCTAATGAAAGCGGTCGCATGCGTTCTACGTTCCACGCATGAAAGAATTCATGCGATACTGTTCCTAAATTCTTTTTTAGCCCCTCTTTTGCCAAACTTCTTGTCGAGGTCAATATGGTCGAGTTACGGTGTTCCATACCATCACCATTTACGTTGGGCATGTAGCAAGCTAAAAAAGTATATTCATCAAAGTCAAAATCAGGTAATTCACCAAATACCTTCTGTTGTTCTTGAACAATTAGTTTCACACTTTCAAAGTACTGGTTTAACTCTTCTTCACTTCCGTTGTGGTGCAGCGCAAATCGAATATTTTTTGTTTTGCCGTTTTCGATAATTTGGAATTCGCGTAAATCAAAATCACTGATTTCCATTGGGCTATCCATAAAATAATATAGATTAGGTGCCCAAAAAATACTTTCAGATTTTTTCTTTAGTTGTGTGGCTACTTTCCAGTTTGAGTTTTCAGGAACCTTTACTTCCACCTCAATAGGTCTTTCTTTAAGCGAAGGCGCGAACATAAAACTCGCGGGTATATTCAAATGGGCATGGGTTTCATCTATTTGGGCATACGTACCGTCACCTCTGTTGGCGAAAAGAGTATATTGTATGGTTACTGTTCCGTTATGACCATAAACATTCCATTCATAAGGATTTGGTCTATGAACAGCGAGTAGTTTTCCATTTTCATCCATTGCTTTAAAACCATACAAGTTCTTAGCAAAAGAATGAAAAGCATATCGCCCGGGTGAGCTGTTTGCCATTCTAAGGTTTAAGGTGTCAGCATCAATACTCGGAAAGGTCATGGTAAAAACTCCTTCATGGTGTACCGCGTTTTCAAAGGAAATGGAATAGGTGTTAGTTTGTGCATTTAAGCCAATACCACAAAACAGTATAAGCGATAGAAAGAGCAAACGTTTCATTAAAATATTTTAAAGATAAAATTAGTTGAATACTCGTTCACGGTAATTTACTCCACCAGTTCTAAAAGGGCGATATCAAAGTCATTCTCAAGAATTACCTTATTATTCTTTACCATGACTTCTGTTTCCGAATAAGTGTCATATAATTTGGTGCCGTTTCCAAAGAAGCCTTTCACCCAAAGTGATTTTTTTCCTTTGGGCAGGTTTAAACCAATTACCACTTTATCCTTAAAATCTTCATTTACAAGCATTCTGGAGAAGGTATAAGGCGATTTTGCCAAACGCTTGTGCTTACCCGCACCTACTGCTGGGTGATTTGCACGAAACTGTCCTAACTTTTGCCAGTGCTTATGGATGTTTTGAATTTCTGGTATGCTGTCCAAATCTTCCCAGTTCATAAAAGAACGTAAAGTAGCATCACCTTCTGTGCCTTCAATAATTAGCGGTCGCGCTGTTTCATCTCCGTAATACACTTGTGAAGCTCCAGGGGTAAGAAGCAACATATTTGCCGTTAAGTAAGGCTTTTTTCTTTCAGCATCAAAAGGGCTGCCATCATCATGCGAGGTGAGATAGTTTAAAACACTTTTGTCTTTAAGTTTTGTGTTTAAAAGGGAGTTGTATTTTTTGAAAACCGTTTCATAATCCTTTAGGGCATCATTCTTAAGTTCAAAATTGATAAGACTCTTAAATCCATGGTCAAAGAAGTCAACTTTTTTATCACCAAAGTCAAATAACCTACCTGTGGAGATGCCATAGTTATAAACTTCGCCAACCATGTAAAAAGAATTATCATCCAATATATGTTCAGGGTGTTTCTTTTTCCAAAGATTAAAGGCGTAGTCTGCTTCTTTTTTTAACTCTGACCATGCATTTTCGTTTACATGCTTCACAGTATCGACACGAAAGCCATCAACCCCTAGTTCATGTATATAATCGGTGAGCCATTTGATGATGTAAAAACGAGGTGCTCTTGGGTAACCCGTTCGTTCAAAGAACAGTTGAAGTTCATCCAATTCTTGACTTAAACGACCTTCTTCTTTCCATTTTGCCAATAAAGCATCTGGTAATTCAACAGGCTCATCTGATTCGGTAAGAATATCCGGCAAATTATCAACTAAGGTGCAGGCTGTTGTATTCTCGTAGGTGGTAAATTCACAGGTAGGGTCGGTACGAACCCATTCAGATGGCCAAACGGGGTCTATTTCCGTAACCGGGCCTGTATGGTTGAGAACAACATCCAATACTACCCTAATACCTTTGCTGTGGGCTTTTTTCACAAGATTTTCCAAATCTTTCTTAGTTCCAAAATTAGGATCGATTGCTGTCCAGTCTTTTGCCCAGTAGCCATGGTAGGCATAGGTATTGCCAGTACCTTCATTGGTAGCGCCATGTACTTGTTCTACTACAGGAGTGAACCAAATGGCATTTATACCCAAATCCGTGAAGTATCCTTCCTCAATTTTTTGTGTGATTCCGGCAATATTACCTCCCTCAAAACCTCTCAAAACAGCTGTTGAATCAGTTCTATTTAGCGTAATATTATTTTCAGGATTTCCATTTTTAAACCTATCGGTCAATAGAAAATAAATATTGGCACCTTCCCAATAAAAAGGAACTTCTTTTTTCACTTCTTGAATAGCTTCCGTAGCAATTTGATTTTCAGTAATGGGCTCTTTTTTTACATCTTTGCAACCAAAAAGAAAGGTCAATATCGACATAGCGATAAGTAGTTTTTTCATCTTTGAGGAATTTCTCTAAAACTATAAAATGCTTACCGAAATATAAAATTTATTTATGTAGGCCAGAATTACGATGGGAAAGCACTTGATAAAGCAGTTATTTGAACAGACAACTATCTTCTATTCAAAACTTTATATTCTTCATAACAACTACTGATAGCATCAAGAATTTGAAGGTCATTTGCTGTTTGAATGAAGGATTTAGAATAACTACAGTTGTTAAGAATGTCTTCAATATCCATTTTTTCTAATTGAAGCAACTGCATAAGTGTTTCGCGATCAAATTTAGAAGCAAGAAGATTACGAATTTCCTCGTCTTCTTTCATCTGCCTTATTTTCCGCATTTGATTGGGTTTTTTGCCAAAAAGGTTCCGTAATAAATCGGCAGGGTTTAAAATTGCACCTAAAACCTTTGTTACCGCACTTGGGTTCTTTCTACCGCCTTCGTAGCTTTTATTAAGCCCGGAAATACTGTACTGATAGGCTGTATTCACAGGAAGGTTTTTAACATCTATTTCTAGATATCCTGTTAATTGATATGGTCTTACAATAACTTCTTCTAGGGCGTATGCTAGTTCTGTTAAGGCTATTTGAGTGTCTTCAAACTTGAACATATCATTGGTAACACGAACCTTTTGAGGTTTAAAACCTAAGTATGTCAAATAAAGGGTGTCATTTACCGCTGCGAGTATGGTAAACTTACCATCTGGATCTGTGATGACGCCCTTTACTTGATTTAAGTTGATTACATGAACACTTTCTAATGGAAAACTAGTTTGTGCATTGATTACCGTAGCCTGAATTTCTTCAACAGGTTGAACATTTTCGGTTTCTTGCGAAAAAACATATACTCCGCAAAGAAGAAAAACAAACAGTAAAAATCTATTCATGTAGCAATTTTGTTTCTAAAAATACAAAACAAAGAAAATAAATATGGGTTACTCCTAACTTTAGGATGCTATTAACTAATAAAACCCACTATTTCTTTTCCCTTTTGGTTTCTTAGAGCCTCCAGACCTAGAGCTGCTCGAGCCACTTCGTCCGCTTTTAAAAGAAGAGGAGCTTCTACCTCTACTACGACCACCTCCGCTGCCACTGCGACCTCTGTCACGATCTCGGCGACCAGCGCCACCGCCGCTTCTTCTTCCACCGCCACCTCGGCTTCCACCAGGGTTTTTAGAAACTTCAACATTTATGAATCGGCCTTCGATCTTGAATTCTGTAAACGTTTCAAGTATAAGTGGTGTGAATTTCGCCTCGGTATTAAAGAAGGAAAAGGTATCCTTAGTATCTACTTTATAAACATCATCTTGATCAAGTCCTAGTTGTTCTCTCAAGAAGTCTTTTAAGGTCATCCAATCGTAGCCGTCTCGTTCTCCAACATTTATAAAGTAACGAACGGAGCCGTTCTTTGGTATTTCACCCGAATCTGAGGATCGCTCTCTCTTAGTTGACCTATCATCTGAGTTTAAGTCCCTTGTTTTGTTATAATAATTGAAGAAACGCGTAAACTCTACGGATACAATTTTTTTAATGAGTTCGTCACGATCAATACCATCTAGAACATTATTGATGGCGGGTAGATATACATCTATCTCTTCATTGACCTTTGTATCTTTTATTTTATTCACCAAGTGATACAACTGAATTTCACAGATTTGTATTCCGGTCGGAATTTTAACCTCTAAAAATTCTTGTCCTATTTTACGTTCAATGGCACTAATTTTTCGCAATTCACTGCGGGTGACAATAACCATTGAAATTCCTGATTTACCTGCCCTTCCTGTTCTACCGCTTCTGTGTGTATAGGTCTCTATTTCATCAGGTAACTGATAGTTGATAACATGCGTAATATCATCAACATCAATGCCCCTTGCCGCAACATCAGTAGCAACAAGCATTTGAATTTGTTTTTTTCTGAAAGAGTTCATTACCAAATCACGTTGGTTTTGACTCAAATCACCATGCAGTGCCCCTGCGTTGTACCCATCTTCAATAAGTTTTTCAGCAACACGTTGGGTATCACGTTTGGTACGGCAAAAGATTACGGAAAAAATTTCAGGATTAGCATCTGCCAACCTTTTTAGAGCAGGGTAGCGATCACGGCCACTGACCACATAGTACTCATGTTGTACGGTACTCGCGCCAGAGTTTTTAGTGCCCACTGTGATTTCCTGCGGGTTGTTCATGAACTTTTTGGCAATGGTAGAAACCTCTTTGGGCATGGTTGCAGAGAACAACCAAGTAGATTTTTCTTTTGGGGTATTTGAAAGGATATCTTTTATATCTTCAAAGAAGCCCATGTTCAACATTTCATCTGCTTCATCAAGAATACAGTAATCTATCTTAGAGATATCTACAAGGCCTCTTCCGATCATATCTTTCATACGACCAGGGGTTGCCACAACTATTTGCGCTCCTCGTTTTATTTGTCTCGCTTGGTCAGTAATACTGGCACCACCATAAATGGCTACAATATTTACAC
>CAYGUO010000009.1:0-7975 GCA_964353095.1 uncultured Flavobacteriaceae bacterium | reverse complement strand
TTCATATTTAGAATAAAGTTGCATTTCATTTGTGATTTGCAGACACAATTCACGGGTTGGGGATAGTATTAAACCCTGGGTAGTTCTACTAGTAGTATCTATTTTTTGAATTAATGGGAAACCAAAAGCTGCAGTTTTACCTGTACCTGTTTGTGCAAGTGCGACGAGGTCGGTTTCACTTTCCAATAAAATAGGGATTGCTTTTTCTTGAACTTCTGACGGATTTTCAAATCCTAAATCTGCGACAGCAGATAACAAGGACTTTTGCAGTCCTAAACTTTCAAATTTTGACATGTATGTTTATAAGTAATCGCAAATATGTGTGTTGCATAGAGCGATTTTGGCTTATAAACCCTTGCTCAGCGCAGCACCTGCCATACTGGCGGCGTTAATTAAGCGGCAAAGGTACTGCTATTTCTTAAGCTAGCATTGGTATTTGCACATTACTTTAGGTCAGGCAGTTAACAAACCGAAAGAAAGTTAATTAGTTTTTGAATGGCTTTGCCTCTATGGCTAATGGTATTTTTTACAGAAAGGGGTAACTCGGCAAATGTTTTAGAATACCCATCCGGCATAAAAATAGGGTCATAACCAAAACCTTCACTTCCCATCTTTGTAGTAATTATTTGGCCATAAACAGTGCCTTCAAATAAATATGATTTATTTATCGTATTTAAAGCGATTGCAGTCTTAAAATGGGCTTTTCTATTTGAGACTTGTTGTAATTCCGTTAAAAGTTTATCCATGTTGGTATTCGCATCTTTTTGTTCACCACCATACCTTGCCGTATAAACTCCAGGAGCTCCGTTTAAAGCATCTACCAATAGCCCGGTGTCATCGGAAAAACAAGGATAGCCATAGTTCTTGGTTACAAAAACTGCCTTTATACGTGCATTTTCTTCAAGTGTTGTACCTGTTTCCGGAATTTCATCATGGCATCCAATCATCGTTAACGAGGCCAATTCGATGTGTTTTGGCATGAGAAGTTTAACTTCTTCAAATTTATGGGTATTGTGTGTAGCGAAAATCAGCTTCATGGGAATGTTATAAAATATGGAAGCTAATGTAGTATTTTAGTGCCAATGAAATAGTTTACATAAATGAAAATAAAGATACCTCCCGTACTGGTAATGTTGATTTTTGCAGTATTCATGTACGTTTTAGCACTATTTTTACCAGTCGGTCAATTTGATTTTTTTGGTAGAACCATAATGATGTATGTGGTTTGGGGTCTATCATTTTTAATCATTTTATTGGCATTATTTAAATTTCGCAAAGCAAAAACGACTGTAGACCCTTCTAAACCTATAAAAGCCTCAAGTTTGGTTGTTTCCGGAATATATAGGTACAGTCGCAATCCCATGTATTTGGCAATGTTACTTTTACTAATTGGTTTCGGATTAAAGCTTGGAAATGCTTTTAATACCATGCTAGCGGCAGGATTTGTGTATTTCATGAATCATTTTCAAATTAAACAAGAAGAAGAGGCATTGACCAGTCTGTTTGGTAAAGAGTATCAATTATACTGTAAGGCCGTTAGACGCTGGTTTTAATACTTCAATAATAGTTTTAAAAATGAAATTTCTTTTAATTATCGTATTCGTTGTTAGCTGTTTTCCGAGTGCTGCTGCACAAACCAAAATGCTAACTTCTTTTGATGGTGTTAAAATTGCCTACGTTATTGAAGGCGATGGCTATCCCTTGCTACTGCTGCATGGTTTTATAAATGACGGAACGATGTGGGATAAGTCAATTTTAAAAAAGGAATTATTAGCGGAAGGTTATCAGGTTATTGTGCCTGATTTAAGGGGGAATGGCACATCCGAGAAGCCTCAAAAGGATGGGGATTATGCAGATGATGCAGAGCTCAAAGATTTAAAATTATTACTTGCTAAGCTTGGTATCCATCAAATTGCTGCTGTGGGCTATTCAAGGGGAAGTATTGTTTTGGCGAAATTAATGACACAAGACAAAATTATAAAAAAGGCGGTTTTAGGTGGCATGGGTATTGATTTTACAAACCCAAATTGGGATAGAAGGATACAATTTGCAAAGGCATTTGAGGGTAATACCAATGAAATGACGAGAGGCGCAGTTGCCTATGCTACTTCTATAGGTGCTGATTTGCGCTCACTTCATCTACAACAAAAGTTTCAACCGGTTACTTCAATTGAAGCTTTGGGTAAATTAACCAATAAAGTGTTGGTTATTTCAGGAGATGAAGATTTGGATAATGGTAGCCCTGAAGAATTAAAAAATGCAATTCCGAATGCAATTTTAAAAATAGTACCTGGTAATCACAATGAAACCTACAAAACAAAAGATTTTTCAAAAGAAGTGATTGCCTTTTTAAAAAATTGATTCTTTTTAAAATGTCAAATCCTGAATTTTTCATTTGATTCGATGCGGATTTAATATTGATTTCTGAAGAAATTGTTTCAAAACACTTTTTTTCATGGCCTCAAAATTGTCGAAGGATATAATGTTTATTTTTAGGGCTTAATTTTTTAGGGATGGTTGGTACAGGCAGAAAATATGTCTTTGATTTTGATAGCACTTTAACACGGGTAGAAGCTCTTGATGTTTTGGCTGAAATGACCTTGAAGAACAAGTCAAACAAGGATGAAGTACTTTCTGAAATTCAAGAAATAACCAACTTAGGTATTGATGGAGATATTTCTTTTACGGAATCATTAGAACGGCGAATCAAACTTTTACAGGCCCATAAAGATGATTTAGAAGGATTGGTACATGAATTGAAGCAAAAAATCTCAAAATCCATTGAAGAGAACAAAGCTTTTTTTCAAAACTATGGTGATGATATTTATGTGATTTCGTGCGGCTTTAAAGAGTTTATTGATCCTATTGTAGCCGAATATAATATTCCTTCTGAACGCGTTTATGCCAATACTTTTGAATTTGACAAAGTAGGGAATATTGTTGGTTTTGATGCCAACAATGTACTCTCTTCACATAATGGAAAAATAGAGTGTCTTAAAAACCTTAATTTAGAAGGTGAAGTACAGGTCATTGGAGATGGTTACAGCGATTATGTGATGCGGGAAGCGGGTATTGCTGATAAATTCTTTGCTTATACAGAAAATGTACACCGAGAGAAAGCCGCAAACAATGCAGATTATGTTACACCTAATTTAAATGAATTTTTATTCGTGAACGATTTACCCAGAAAAATATCATATCCTAAGAACAGAATCAAAATATTATTGCTTGAAAACGTTCACCCTGATGCGTTTGATAATCTTTCTGAACAGGGTTTTTCAGTAGAGTTGGTCAAAAATGCCATACCTGAAGAGGAGCTGCAAGAAAGAATAAAAGGAGTGCATGTTTTGGGTATTCGCTCAAAAACCCAAGTCACCAAAAAAGTTTTGGAGGTAGCGGATAGATTGCTCGTTGTTGGAGCATTCTGTATTGGAACAACACAAATTGATTTAGAAGCTGCAAAAAACCAAGGGGTTGTCGTTTTTAATGCCCCATACAGCAATACACGTTCCGTAGTTGAAATGGCATTAGGACAGATTATAATGCTCAAGCGTAGTATTTTCGCCCGAAGTGCTGAAATCCATCAAGGTAAATGGTTTAAAACCGCATTAAATTCTCAAGAAGTAAGAGGTAAAAATCTTGGAATTGTAGGTTACGGTAATATTGGAAAACAACTTTCTGTTCTCGCCGAGGCTATCGGTATGCGTGTCTATTATTATGATGTTGCAGATCGTTTAGCATTAGGGAATGCCATAAAATGCAATACGCTGGAAGATTTATTGTCGGTTTCTGATGTGGTAACCCTGCATATTGATGATAATAAGGCCAATAAGAATTTTATCGGAGAAAGAGAAATAGGCCAAATGCGTGATGGTGCCATGTTAATCAATTTGTCAAGAGGTTTTGTTATTGATATAGCCGCATTGG
Organism: uncultured Flavobacteriaceae bacterium; assembly: GCA_964353095.1. Classification (GTDB taxonomy): domain Bacteria; phylum Bacteroidota; class Bacteroidia; order Flavobacteriales; family Flavobacteriaceae; genus Croceitalea. The sequence continues at coordinate 4,048 of CAYGUO010000009.1, read as the reverse complement.
TCAAAGCACTAAAAAATGGTAAACTTGGCGGTGCTGCGGTTGATGTGTACCCCGAAGAGCCCAGAAGTAATGGCGATTTTGTTACTGAACTCCAAGGTTTATCAAATGTAATTTTGACTCCCCATATTGGAGGTAGTACAGAGGAAGCCCAACGTGACATTGCTGATTTTGTTCCGAATAAAATAATGGACTACATAAATTCTGGTAATACGGTGGATGCCGTGAATTTCCCCAATATTAGATTACCCAAGCAAAATAATGCACATCGCTTTCTTCATATCCATAAAAATGTTCCAGGGGTGATGGCTAAAATCAACGAGGTATTGGCAAAATATGAAATGAATATAACCGGACAATATCTATCTACAGATGCTGAAGTTGGTTATGTTATTTCTGATTTGGATAAAGAATATAATAAAGATGTCATTAAGGCTTTGAAAAATGTAGAGAACACCATAAAATTCAGAGTACTCTATTAAGCCCGATCTAAATAAACGTACAAAACAAATATTGTAGCCGTTCACAAGCAATAAGTTCCCTTTCACAACATTTTTAATTAATAGAGCTATTTTCAACTTAAATTGTAGGTAAATTCTTAATATTAAAAGAAGCTACGATTGAAAATAGGAAAGAAAGAGGTTTTTAAAAAAGGTTTTAGGGCTTACTATTTGCTGGTAGTGTCTATAATAGTATTGACTTTTGCCATTCAATCTATTATCCAATATTCCTTAAATAAGCAACGTTCCACGGCTATGATCGTTAATTTGGCGGGTCGCCAACGATCTTTAAGTCAACGCTTATTGAACGAAGTATACTCATGTAGATACCATAACTGTGATTTTTCTGAAGTAAAATTAACCTTAAACAAGTTATACCAAATGAACACTATACTGCAAGAGGGTAGTGAAAATCTGGGTATTGACCCCTTGGATAACGAGGCAATATTGGCCAATTTCAAGAAATTGGAACCTTATGTTAACTGGTTTAAATGGAATTTGAGTGATTTAAGAAAGATTGATAGCGTAAGCTTTAATGATATTCGATATCGGGTGGACCGTTTTACCACAATCATGAACGATATCGTTTTTCAGTTTCAAAAAAAATCGGAAGAAGATATTAAGGGTATGCGTATTATTGAGATGGAACTTGCCATTTTTTCAGTGTTTATAGTGTTATTTGAAATATTTTTCATCGTAAATCCGATTATTAATCGAATCATGTCTCAAAAGAAGAAGTTGGAAGAGATTGCATGGCACCAGTCCCATGTTTTTGCATCGCACATGAAAAACATTAAAGATTTGCAATACGTCTTAAAAGTTGAAAAAATACCAGAACGACAAATGGAGATACTCAACTTTATTTCGGAAGAATTAGATCGATTAAAAGAAGTTTCAGATAATATGGTCAGTTCCCTTGAAAAAAGCGATGAGCAAACCATGCCCCATCATAAGATGATAAAGAAAGTAGAACATTTTTTAGACAAATATCAAGTCAATACAGCTGAAAAGCTTATTGATGATGGTAAGGTTCATTCTTCAGAATAGTAAAACCGCGATAGATTTGTTCAACAACAAACAAACGTACCATTTGATGTGAAAAAGTCATTTTAGAAAGGCTTATTTTTTGGTTGCACCTTTCATATAGCGCATCGCTGAAACCATAAGGACCACCAATAACAAAGATTAAGTTCTTAATTCCGCTATTCATTCTTTTTTGGAGTACGTCGGCAAATTGTAAACTTGAAAATTGTTTCCCTTTTTCATCAAATAACACTAAAAAATCAGCATTGGAAACATGTTTTAACACTACTTGACCCTCTTGTTTTTTTTGTTCGTCCTCTGACAGGTTTTTAGAATTTTTAATATCAGGAACAAACTCTAGCGTAAACTTGACATAGTGTTTGAGTCTATTTTGATAGTTCAAAATTAGATTGGACAGCTCCTGGCCATCCGTTTTTCCTACAACTAATAACTTTATCTGCATACTATAAAAACCTTATGTAAAAATAGTATTTGTTATTGAGAAGATTTTTATAGAAAACCTTTTTAGTATTTTAGCTTAAACACAAAAATTGATTATGATTTCTGAAGCACAATTTGAAGCGGAGTTAGCTATCATCATTACCAACGCAATCAGAGAAGATGTGGGGGATGGTGATCATAGTTCTTTAGCTTGTATTCCTGAAACGGCAGTTGGTAAGGCAAAGTTATTGGTCAAAGATGAGGGTGTTTTAGCTGGAGTGTCTTTTGCCAAGCAGGTGTTTAACTATGTTGATGCTGATTTAGTTATTGAGACTATTATTGAAGATGGTTCAGAGGTGAAATACGGAGACATTGCCTTTTATGTTTCAGGTAAATCCCAAAGTATTCTTAAAGCAGAACGATTGGTGTTGAATGCCATGCAGCGAATGAGCGCTATAGCTACCAAAACTAATTTTTTTGTCAAACTACTTGAAGGTACAAGTACTAAAATATTAGATACCAGAAAAACAACGCCCGGCATTCGAGCCCTTGAAAAGTGGGCGGTTAAAATAGGAGGGGGAGAAAATCACCGATTTGCATTGTATGATATGATTATGTTGAAAGACAATCACATTGATTTTGCAGGCGGTATTACAAATGCCATCAATAAGACGAAAGCATATCTTGATAGAACCGATAGAAATCTAAAGATTATAGTTGAGGCTAGAAACCTTGATGAAATTACGGAAATATTGAAAACAGATGGCGTTTACCGCATTCTGATTGATAATTTTAACTATGAGGATACAAAAACCGCAGTTAAATTAATAGGGAATCAATGCTTAACTGAATCTTCTGGAGGTATTAATGAACATACCATTAGAGCATATGCGGAATGTGGAGTTGATTATATTTCTTCTGGGGCTTTAACGCATTCTGTGTACAATATGGACCTTAGCCTAAAAGCGGTTTAAATGTCAGATGCCATTGAACAAAAACTAGCCAAGATACCAATTGTTAATTGGTTGGTTAAATTATTCAAATCTATTCGATTACCAGGTTTTGAAGGGCTTTCCATTTATAATTTATTAGAAATTTATATTGTAGGTATCGTAAAGGGTACCTTGTCAAGTAGGGCCAGTTCCATTGCTTTTAGCCTTTTTATGGCACTATTTCCCCTACTTATTTTCTTGGTGACGCTGATACCCTTTGTTATACCGTATGTAAGCGTTGGTGCGGAAGATTTTGATTTTCAGTTTTTAATGTTTCTTGAATCATTTTTACCCAGTGCCACCAGTGAATATTTTGGGGAGATTTACCAACAAATAAAAGATCAAAAAAGAGGTGGCCTGCTCTCATCAGCCTTTATTATTTCAATTTTTTTAGTGGCCAATGGAGTAAATGCCATTTTTAGCGCATTTGAAAACTCCTATCATATTGAATTAACAAGAAATTTTTTTAGGCAATATGCATATGCACTTATGGTGGGTTTAATACTATCCATTTTACTTATTGTAGGTGCTGTAGTTTTTGTCTATTTCGAGTTTTATATTTTAGAGTATACCACAGAATACTTAGGAAAAAAACTAGGTTATGATGTTCAAAAGAGTGACGCTATTGGTATCGAATGGGCTAAGGTTGTTTTCTTTATGTTGCTTTCGTATCTCACAACGGCAATCTTATACTATTTTGGAACAGCAGAAGGAAGAAAAGTCCGTTTTTTTTCAGTAGGAGCCTTGATGACTACACTACTTTTTGTTGCCACTTCTTATTATTTTGGGGTTTATGTTGAAAAATTTGCCCGTTATAATGAGCTTTACGGAGCTTTAGGAGGATTACTTATTTTGATGGTGTTTATATGGTTAAATTCTAATATCTTGCTGCTCGGGTTTGAGCTGAATGCAACCTTGCATTCGATGAAAAAAAGTGTTTTTAGAAAGAAAAAGAATGAATAAATCACGAATTGTGCTGGCATTGCTATGCCTTTTTACTTCCTTATCAATGAATTCGCAAGAGATTGTCGGAAAATGGAAAACCATTGATGATCGAAACGGTATTACCAAAGCTATTGTTGAGCTGTACAAAGA
>CAYGUO010000008.1:0-32858 GCA_964353095.1 uncultured Flavobacteriaceae bacterium | reverse complement strand
ATCCAGTCCATAGTTGCAGCACCATCGTGCACCTCACCAATCTTATGACTAACACCCGTGTAGAACAAAATTCGTTCTGTAGTGGTAGTCTTTCCAGCATCAATATGTGCCGCAATACCTATATTTCTTGTGTATTTTAAATCTCTTGCCATTTTCTATTCTTAAAATCTAAAGTGTGAAAATGCTTTGTTTGCCTCAGCCATTTTGTGCGTGTCAGTTCTTTTCTTCACCGCAGCACCTTCTTCTTTTGCGGCAGCTAAAACCTCTGCGGCCAATCGCTGTGCCATTGACTTTTCATTACGCTTGCGCGCATAAAGAATCAACCACTTCATAGCTGTTGAAATTTTTCTGTCCGGTCTAATTTGCATTGGAATTTGAAAGGTAGCCCCTCCCACTCTTCTACTGCGCACCTCTACGTGTGGCATTACGTTGGATAATGCATCTTTCCATAACTCTAATGCAGTTTTCTCTTCATCAGTGTTTTTCTCTTCTACAATATCAATTGCATCATAAAACACTTTGAACGCTACGGATTTTTTTCCGTCCCACATCATCATATTTACAAAACGTGTTACCAGTTGATCGCCAAACCTTGGGTCTGGTAATAACGGTCGTTTTTTTGCCTGTCTTTTTCTCATCGTTTCTTAACTAAAAGTTTTTTCTTACTTCTTTGGGAGTTTTGCACCATACTTAGACCTACGTTGTGTTCTACCCGCAACACCTGCGGTGTCAAGCGCTCCACGAACGATATGGTATCTAACTCCTGGTAAATCTTTTACCCTTCCGCCTCTTACCAATACTATCGAGTGCTCTTGGAGGTTATGCCCTTCTCCAGGGATGTAAGCGTTCACTTCCTTACCATTGGTCAACCTAACCCTAGCAACTTTTCGCATTGCTGAATTTGGTTTTTTAGGTGTAGTAGTATAAACACGCGTACAAACTCCCCTTCTTTGTGGGCAAGAATCCAAAGCGGCCGATTTACTCTTCTTGGTAATTGTGACCCTTCCTTTTCTTACTAATTGTGAAATTGTTGGCATTATTATCTGTATTAAAAAATCAAATAACCCCATTTTTTGGGGCTGCAAATGTAATGATATTTCGGAATAATTCAAATCTGAGACTAGTTATTTTAGAAATTGTTTTTCGATATCCAAGCATTTAGAACCATAATTACCAATTTACCTACCCAGTCATCCATTCTAGGTCAGTGTATAAATAAATTTATTTACTATAACATTCAAATAAATAAGCCCTCCTAATTGTTACACCTCACCCATACAGCACTAATTATTTTACGATACACCCTTCCCTCATTGGACTTATAACCCTAAGGCACTGAAATGGTTTGTGGCACTAAGAAAATTCATAGCGCCAGACCCACCAAAACCGACCGGACTTATTGAATCATAAAATCGCTAGGTCAGTTTGGGTGACAACCAAAGAAATGAACTATAATGCTTACCTATATATATGTGCATATTGCTTTTTGTGAATTTTTCAGCCACGCTAGTTAGCTCCTTCAAACCTTAAAGTGAATATGCCTGATTTGCAGGAAGGCATAAGGGCAGACTTTCTTACTCAAGAAACGAACCCTACCGAAAGATCATAGCACTCCTAAAAATACCCCTCTAGAAAAGGTTCTCATCTCCTTAAGTCTACCTACGAAAACCTAATTGTTAACGATTCTTAAATAATACCGTTTTTTAAGAAATTCAATTCGCATCCCTTCATCTCATGAATCCCGATGATTGTAAAACCTTGTTTTAGGCTCAAACGAGCTCCTTGCTAAGGATTTAGCAAAATATACAGGGTCTATTTAACGAGTCATTAATATCAATGATAAATTTTGCTTAAAGGTTAATATTTGAGGCAAGTGTGAAATTTTAGTGAAATTAGTTTGGATTATTAACATGAAATTATGATTTTAGCGGCTAGCTAATTCAAATAATTTAAAAATGAGAACAAAACTAAATGGAATCTTAACGCTTTTATTGGCGTTTGTCGTGCACTTAACATTTGCACAAGACAAGACGATTTCAGGTACTGTTACAGATTCAGATGGTCTGCCGTTACCTGGGGTTAACATTGTCGTGGAAGGTACTTCCAATGGTACACAAACAGATTTTGATGGAAATTATTCAATTACAGCGAGCGCAGGCCAAAGCCTTTTGTTCACTTATATTGGACAAAGCGACGTCAGAAGAACAGTTGGTGCAGGAAGTACAGTTAATGTACAAATGGAAGAAGATGCGCAAGCATTGGAAGAAGTAGTGGTTACCGCTCAAGGTATTAAGAGAGAAAAGAAAGCACTGGGTTATGCCGTGACTTCCGTAGGCTCTGACCAACTTGAGAATAGAACTGAAGGTGATGTCGCCAGGGTTCTTGCCGGTAAAGCTGCTGGTGTAAACATTACAGCTGCTGGTGGTGCTTCTGGTTCTGCAACAAACGTAACAGTAAGGGGTCTAAGTTCTTTCTCTGGAAGTAACCAAGCCTTATTTATTGTTGACGGTGTGCCTTTCAGTAATGACACCAATGAGCCTGGAAACTTCCTTGATGGAAACACAGGTTCTTCACGTTTCTTGGATATTGATCCAAACAACATTGCAAACATTGAAGTATTAAAAGGTTTGGCCGCAGCTACGCTGTACGGACAGGCTGGTAGAAACGGTGTTATCTTGATTACTACTAAAGCTGGTGCCAGTGCAGGTGGTAAAAAGAAAACTGAAATTACCGTTAACCAAACGTTCAATACGATCGAATATGCATCTTTACCAGACTACCAAAATGAGTATGGTAACGGTTTTGACCAATTCTTCGGATGGTTCTTCAGTAACTGGGGACCAAGTTTTGATAGAAGCGGTTTAGCAGGTTGGGGTGGTCCTAACGCTTTTGCTTCTCGATGGGGTCTTCAAGATGATGGTACTATTAATCACCCTTATTCGGTGACTAGTGTACAGTCTACAATCGATGCCTTCCCAGAATTGCAAAATGCTCGTTACGAGTGGAGACCTTACGACGGTGTAGAAGAATTTTTTGCTCCAGGTTGGAACAGCAATACTTCTGTAAACGTTGCAGGTGGATCTGAAGACGGTAAAACTACATTTAATGTAAATGTTGGTTACCTTGATGAAAAAGGATTTACTCCAGGTAACTCGTTAAATAGAATGAATATTTCAGTTGGTGGACGTTCACAGTTATCAAACCGATTCACTGTTAGTGGAACGATGAACTATGCACGTACCGACTACAGAACTCCTCCTATTGCAGCGAGTAGGGGTAATGGTACTTTAGGTCTTTCTGTTTACGGTAACGTTTTATTTACACCTCGTAGTGTTGATTTAATGGGCTTACCATTTCAAAACCCAATTGATGGTTCTAGTGTTTACTACCGTAATGGTAATGACATTATCAACCCACGTTGGACAGCGGCAAACGTTAGAAACCGTCAGTTGACAAACCGTTTCTTTTGGAACACTAGTTTAACCTATGCATTAAATGACAATATTGATATCAACTGGAGAACCGGTCTTGATTTTTACAATGAAAGAAACATTAATGGTGGTAACCGAGGTGGTGTAGAATTTAACAATGCAATCTTTGGTTTCTTAAATACCTTTGATAACAACAACACTATTTGGGATCACTTTTTCTCCATTAACGGTAACTATGATCTATCTGAAAAATTGGGCTTGAGCTTTACTGCCGGTGCAACTGCTAGACAAGATGAATTTGATCGTCAAGGTGTATTGAGTACAGGACAAATTGTATTTGGTATCCAGAGACATTTCAACTATGAAAATCAACTTCCAACGCAATTCTCAAGAAAACGAAACATTTTAGGTCTTTTAGGGCAGGCTACTTTGGATTATGATGACATGTTATTCTTGAACGTTTCAGCAAGAAAAGATTGGGTATCCAATTTCAACTCTGCAAACAACAGTATTACGTATCCTGGTGCTAGTTTATCGTTCTTACCAACAAATGCTTTTACTGGTCTTAAGTCACAAAATGGCTTAAACTTTTTAAAGTTAAGAGCTAGTTTTGGTACTTCAGCAAACTTTGATACCAATCAAGCCTACCCAACCGTTGGTGTGATTGAGCAAAACACGCAAGTGTTTACCGATCAATTTGCAGGTACTTCCATTACCACCAATCAAGTAGATAACTTTAGAGCTAATCCAGATTTAAAACCAGAATTACTTCAAGAATTTGAAGTAGGTTTTGAAGCGAAGGCTTTCAATAACCGAGTATCTGTTGATTTTACTTATTTTGATAGAAGAACAAATGATTTGATTGTTTTAGAGCCGTTATCACCTTCTACAGGTTTTACTTTAACACAATCAAACATTGGTGAAATACAAAATGAAGGTATTGAAGCTTCTCTTGGAGTTGATTTGTTTAAAGGGAAAGATTTCCAATGGAATTCATTGGTAAATTTCTTTACAAACAATGAAACCGTTGTTGAACAAGAACAAGACATTATTATCTACGCAGGTAGTAGTACTTTATTTGTAGGTGGTAACGCTGCAATTAAAGGTGAGTCTTTAGGTACTATAGTAGGTACTGCTTTTAGTAGAGACGAAAATGGTGCCTTTGAAGTTAATGATAACGGTGTCTATGTTATTACGGAATCTGATAGAGACGGTAATGTGCCAATTATTGGTGATGCGGTTGCAGATTATACGATGAACTTCATCAACACTTTACGTTTTAAGAACTGGAACTTAGGTTTTCAAATAAGTCATATCAAAGGTGGTGACATCTTATCAAGTACGGTTGCAACCCTACTAGGTCGTGGTCTTATTACCGAGACGCTGAATCGTGAGAACACTTATATCTTGCCTGGTGTAAATCAAACTACAGGTTTGCCCAATACTACTCAGATCAACAACTCTGAATACTATTTTTCAAACGTATTGTTCGGCCCAGCTGAAGCAAAAATTTATGACGCTTCCGTATTAAGGTTACAAGAAGTTTCACTTGGGTATTCGTTCCCAGCAAAATTCTTGGATAAAACACCGTTTGGTAGTTTGACCCTAACAGCTCAAGGCTTCAACCTTTGGTTTGATGCTTATAATACGCCTGATGGTGCTAATTTTGATCCTAACGTTCAAGGTGCTGGTGTTGGTAACTCAAGAGGATTTGACTTTATCAACGGGCCTAGCTCAAGAAGGTATGGAATCAGTCTTAAAGCTACATTCTAATTAAAATTGTAAATGATATAGAAACTATGAGAAAATTTTTAAAATATTTTTCGATTGTCTTTATCGCAGGTGGAATGTTTACAGCTTGCGAAACGACAGAATTGGACTTAACCGTAAGTCCGAACGATTTGGCCGCCAATCAAGGTGACCCGAATCTAATATTGAACTCCATTCAGCTTGCTTACGCCTCTAATATGGCGGTAATAAGTGATCGTGGAGCTGAATTGACCCGTATAGATTATTTAAATGGCTTGGATTACTTTAACACGTACCCTGGCGATACCTTTAACGCTATTTGGTCAAGAACTTACAGTAGTGGTACTAACGGCCCTGGTGCCGGAGTACAAGCTGGTATGTTCAGTAATGTTGTTAACTTAGAATTAATCGATAGTGAAACAGATGTAGATTTCTCTTTCCATATTGGTGTTGGTAAAACCTTACAAGCACACATGTTGTTCTTGTTAGCAGATTATCTTGGTGAGGCTGCTTTCAGTCAAGCCTTAAATCCAGCTGAATTTCCTGCGCCACTTTTAGATAGTGGAGAAGAAGTTTACGCTGCGGCTTTTGGTTTGTTGAATGAGGCAGAGGCCTTACTAGCTAGTGGCCCCGGGTTACAAGGCGCTACAGATTTATTCTATGATGGTGATACTACAAAGTGGGTAAAACTTATCAATACGATTAGATTACGTTCTTATGTGTATACTGGTAACACCGCTGCTTTTAACGCGATTATCGCTGGCGGTAACTTTATTTCTGATACAGCAGATGATTTTGAGTTTGCTTATGGTGATAGTGAATTACAACCAGATACCAGACATCCAGATTATGCATCGGATTACACTCCTTCTGGAGCAAATATCTTTCAGTCAAACTGGTTAATGGAAACGATGTTGAATAATGATGATCCTAGAATTAGATATTATTTCTATCGTCAAAATCCAACTACGCCTGGTGCTGATGGTCCAGCCGATCCAGAAGTACTGCAATGTTCGTTGGCAATTCCGCCACCACATTACTTTGATAATAACTATACCTATTGTAGTGTGCCAAATGGCTATTGGGGTCGTTCACATGGTAACAATGAAGGTGGCCCACCAGATAACTTCTTTAGAACTGCTGTTGGTGTTTACCCTACTGCAGGTTTATTTGATGACAACCGTTTTGCTAACGTAGGTTTAGGCCTAGGTGGTGGTGGTGCTGGTATCGAGCCCATCATTTTAGCTTCTTATGTTGATTTTTGGAGAGGTGAAATGGCAACAAGTGATGCTGATAAAGCTGTTTTTATGAGGGCTGGATTAGAAAAGTCCATTGCTAAAGTGCAGAGCTTTGGTGCTCTTGATGGATCCGCCGACCTTTCTGTAGGAGCAAGTCCAGCAGAGGTTACTGCTTATATTGACGGTATTGTTGACGATTTTAACAACGCTGCCTCTGGATCTACTTTGGCTACAGCTAACTTTAACTGGCAAACAACTGAAAGAACCAAAGAAGATATTTTTGCAGAGCAGTATTTCACTACCTTATTTGGTGGAGCTACAGAAGCCTATAACTATTACAGGTTAACAGGTTTTCCAACGACAGTATTTCCAAACTGGCAGGCAAATCCTGGCCCGTACCCTAGAACGTTCTTGTACCCTCAAAACGAGGTCATCACGAACCCTAACTTAACGCAAAGAACAACTTTAACATCGCAAGTGTTCTGGGATACTAATCCAGCTAGCCCAGCATTTCCACCTGCTAACTAAAATTTAATAATGATGAAAAGAAATTTTAAAACATATTTTATGTTACCCTTAATCGCACTACTCTTAGGAGTGAGTTGCGATGAAGGAGACGCGGTGATCGGAGACGTTATTGACAACGTTACCAGAGGGGCTGTTATGAGAACAATAGCAATTAATTCATCTGATTTACCAATTGGAGATCCAACGGCTAATTTTTCTCTTGATTTTGAAGTTCAAGATATTGAACTAGGTACTCTTGTAACGGATGTTGATGTATTTGTTGCTTTTAGAGATAATACAGTACTTCCAGGAGCGACTGATTTAGATGTTGCGGAATCGTTGTTTACAACTATATCTGCTTCTACTTTTGAGGTAGGTCCTTTTGGCCTTCCTAGAGGATCGTTCACTGCACCATTGGCTGACTTATTAGCCTTTACAGGTGTTGCTGAAGCTGATATATTTGGTGGTGATCAATTCCAGATTCGTTTTGAATTGGTGCTTTCTGATGGTAGAACATTTTCTTCTACCAACTCAAACCCAAATAACCTAGGGGGCTCATTCTTTAGTTCTCCGTTCCTTTATTTTCCAACGGTAATATGCCCTGTGCCTGAAACATTCTTTACAGGAACATATAGTATGACTCAATTGACTGGGTCTGCTCCTTTTGGAATTGGCGATGGTTTTACACAACCCTCTGTAGAAATTGTTGCTGATGGAACTAGTAGATCTTTCCAATTTTTATATGATCCTGCAGGATTTGACTCAGCTTACACTATGTCTTTTGCTCTAATTTGTAATGAAATACAAGGACTAAGTGGATCGATTAACTCTGGTTCTCTAGGCTGCGGTGATGGAAGTATTGGCCAAACAGTAGTTGGCACTTATACTTATGATATCAATGTTCCGGTTGATGCCATCACTTTTGTGATGGAAGATTTCAATCCTGACGGAGGTTGCAGCGGCAACACTTACGAGTTTTCGTTTACTTTGACTAAATTATAAGATTCCAATTTTTTTATACTTAAAACCACCTCAACTTGAGGTGGTTTTTTTATACCCTATTTTAAAATCTTCACCCTACCTTTTACATCTGAATAGCCTCTTTTTAGAGGTTGCACTATTTTGTATACTATCTTCTTCTTTCCCAGCGTTCTTTCAATTATCTTAACTATCTTATTCTTATAGTTTAAATAAACTTTAACAGCTTTTTCTTTACAACAAGACTTCTACGCCAGCTTTTTTTTAATTCTTTCCTAATTGCATTCATCAAGGATTATGATATTTACCTTAGCGCCAAATAAAATTCATAAATTCGCCCTAGATTAAACTATATTATGCCTGTTATAAATCAAAAAAAAAATAGTTCTTCCGTTGGTGCCGCCTATATTTTATTACTATTTACAGGGCTAATCCTTTCGTGTAATAATCCTACTAAAGAACGGCCAAAGCAAGCCAACAAGAATGAATCTTCGGTTGCGAATACTAGCACTATTTTCGAAAAAATAAAGCCCACTGATAGTAAGCTTCTGTTCGCCAATACCATTACAGAAAACGTGGAGACCAATGAAAACCTTTTCAATTACGACTACTTCTACAATGGTGCTGGCGTTGGTGTGGAAGACATTAATAATGATGGCCTTTTAGATATCTTTTTTTGCGGCAACCAAGTACCTAACAAACTCTTTTTGAACAAAGGGAATTTTGTCTTTGAAGATATTTCAGAAAGCGCGGGCATCAATGAAGGAAAACAGTGGTCCAACGGCGTAGCTTTCGCAGATGTCAATGCTGATGGATGGATGGACATTTACGTATCTCAAGGGGGACCCAAAACTCGCGACCAACGTGAAAATTTGTTGTTCATCAACCAAAAGAATACTACTTTTTTAGAAAAAGCGAAAGAGGTAGGTCTTTCCGATCAAGGTATCAGCACGCAATCTGCCTTCTTTGATTATGATAAAGATGGTGATCTAGATTGTATTGTAATGAACGAGAATGAATACTATGGTGTTGACCCTATTAACTTATATCGATTAGTGAAAGATAACCCAGAAGCCATCTATTTTAATTCCTCCCATTTATATAAAAACAATAACGGCGTATTTGAAGATGTTACCAAACAAGCAGGTCTTGAACGACCCATATTTGGCTTAGGTTTAGCTGTAAGTGATATCAATGATGATGGTTGGCAAGATATTTATATTGCAAGTGATTACTACATACCTGATGCGCTATTTGTCAATAATAAAAATGGTACTTTCAGCGATAAAATTAAAGCGTATACCAAACACACCTCATTTTATGGTATGGGTGTGGACATTGCCGATGCCAACAACGATGCCAAACAAGATATTTTTGTTTTGGATATGGCCGCCAATGACCATAAGCGATCTAAAACCCTTATGGCTTCAATGAATACGGCAAGGTTTGATTATTTAATCAATAAAGCAGATTTTCATCATCAGTACATGTATAATTCGTTTCAGTTAAACTTGGGTGATGACAAGTTCAGCAATATCTCACAACTTTCAAAAACAAGCAATACCGATTGGAGCTGGTCCGTATTAATGAGCGATTATGATTTGGATGGGGACAAAGATATTTATGTGACCAATGGCTATAGAAGGTATGCCCTGGACAACGATTTGCAAAGAAAGGTTTTTGATGCCCGAAGGCGCTATGGCAACAATGTACCGACCGCACTTAAAAAGGAACTCTATTATGAAATGCCTTCAGAAAAGCTTCCCAATATTCTTTTTGAAAACAAGGGGAATCTCGATTTCAAAAACAATGCAAATACTTGGGGATTAGACGACTACACCTTCAGTAATGGAGCTGCTCAGGGTGATTTTGACAATGATGGCGACCTTGATTTGGTCATCAATAATATGGACGAAAACGCCCTACTATATAAAAACAATACCATTGAAAACAAAGGGGTAAACTATCTTAAACTTAAATTCAAGGGCAGTAGCTCTGAAAGTTTCCCAAAGGTTACGGTACAGTATGCTGGTAAAAAACAATTTATAGAAGCGAAAAGAATACGCGGGTACAGGTCTTCACAAGAAAACAGCGCACTATTTGGCCTTGGAACTACTGCCAAAGTAGATACACTATTGGTTGTATGGCCCAGTGGAAAAACCGAACAACTTTTAGATATAGCAGCAAACCAAACCATAACTCTAGCAGAGAACACCGCGACCAACGACCAACCAAACCAAACAAAAAAAGAAGCTTACTTTCAGCAAGCTACAACGGCAATCGATTTTGTGCATAAAGAGAATGCTTTTGATGATTTTAAAGAAGAGGTGCTACTCCCCTACAAACAATCTACCCTAGGGCCTTTTATGAGTAAAGGTGATGTAAATGGTGACGGTCTTGAAGATGTTTTCATAGGGGGAGCTGCGGGGCAAGCGAGCGCTATTTACCTACAGACCAACTCCGGATTCACATTAAAAACCAATCGGATTTTTGATATTGATCGCGGTTATGAAGATATGGAATCGGTTTTTTTTGATGTAGATACTGATGGTGACCTTGATCTTTATATAGTGAGCGGAGGCTATGAATTTGAAGAAAATTCTTCTTATTACGCTGATAGACTATACATCAATGACGGCAGTGGCACCTACTCCAGAGATCTAAAAAACAACTTGAGCAATTTTCCTAAAAATGGTAAAACGGTCAGTACCATAGATTTTGATGCGGATGGTGATTTAGATCTATTGGTTGGCAATAGAACGGTACCTAAAAAATATCCTCAGCATCAAGGAAGCATCTTGTATGAAAATGACAATGGTATTCTAAAAGATGTCACCCATACCAAAGCCAAAGGTTTAAGTGATTTTGGTATCATAAATAGTATAATACCTACTGATTTTAATGAAGATGGTATAATGGATTTTATTGCCGTTGGCGAATGGACCGGTATTGGCTTTTTTGAGAATAAAAATGGTGTTTTTGAACTCAGTACATCACATACCAATTGGCTTGACGAAAAAGGCTGGTGGTTTTCCATTCAGGAAACGGATATCAATGCCGATGGTCATAAAGACTACATCGTTGGCAACGTTGGTTTAAACATTAAATTTCAAGCCACTAAAGAGAAGCCATTCTTAATTTACGCTACTGATTTTGACAACAATGGCAGTAACGATATCGTGCTGAGCAAACAATATAATGGCGAATATGTTCCCGTTCGGGGACGAGAATGCTCCTCACAACAAATGCCCTTTATCAAAGAGAAATTTAAAACCTATAACGAATTTGCCAATGCAACCATCTTGGATATCTATGGGGACAAACTCGCCACTTCTTTGGAAAAATCCGCGACCGAATTTCAATCCATAATACTATTGAATAATGGTGATGGAACCTTCACAAAACAAGTACTTCCAAAAGAAGCGCAAATGTTTCCTGTACTTTCCATTGCAACTTTAGATATTAATAACGATGGATTTGAAGACTGTATTCTGGCCGGCAATATTTATGATACTGAAGTAGAGACGCCACGGTTGGATGCCTTTTCTGGCCTTGTACTGCTATCAGACCAAAAAGCGGGTTATAAAGCTGTTCCCTACGATAACAGCGGCCTTATATTGGACGGTGACCTCAAGGACCTTTTATTATTGACAAAAAAAGGCGCAAAAACTACATTATTCGCAACACGCAACAACAATAAACCCATTTCAGCTGATTTAAACTAATTATAACATAATATGTTGTGGTTTTGGACTGATTTTAATTATTTTCGAAAAAAAATAAAGATGTTAAAATCAATTCAAATTCTGTTCGTTTTTCTATTTACCATACAAATGGTAACTGCGCAGGCTACGGGACAACTAGTTAGCTACAACAATGCCGCAGATAATGGTGTTAGTGACGCACTTTATCTCTATGCCTTAAGTGGCGATAAATCAAAACTAAACGCCCGTTCATACGGCATATCTGGTTCTGCTTACACTTCTTCTGATTTCTCGCCTACAGCTTTGTATTATAAAGATGAACTACAAGGCAATTTTTTCTACAGATATAATGCTTACAATGAAGAAATTGAACTTAAGGATGTCAACCTTGAAGACGCCCCTATAAAAGCCTTGGCACGGGATAAAAACCTTTCCATAAGAATCAATGGAAACGAAATGAGTTTTAAAACGTATATCGATAAGAAAGGACTTACCCAAAACGGCTATTTAGAAAAACTTGTTGATGGCGCATATTCACTATACAAAAGAACAGATGTGAAGTTCACTGAAGGTCAAAAAGCCCAGAACTCTTTTGTAAAAGCTATTCCTGCTCGATTTTCAAAGTTTGAAGAATACTATTTAGAAATAGAAGGGACAAATAGAATTGATGAAATTCTGATTAAGAATGGAAAACTAATAAAACTTGTTCCAACTACTGATAAAGAAGAATTTAAAGCATTTTTAAAAGCTGAAAAGCTTAACGTTAAAAATGAGGAAGATTTATTTAAAGCTTTGGAATTTTTAAATAAATAAAGAATAATCACTCCACCGGAATTAAAAAGATATTACGTCACAGTAGTATCTTTTTTTTATTTCAGAATGAATCATAGGTGCAGTTAAAAAGTAAAAAAATCTCTTGAACATAAATGTTAAATTACTACCAATCAACATACTGCGCACTCCTATTTTTAGTATATTAAAGGTAAAATTTAAAGCCATGAAAAGAATACTCCCAGTTATAGTTCTGTTTTCTTTAACTTTTTCACTAAATGCCCAGCAAACCGGTCAGCTTGTTAGCTACAATAATGCTGCTGATAATGGGGTTACCGATGCATTATATTTATATGCCTTAGGTTCTATAGATGATGCCAAAAAGAAATCGACCTATTCGTCAGAGAATATTGAGGGTTCTCCCTACTTGTCAAATGACTTTGCTCAGGCACCAATTTATTATGGTTCCGAAAATGCTGGCACCTTATTTTATCGCTATAATGCCTACAATGAAGAAATTGAAATAAAGCAACAGAATTTAGCGGAAGAAGCCATCAAAGCTTTAGGAAGGGATAAGAAAATTAAAATAATCGTCAATGGAAAAGCAATGTCTTTCAAAACTTTTATTGATAAAACCGGTAAAACCCAAAACGGCTATCTTACCCTTTTACAAGATGGAGATTATAAACTCTATAAACGCTTAAATGTCACTTTTAAAGAAGGGAAGAAAGCCGAAAACACTTTTGTAAAAAATACCCCAGCGCGTTTTTCACAATTTGAAGAATACTACTTAGAGGCTGAAGGCTCTAATAAAATTGAGGAGATAGAACTAAGTAATAAAAAATTATTAAACCTTATTAGTGGAAACCAGCAAAGCGCCCTGAAGGATTTTATGAAAGAGAATAAAATAAAGTTGAAGGACGAGAATGACCTTTATACTGTTTTTCAGTTTTTAAACAAATAAGAAAAACAAGCCCATTATACACAAACCCATCTGCTCATCAGGTGGGTTTTTTATTTACTTTTGCTTTCTATGAAAAATACCAGTCAGATTTATGGCATACGGGCGGTTCTTGAAGCAATTGAAGCTAAAAAACCAATCAATAAGGTTTATCTCTTAAAAGGAAGCCATAGCGATCTTTTTAAAGAACTTGAGTTCGCCATCCGTAAAAATGGTATAAGTAGCTCTTACGTACCCATTGACAAACTCAATCGTCTTACCAAGAACAATCATCAAGGTGCTATTGCCAATATTTCGCCTGTGGAATTCAAAGACTTTGAAGAAGCTACAGAAAAGGTTTTAGCCTCTAAAAAAAATCCTCTTTTCTTGCTACTAGATCAAATTACCGATGTAAGAAACTTTGGTGCCATTATAAGAACCGCTGAATGCGCTGGCGTTGATCTTATCATCGTACCAAAAAATGGTGCTGCTCCTATTAACGATGATACCATAAAAACCTCTACTGGTGCCGCTTTTCAAATTCCAATTGCCAAGGTAGACCATCTTAAAGATGCCATATTTTATCTTAAGAGCTCAGAAATTCAAATCGTATCGGCTACTGAAAAATCAGACGACACCTTATACGAGGTTGATTTCAACTTACCATCAGCTATCATTATGGGATCCGAAGATAGAGGTATCAATCCGTCTGTGCTGAACCTATCGGATAAAAAGGTAAAGCTGCCCCTATTGGGAGAAATCGAATCTTTAAATGTTTCGGTGGCTTGCGGGGTGTTTCTGTACGAAGTGGTTAGACAACGCCTTGCCTAATTTTATTCTTTTTCATCAGCTTTTTTATATTGGTAGATAATAGTAGCCTCTTCTGAATTGTTTTGATTTAAGTTTTCAATAAAATTACCATCTTCATCAAAATGTCTTAGAAAAGCATCTTCATCTGGATTAAAATCTTCTTTTTCCCAAGCATATTTCTTAGGAGAAGGAATCTTGGTCTTGGAAAATTTTGCAAGCACTAACCCTACTAAAAATCCTGCCAGATGCCCTTCCCAAGAGATACCATCTTTAACGGGAAAAATATACCACAACATACTGCCGTAGATAAAAACAATTGCTAACGAGAGCGCAATAAGTCGGTAATATTTTGTAAAAACCCCCTTAAAAAAAATAAAGCTTGCCAAGACATAAATGAGTCCACTAGCGCCAATATGATACGAAGGCCTCCCTATGAGCCACGTTAAAAAACCCGAAAGTAAAACCCCAAGCACGATGATACGTAACGCACTATTTCTATAAAAATAACAGACCGATAAGGTAAGCGTTGCCAAAGGGATGGTATTGTTATACAAATGCTCCACAGAACCGTGAATAAATGGGCTAAACAAAACACCCTGTAAACCCGATAATTTTCTTGGGTAGATTCCGTGTTGGTTTAGATTAAAACCAAATTGTAGTTCAGCCCAAAATACCGTCCAAATGGACAATATTGCGAGCAATGGAAATACTAAACTAACAGGTGAAAACCTAAAATAATTGTTTTCGTTCATGACCAATACTATGCAACTAACTGACCAAAAATTCAAAAACGGTTAAATTGTCACCTTATTTTTAGCTTATTTTTATCAAATGAATGAACCACTTGCAGAAAGAATGCGGCCTAAAACCCTTGAGGATTATGTAAGTCAAACACATTTGGTGGGTAAAACGGGCTCGTTGACCAATCAAATAAGTACTGGAACCATACCTTCACTACTGCTTTGGGGTCCGCCTGGAACGGGAAAAACCACGCTTGCCAATATTATAGCATTAGAAAGTAAAAGACCTTTTTACACCTTAAGTGCTATAAGTAGTGGCGTAAAAGAAGTACGGGCCATTATTGAAAAAGCAAAACAGAGCGGTGGGCTTTTTACAACCAAAAATCCAATTCTGTTCATTGATGAAATTCACAGATTCAGTAAATCACAACAAGATTCCCTTTTGGGTGCTGTGGAAAAGGGTTGGGTAACATTAATTGGTGCAACTACTGAGAATCCAAGTTTTGAAGTGATACCCGCATTACTCTCCCGTTGTCAAGTATATATTTTAAACCCTTTTTCAAGAGAAGACTTAGAAGCGTTGCTGCAGCGGGCCTTAAAAGAGGACAAACAATTACAGCAAAAGAAAATAAAGCTTGTAGAAACAGAGGCCTTGATTCGGTTATCAGGCGGGGATGGTAGAAAATTATTAAATATTTTTGAACTGGTAATCAATTCAGAAAATAGCGACTCCGTTACTATTGACAATGCTTTGGTACTTCAAAAAGTACAAAGTAACACGGTACTTTACGACAAGACTGGAGAACAGCATTACGATATTGTTTCGGCATTTATAAAGTCCATCAGAGGTAGTGACCCAAATGCTGCGGTTTATTGGTTGGCCAGAATGATTGAAGGGGGCGAAGATGTGAAATTCATAGCCCGTAGAATGCTGATTCTAGCCTCTGAAGACATTGGAAACGCCAACCCTACGGCATTGGTATTGGCCAACACTACTTTTCAGGCCGTTGCAACCATAGGGTATCCGGAAGCAAGAATTATTCTTAGTCAATGTGCCATTTATTTGGCCACTTCCCCTAAAAGTAACGCCAGTTACGTAGCCATAAAAAAAGCACAACAACAAGTAAAGGAAACCGGCGACCTCCCTGTGCCCTTGGCTATTAGAAATGCGCCTACTACCTTAATGAAAGATCTTGGTTATGGTGATGGTTATGCCTACTCGCATGATTATGAAAATAATTTTATGGAACAAGAATTTTTACCGGAAGAAATCAGCGGTACTAATTTTTACGTTCCAGGAGATAATCCTAGAGAAAACACTTTAAAAGATTTTTTAAAAAAAAGGTGGAAAACCAAGTATAAGTTTTAAAACTCAATATTCAATTCTTTTATGCTCTTTTGCCCTGATTCCGTAGATTCTTGGTACCATTTACCATCCTTCAAATATACCATACCGCTCACGGAAGAATCTTCAATTAAGAAAACATTTTCCATAGCTGATTTGGTCATTCTCAAAACAATATTTGCTTCGGCATCAACCAACTGAAATCCATTTTCAACAGACTTTGCGTATAAAACCTGTGACACATTAGCAGCAGTAGTTGGAACTTCTTCTTTTTGAACCATAGGTTCTGATGAAGAAGTTACCTCATCTTTAATGCTCACGGTTACTGATTCCGCTGCTTTTTGCCTCTCTTTGGGTTGATAACTATAATTTAAGCCCTTGTAAGATTCAAAAGCTTCGAATATTGACTCCCTAAAGGCGAGCTTATAATCCTTTTCCTTACTTTTTCCCTCAACGGAATCAAAGACCAGGACATCGTTACAATCTTTTAAAGTTAATGTGAGCTTGGTCATGAATAATGAAGAAACATCGTTGATATCGGCCTTTAAGCCTAAGCATCTATTTTGTGCATAGTCCACGGGCATGGTATCATCATAGATTACATTAAAGCCTTGCTCAGAAAAAAGCTTCTTTATCAAGACACTTGTTTGATACTCATTGGTATTTCTGAAAATGTCAAATCTTTTTGGTACAACAATATATTTATAGTCATTTAACTGCGCGTTAGCAAAGAAAAAAAAACCAAAAAGAAAGGTTGTCAGTAGTATCGTACGCTTCATACCCAGGTTTATCAATTACCGTTCCAAGATATGATATTAAATCCAAATTGTAAGGATGCATAGTTACTATCAGCTATATTCTGGTAGGATAAAAGATTATCTGCCAGAACATAAAAATTGACCGGACCCGCTTGTAGATTTAAGCCTAAACCAATATTGGTGAAACTATATTTATCAGCCGTGTAGGTTGTTTTTATGGCCAAAGTTTTTCCTACTCTTTTCTGATAAAAGGCGGTAATGGCAGCTTGTGGACCCCTAGGCCGATGTATCATAAACAGTTGTGCCCCCACTGCATTTTTATAATCAAAGTTTTCGGCTACATCAACTGCTCTCGTGCTGCAATCACAATTTTTAGTATTTCCAAGATACGCTCCAAAGTTATATCGAAAGGAGGCATTCAACTTTATAGGCCTTAGAGAGAAAAAGGCTTCATTATTCGTATCAAAGGGGACTTCTCTTTCAAAATCATCAATTAAGTCTTCCCAAATATCAGCATTTAAATTGCCTACATCTTCTGGAAGGATAATTTCAATTCCCTCATTCGTAGCAGCGCCATTAAGGGTATAATTTTTAACATCGTTATTATGGTATATGAAGCCAAGATCTAATATACTCGCCGTCAAATATGAATTATTACCAAGTTTTTTGGTAAAGCCAAAATCAACACCCACACCTAAATTCCCTCCTAATAAAGCTCTACCCAGCAACCAGTTTGGCAGTTGGGTTGATTGGGCAATAGTGTCATCGGTCAAAATATCAAGTAAACTTTCAACACCTGAAGTGCGCATGGTAACGTCAGCAACAACAGTGTTTCGTAGGGTATTGTTTTCGCCTTGGGTAGTTACAAAATAACCTTTATTGTTTACAGATTTAAATTCAAAAACACTAGAATAGATTTTAGCTCTGGCACCAACGGTCCATTTGTCATCAAGCCTTCGGTTTAAGCCAAAATGAAACACGTTAACAGCCTCGCCCTGGGTAGTCAAATGATTTAAGCTAAATCTTCTATCCAAATTGCTTGCATTCCCTTCAAATGCTAAAATCGCCAAATCTTTGGGCCAAAATTGTGCGATATAGCCCTCTCCATATATTCCAAAGGAATAATAATCCCTTGGTTTTCTTGCATTTCTAAACCCTACATGAAATACTTCTATTTGACCGCTACCCCCAAAAACATCATTTTGACTAAGCCCATTAATGACCTTTTCGCGAATCTTAGTATTAAAATCAATACCGTCTGCCGCGAAAATATCGTTAGCACTTAAACCGCTACTGCCTGCTTGAACCGCCAACCCAGATAAAAGGGGAACTCCAAAATGCCACTTGTAGGGAGTCTTGACCCCAGGATTTAAAAGGAGAGATTGCGGAATTTCGTAGAAATCGTAAAGCAATTGTTTATTTTGCGCATAAGACACCGCCATTCCTGCAAGAATGATCAACAGCACTAACTTGAATTTTTTCATCTTAGTTTTAACCTAAATTCTGCGCTTGATCTTAAGATGATTTTAGGTGCTGCTATCGGAGATATGCTATTGGCGTCACCAAGGTTTTCACCACTAACTCGAATACTCGCGGTGTTTCTTAAAATGTCCAAATCCTTATCTCCGTTACCATACGCAATCTGTCGTTCTAGTAAAGGGGAAGGTTCGGGGGCAATGATAAATAATTCGCTATCTAAAATAGCACCACTTTCATCTAAAAATTCAACTAGTATATTCAACCCTTTGCTAGTAGTGTTTTCTACCTGATATATAATAGTACCATCAAGAATGTTGTCCGAAACGAACGCCTCGCTAAATGCTTGAAAAGTAAAACTTTGGGTGTAAAACACACCCGAACCTGTTGAATTGATAAATTCCTCGTCAGATTCAAAATAAAAAATACTTGAAGCTATGGTAGGTTCAATACTTAAGTCGTCAAACTGGTTAAAATTTTGCTCATCAGCACAAGACAAGAAAATGCCCATGCCAATAACAAACAAAATAAAACTGAGTAAGCGACTTTTCATTTTAAAGCAATTCAGTATCGTAGTAAACAATCAATGCCTAATGTACCCTACTATAACTCTATAAAAATCTTTTTATTTCGTCAAGATGGTCAATCATTTCGCAAATATCATGGGCTTTTTCCTTGTGCGAATTAAAGTGGAGTACATGAAAACCGATATTCTTTGCACCAATAATATCCGCCTCAAGGCTATCGCCGATCATAATAGATCGATTGGCATCAACTTTTGCCTTCTTTAAGGCCAGTTCAAATATCTTAGGATCTGGTTTTTTCACCCCTGCCATTTCAGAATTTACAACAACATCAAAATAAGGAAACAAATTAGAATTTCTCATTTTCTTCTCTTGAACTTCTTCAAAACCATTTGTAATAATATGCAACTTATAGTTTGGCTTGAGATAATCCAATATTTCAAAAGTACCTGGAAAAATATGGTTGAAAGATGATAAGTGCTCAATGTAAGCTGCTGACAAACTGTTTATTTTATCATCTGAAACTTCTACACTTACTTTATCAAAAGCTTTTTTCAACCGTTGATAGCGCAGTTCTGGTTTACTTATTCGTTCTTCACGGTATAATTTCCAGAATTGAAAATTCAAGGGGATGTATACTTCTAAAAAGCTGCTAAGCTCAACATCAACCTTATGACTTTCAAAAATTCTTTTAAAGGTTAAAGCAGAATTCTTTTCAAAATCCCAAAGGGTATGGTCCAAATCAAAAAATACATCGGTAACCCTATTTTTAAACATAGTAGCGTTTTAAAGTTGATTCATACAATTCCATCCAATTGATGCGGTGCTTACTCCCTAAAAGCTCATTTGAAAACACCACGGAAAAGGATCCATTTACAGCTTTTGTTTGCTGGTATAAAAAATCTAGTTTTTCAAATACCTGCTGCGGTTTTTTGAGATTTTGTAAAGCATAATCACAAACTACAAAAGGATGTACCTTAATGGGTTGTTGTACTTCCAAATTAATATCATAAAAATAAAACGGCGTACATGTGCCCGCCCTAAACCCCATAAAATGGGTGTAACCCATTGTAAAATCATCTGTAAACTCCGCCTCAATTAAATTGCGGTAGGTTTGTGGCACTACCACTTTATTATACCTTAATCTAGAATATCGCACTGGTCGGTTGATAAGGCTCGAAAGTGCTTTTTTCTCTTCTTTTAATATCGTATTATCTTGTGAAGATTCCATTGAAGCGCTTAGGGAAACAATACTGTAATCAGCAACCAGTTTTATCAAATACCGGAATCTATTTCTGTAAATAGAAACATTTTTATCATGCGCAGAATGCTTTGCAAATTGGAAAAAGAACATGGTTTTAATCTTAAAACCTTTATGAATTTCAATCAATTTGGCAAAGTTATCATAAGGGTCTTTTTTTGGATTCATCAAGACTACAATCCGTTTCACCAAAGCTGAAATTCTGAACTTACTTAAATCGAGAAAAAAACCTGCTATGCTTCTTGAGAACCCTTTTAAAGCATAACAATGCGAAGTGGTCACATTGATGATTGAAGTAAAAGAATATGCTCTTTTTTTAAATACTAGATCTGGAAAACGTTCTTTTAATAATTTTAATAGTTTTTGTGCCCAAAGGTCAACCACAGGGCGTTGCAAAAACCCTTCTTGTAACGCAATACTGGTTTTAGGTGGAAATCTGCCCAACTCATCCTTTACATGGGGCAAATACTCCTCATATCTGCTCAGTAAATAAAAACTTGCCGAAAAAATATCAAAAGGGATACTGCTCCGTTCGCCTGTCTCAAAAAAACAAGGAACACCGTCCCAGTCTTTTATCTTGATCTGAAGATCGTTTATGCCCTGTTCAAAGAGGAGGTCGTTAGATTTAATGAAAAATTCATTTTGTAATGGCTGTTTCGTATAGGTTATCTTAGGGCCTGAGTGTTTTATAAAATCTTCAACCTTGGTGGTCAAAGTAACCTCAATACCCAAAATTTGGGTAAAGATATGCCTCATGACATAACTGAACCGTTTTGATATTTTATGGGTATAGATTAAAAGCATATACGTGTGAAAAATTCAAAAATACAAATTACAAATTGGAGTGGATTTTTAAATTCTTCTGGGGTGGCAGCATCAAATTACTCCTTCATCAGCAAAGCTAAAATAAGTATGCTGCGTAATAATAAGATGGTCCAGTACTTTAATATCCAATGCTTCGGCAGCAGTTTTTAATTTTAGGGTTATCTGCTTGTCTGCCGCACTCGGTTTTAAGGTGCCCGAGGGATGGTTGTGCGCCAAAATTAGACCGACCGCGCCATTTTGAAGGGCCTGCTTCAATACCAACCGAACATCTACTAAAGTACCGGTCATGCCTCCTTTGCTCAACTGCTCTTTGTGTACCACTTTATTGGCATTGTTCAAATAAAGAATCCAGAATTCTTCATGCGGCAACTCACCAATCAACGGTTGCAAAATTTCAAATGCATCTTTACTACTTGTGATTTTTTCAATTATTTGCGCTTCTTCTCCTCTACGTCTTCTACCTACTTCCAGTGCTGCGGCAATGGAGACCGCCTTGGCTTCACCAATACCCTTAAACTGCATTAACTGTTTTATGGACAATTTGCCAAGTTCGTTCAAATTATTACCTACGGATGCCAAAATTCGTTTTGACAGTTCTACCGCACTTTCATTACGACTACCTGATCCAATAAGTATGGCAATCAGCTCCGCATCAGATAATACCGAGCGACCCTTATGCACCAACTTTTCACGAGGTTTATCATCATCTGCCCAGTTTTTAATGGAAAGAGAGCTTGGTTTTTCTTGCATGGTTTAAATATAATAGTATTTCCGGATTGGTAAACAAGCATCGTTTTAAAAGTTTATCTACCATTTCAATTTTCATTTGTACCTTAAGCTACTTTAAATACCCAACACAATGAAATCACTGCTTGAAGAAACCGCTTACCGTGAAATCAAGGACAGGTTAAGCAAATTAAACGAAAACTCAGAACGCCTATGGGGCAAAATGACACCCGGCCAAATGACATGGCATTGTCAATATCCTTTGCAACTCGCGATAAAAAACAAACCAAACAACGCTAAGGGAAATCTGCTTATTAAGCTATTTTTCAAAAAATCATTGTACAACGACAAACCATGGCGTAAAAACTTACCAACTGCTCCACAACTAAAGGCAAAAGAGCCCAAAGCGTTTGCTGAAGAGTCTAAAACGCTGAACGCCTTAGTAGATGAGTTCACTAAACTAAACGATAGGGAAACGTGGTATCCGCATCCTTCCTTTGGGGCGTTCACCAAAGAACAATGGGGTCAAATGCAATACAAACATTTAGATCATCATTTGAGACAGTTTGGGGTTTGAATGCCTGATGCCAAATGATAAAATGGAAGTGATTATATTCCGGATTCAGTGACTACTCAAACAAAGTTTTTACGGCATTTAAATCCAGTCCGCCATAGTTACCGGAACTCATGAACAAGGCTACGGTTTGGTCATAATCTTTATCAAAAACCACCTCCTTAAAAGAAGTTGCATCGGTGTAAATCTTAAGGTCGTCTCGATTAAAAGCGTTTTTAATCTGTTCGGCACTAACAGGGTCCAGTTTTTTTATGGCTACCGATTCTGGCAAATAAAATACAATAGCTTCATCTGCAGCATTTAGTGCGCCTTCATACTCCTTTAAAAATTCAGGATTAAAACTGCTGTACGTATGCAGTTCTAAAAAAGCTACCAATTTTTTATCCGGATATTGTTCTTTTACCGCCTCAGTAGTAGCCTTCACTTTACTTGGGGAATGGGCAAAATCTTTATAGGCCACTTTATTATCACCTTGCACCAATTTCTCCAAGCGTTTAGAAGCTCCGGTAAAGGTGCCGATAGCTTCATAAAAATCTTCTTCATCAACGCCCATTTGCTGACAAATCCATTTGGCACCGGCTAGATTATTTAGATTATGCCGCCCAAAAATTTCAATGGGCATTAATCCCTCAGGAGTATCCAATAAGGTTTCGCCCTCCTCCACTTCATACACAGGGGTGCTGTATGGAAATTTCCGAATGGTATTTTCTGAATTCTCCACCACCTGCACTACAGCGTCATCCTCAGTATTATAAGTGATAGAACCGCCATTGACAATACTATCCACAAAAATCTGAAACTGTTCTACATAGTTCTCAAAGGTTGGAAATACGTTAATATGATCCCAAGCAATACCACTTAACAAAGCAATATTCGGCTGGTATAAGTGAAATTTGGGCCTTCGGTCAATAGGGGATGATAGGTATTCATCTCCCTCTAAAACTATAAAATCATTTTCTTCAGTAAGATGTACCATACGTTCAAACCCGTCCAACTGTGCACCAACCATATAATCCACTTCTCTGTCATGATAATTCAACACATGAAGAATCATAGAAGTAATGGTAGTTTTTCCATGACTTCCGCCAATGACCACCCTAGTTTTATGTTTTGACTGCTCAAAAAGAAACTCAGGATACGAATATATTTTCAAACCAAATTCTTGTGCTTTCAACAATTCTGGATTGTCAGCCTTTGCATGCATGCCAAGAATCACCGCATCAATACTTGAATTTATTTTTTCAGGAAACCAACCAAAGACTTCTGGCAGAAGGCCTTGCTTTTCTAACCTACCTTTTGACGGTTCATAAATCACATCATCACTGCCCGTTACCTGATAGCCTTTATGTGCCAAAGCCAAAGCCAAATTATGCATGGCCGCCCCACCTATGGCGATAAAATGTACATTCATAGTTGAAAAATTCGTTTCAAAGATAGGCAATGCCTTAAAAAAGTATAGCGAATGTTGCTATCTTGGTAAAAAGAAAAATTATGAACTTATCTGAAATTCCTTCCAAAGAAATCATGCCCGGTTACCATGGCAAAATGATACATGCCGAAAAAATGAGTTGGGCATTTTGGACGGTTGACGAAGGAGCTGAAGTACCTGAACACCATCATGCCCATGAGCAAATTATGTATGTTGTTGAAGGTACATTTGAATTCACCTTAGATGGAACCACTAAGACCTATCAAGCTGACGACGTGGTCATTATTCCTTCAAATACCCCACACGGCGGAAAAGCAATTACGCCTTGCCGATTGATGGATGTTTTTAGTCCTGTTCGTGAGGAGTATAAATAGAGCCCCCTAGCCCTAAAGGGCGAACCCTTGCTCAGATGTGAGAACGTAGAATACTTAACGGAGTAAGATAAATAGTAGAGCGGAAAGCGAAAGGCAATAAGTTAAAAATGAAAAATATATCAAAATGATAATATCTCTTTTAGGAAAAAAAGCACTAGTGGGCGGCAGCAGCGGCGGAATCGGAAAGGCCATCGCCCAGCAATTGGCATATAGTGGTGCCAGTATTACTTTAATGGCCAGAAGCGAAGATAAAATGCAGGCCATTATTAAAGAATTACCCACTGATAGTGGACAAAACCACCAGTACTTAGTAGTTGATTTTAATGATTTTCAAGGATATAAAGCACTTATTTTTGATTATTTCAAGACCAATACGGTTGATATTTTGGTCAACAATACCCAAGGTCCTTCTGCCGGTGGTGCTTTAGAGCAAAAAGTGGAAGATTACCAAACTGCTTTTGACCTCTTGTTCAAATCTGTTGTATTCACTACAGAATTCGCACTTAAGCACATGCGATTGCAACAATGGGGACGCATCATTAACGTAGCGTCCATATCGGTAAAAGAACCTTTGAATTATTTGGCCCTATCCAATACTATTAGAGCAGCCGTAGTGACATGGGGTAAAAGTTTGTCCATTGATGTTGCCCATGATGGTATTACCGTTAATAGTGTCCTAACCGGGTATTTTGACACCGAACGCATTGCACAACTTAATGCTAAAAAAGCTGAAAAAATGGGTATTACCCCTGAAAATGTGCGCCAAAGCATGGAAGAGAGCGTACCTGCAAAACGTATTGGAAAACCTGAAGAATATGGGTATCTGGTTACTTTTTTAGCTTCTGAAAAAGCTGCGTATATTAACGGGACTAATATTCCAATTGATGGTGGATTGTTGAAGTCGCTTTAAAAACTCATCTTATCTTTAAATAAGTAAGACTGCCTTCTTGAAACTTCAATTTCATTATCATTCATCATCGTCAATTTTAGTTTACCATTAAACCATGGCGCTACATTAGCGATAAAATTGGTATTCACAATTTGTTGTCGGTTTGCCCTAAAGAACGATTGCTCTGGTAGCTTTTCCTCTACTTGATTCAACGATTTATAGAGCATGGGTTTTTGATCTTCAAAAAACACCCTAGTATAATTACCCACAATTTCAAAATGTGAAATAGTCCCAATTTTTACCAACCAACATTTTTCACCATCCTTAATAAAAATCTGACTATTTTCAGATAACCGTTTAGAAGAATCGCTGTCGTCATTCTTGCCATCAAGCTTAGCTTTTACTTTAACTATAGCAGCGGCAAAACGTTTTTCATTGATGGGTTTAAGAAGGTAATCAAGGGCATTATATTCAAAAGACTTAATCGCATATTCATCAAAAGCAGTGGTAAATACGGTAACTGGGACTTCATCAAGCATCTCCAACAATTCAAATCCATCTTTTTCTGGCATATTGATATCCAAGAAAAGTAAATCGGGCTGCTCCTTTTGAATAAGATCAAAACCGTCATCTACGTTTTCCGCTTCGCCAACTAGTTCAATAGTCGCATGGCCTTTTAACAACTGCTTTAACTCATTACGTGCCAATCGCGAATCTTCAACTATAACTGCCTTAATCATTACATTGGAATTTTTATGTCTGCCACAACTTCACCACCCACTTCTTCAAGTGTAAAACGTGCCTTATCGCCATATAAAAGTTTCAAACGTTGTTCAATATTTTTCAACCCAAGTTGGGTTGATCCTTTTGCAATTCGCAATTTTCCCGTATTGGCGACCTGTATTTGAATATTACGCTGTAATTTTTTAATGTTTAAACGTATTCTTCCACCATCTTTTAAATTGGAAATACCATGTTTGGCAGCATTTTCAATTAGCAATTGGATAATCATTGGTGGAATTTGCACTTGCAAACAAGTTTCATCAATGTTTTTGACAAATTCCAACCGTTCTTCAAACTGTATTTTTGAGAGGTCAATATAGTTATCCACCATCTCCAACTCCTCGGCAACCGCAATGGCATTGCTATTGTTTTTGGTCAAGGAATATCTCAGCATTTCTGATAATTTAGTCAGCATTTCGCGAGACTTATCTACATCTTCCAACATCAATCCTCTTATGTTATTTAAACTATTAAACATAAAATGAGGATTTATCTGTCCTTTTAGTGTATTAAGCTGCGCCTGTTTCAGTGTAGTGTTCAACTCCAATCGCTCAATACGATTGCTATTAAATTTAAGCAATAGTTTTATCACTAAATAACAAATCACCCAGGCACAAATATTAAAAAACGAGCTAAAGACCAAGAGCCACATGCTGTCATATACCTTCATAAGTTCTAACTCGTCTGGTGACATGGCCGGACCTACAAATACATATAAATAACCTAAAGTGAAATTAAGGCCTCCAAAAATAGCAGTAGCGACTATAGTGGCCAGTGAAATCTTAATGAACTCATTCCAGCCAAATTCTTCAAAAAAGATGTTCTTTTTTAAATACCACCTTAAAAGTGAAGTAGAGAATATTCCTGTAAAAAGACCTGCAATAATTGAATAGCCCAAAAACTCTACGCTAACTTTTTTTAATACAAATACAGACAAAAGGTTTAAAAACCCCCAGCCTGCAAATTGTAATATCCAAAATATGAGGTTTCTATTTTTATCGGTAACATTCATTCTTTTATAGCCGTTTTATTTAATACGCCCAAAGATAAATAAGTTTACCAACGGTATAACCCAGTCCAAAAACGACTACGGCAGCACCTAATGTCACACTAATTATCTTTCCCTTTGAGTTTGATTGTTTCGCTCTTTTTGCCAAAACCATATCTTGTCTTAGCCCTAAAATGAGAGCGCTAGTAGACGACAAGACCAGTATCGTAATCCAAATTAAATTGGCTTCTTTAATTTTTAAAATTATTACCAACGCTAAAAGGAAAACACCAATTAAATAAAATGACGTTCTTTTTGATAGCTTCATTTTTGTATGGTTTAGATACATGTTTCTTTTTCAACAACTGCCTCTTTGTGCAATAGCGCAGTACCTATCAAAGTAAGGCCAGTATAAATAGGAAAAAACGCCTCTAATAAACTATGATGTGCAACGGCACTAAATACACCTGCTAATAGTGCAATGAATCCTACAATAAATACTACTTGTTTTGTGTTTTCTGATTTTTTCATGATAAATGGTTTTTAAAGTTGATAATCTATTAAACTAAAATGCTCAATATTAGTGATACAATAAATTTTACAAGTGCTATCATTCTACTGGTTTTTGATATTGTAATTATGATGAAGCAAATATATTGGAGTCTAAGGCCACGGGAAAGTAATTTATGACCAACGGTAAGTAGCGATTACCGAACGGTAAAAAGAGATTACCGAATCATTTTTTAGGAGTTTTATGGAGTGTTAGGCGGAAATTTTCGAAATACTTTGTCGACTATGGCCCGTAAGCGTTCTTCACGAACACTCGGTGAAGCATTGTCACGAAAACCGGATTCGCTTATGGCCTGCCAAAAAAGAACATCTTTTTGGCTATCAACAAAGTCAAATTGAATTTGCCGCTGCCAACCTGTATTACCCATTGGTAAGCCAACAGAAACACCGCCACCAACATTGCCGCCCGTACCCCCTACACCAATGCCAATATTATTTCCTGGTGCGGTTTGAAATTCAGAGCTTAAAATATTGATAAGAAAATCAGGTTCTTCAGAAAGCAAATACCCTTTTAACTGTAGGGTTGAGTCCAGAGCTCTCAATAAGCGTTTTTCATCGAAACGGCTAAGTCCAGATTCCATATCTGAAAAGTAGTTGTAAGTCGTGTAATTGGAAAAATTTGTTGCTTTATCATAATCGTAAACAACCCTGACCGTATTACAGGACATCAGAAAAGTGCAAAAAACAAGGTAGACAAAGTTCTTCATAACCAACGCACCTCAAGGTACAAATTAATGCTATTGCCTAAGTTAAAATGAAAAACTATTCGTTCAATTGCTTCCAGAGCAAATCTTTTAATTCTTGAATTCCCTTTTGGGCTACTGATGAAATAAATAGATAAGGCGCCTTCAAGGTTGCATCTAACTCCGCTTTCATCATCTGCTGCAATTCCTCATCCAACATATCTGACTTTGAAATAGCGACAATTCGTTGTTTATCAATTAACTCTGGGTTGTATCTGCGCAACTCATCTAAAAGGATTTCATATTCCTTGGAAATATCTTTACTATCAGCAGGAATTAAAAATAACAAAGTAGAGTTACGTTCAATATGGCGTAAAAAATAATGACCAAGTCCTTTGCCTTCGGCAGCACCTTCGATGATCCCTGGAATATCAGCCATTACAAAGCTTTGAAAATCGCGATATTCCACGATTCCTAAATTAGGTTTTAAGGTGGTAAACTCATAATCTGCTATTTTCGGTTTTGCCGAAGTAATTACGGACAATAAGGTTGATTTACCTGCATTTGGAAATCCCACCAAGCCAACATCAGCCAGTAGTTTAAGCTCTAAAATAATATTGTTTTCTTGCCCGGGTATCCCTGGCTGCGCATAACGAGGTGTTTGATTTGTGGAACTTTTAAAATGCCAATTGCCACGACCTCCCATACCACCTTGAGCAACTATTTTTTCTTCGCCATGTTCCGTTATTTCAAAAAGAATCTCATTCGTTTCACTGTCGCGAACCACGGTACCTAAGGGAACATCCATGTAGACATCCTCCCCATCTGCACCTGAACTTCTATTTTTGCTGCCATGTTCACCATGCCCTGCCCTAAAATGTTTTTTGAATTTATACGTAACAAGTGTCCAAAGATTACTGTTACCCCTAACGATGACATGGCCTCCCCTACCTCCGTCACCACCATCAGGACCGCCTTTGGTAATGTACTTTTCACGATGTAAATGAACAGAGCCTTTACCTCCATTACCTGAAGAAACAGATGCATTTACATAATCAACAAAATTACCTTCGGTCATGGATTTAGTTTAATTTGAGAACTACGTACAAGGTTCAAATTACCCAGTAGGGATAGAATCGTCAAAATAGAAAATATAAATTAAATAGACTGCCGCAGAAATAACAAACAAAAGTACCGCAGAGCAGCCTGTAATAATACAGCCTTTAAAAGCATATTTTGGCGAAATGACTTCTTCTGGCATTTTAAATTCTGTTTACCTAATTAAGAAAGCTCATCTATTACTTTTCCCAAACGGGCGGTGATATCAGTGATTTCTCCAATACCGTTCACAGAATGAAACTTACCTTGTTTGGAATAATAGTCTTTCAACGGAGCGGTTTTTTGATTGTATTCATCAAAACGGTTACGAATCTTACTTTCATCTTGATCATCACTACGCCCACTTTCTTTACCGCGCTCCAATAAACGTGCTACCAGAATATCGTCATCAGCTTCTAAAGCAATGGTAGCATCAATTTTCATTTCTTTTGAT
The DNA here is from genome assembly GCA_964353095.1 of uncultured Flavobacteriaceae bacterium. Classification (GTDB taxonomy): domain Bacteria; phylum Bacteroidota; class Bacteroidia; order Flavobacteriales; family Flavobacteriaceae; genus Croceitalea. The sequence goes on along the minus strand of CAYGUO010000008.1, from coordinate 3,233 downwards.
TTCAAAAAATCATCAAGTGCTTTGGCTTGGGCCGTAGTTCTTGGAAAACCATCAAAAATAAATCCGGCTGCGTCAGCGTTTTTCTCCACCTCATCTTTTAACATGTTGATGGTAACCTCATCAGGCACCAAATCACCCTTATCCATGTACGATTTGGCCAGCACACCCAACTCTGTACCGTTTTTAATATTGTATCTAAAAACATCCCCAGTTGAAATGTGTTTTAAATTGTATTTTTCTTTTAAAAAACCAGCTTGGGTTCCTTTGCCTGCTCCAGGTTTTCCAAAAAGCACCAGGTTAATCATATTCGTTTGGTTTAGTTGATAAACTTCTCTTAAATTTCTACCTAACTCGTTATAGTCCAGTCCGTACCCCACAATAAAATCATCCGGAATTTCGAGTCCCACATAATCAATGTCATATTCCCCGTTATAAATTTCCGATTTATAAAAAAGAGACGCAATCTTAAACTCTTTTACATTGATATTGGAAAACAAGTGCACCAACTGTTGTAAGGTACGACCCGTATCGATAATATCTTCCAGAATAACCACACGCCGTCCCTCAATATCTTCTGAAACGTCCAAAAGTGTTTCTACGATTCCCGTGGAAGTTAATCCATGATAAGAACTCAATTTCACAAACGAAACTTCACAAGGATAAGGATAGGCCTTTAAAAAATCAGAAACAAACATAAATGAACCATTCAAAACCCCAACAAAAATTGGAATCTCGTCTTTATAATCCAAAGCAATCTCGTCTGCTATTTTTTGAACAGCGGCCAGAATCTCTTCTTCACTCAAATAAGGTTTAAAAAGCTTGTCGTGTAGCTTAATCAAAGTGTTCTTGTTTTTGTGAGGATGGCAAAGATAGCATTTTTTGAACGTGCTTTCTGGCATAAACCTTCAGCCTTTTAGGAATTCGGTGTATTTTTGTTTTTATCACAAGCTGATTCAGATGCACTATTTTTCTTCAAAATTCAAACTTGGTATTTTAGGTGGCGGTCAATTGGGCAAAATGTTGCTCTACGAAACCAGAAAATGGGATATTTACACCAAAGTTTTAGACGCTTCAAAAGAAGCTCCCTGCAACATCTCATGTAACGAATTTGTATTGGGCAGTTTGATGGATTTTGATACCGTTTACAATTTTGGTAAAGATGTGGATGTACTGACCATTGAGATTGAAAATGTAAACGTTGATGCCCTAGAAAAGCTTGAAGAAGAAGGGATTAAGGTCTTTCCACAACCAAAAGCTTTGAGAATTATACAAAACAAAGCAACCCAAAAGTTATTTTACACCGACCATAATATTCCAACATCGGCATTTACAAGATTTGCTTACACTAGTGAAATTAAAGACAGTATTACTAATGGAGGGCTAACAATACCCTTCGTTTGGAAAGCAGCACAATTTGGCTATGATGGCCAAGGGGTAAAAGCGGTTCGAACTTTAAACGATTTAAAAAATTTACCCAACGTTGAATGTATTGCGGAAGAAATGGTTCATTTTAAAAATGAATTGGCGGTGGTCGTTGCAAGAAGTGCCAGTGGTGAAGTAAAAACCTACCCAGTGGTAGAAATGGAGTTTCACCCAGAAGCAAATCAGGTAGAATATGTGATCTGCCCTGCGCGAATTGACGAAAAAGTTGCTCATGAAGCGCAAGAAATTGCTTTACAGGTTTCTAACAAAATTCAACATGTAGGGTTATTGGCGGTAGAACTTTTTCAAACCCATGATGATGAAATATTGGTGAATGAAGTTGCCCCAAGACCCCATAATAGTGGACATTACAGTATTGAGGCCAGTTATACGAATCAATTTGAACAACACCTAAGAGCGATACTCGACCTTCCACTTGGGCGAACGGAAAGTAAACTGGCCGGTATTATGGTAAACCTTGTTGGAGCAGAAGGTTATACTGGCGATGTGGTTTATGAAAATTTAGATGCTATTCTATCAAAAGAAGGGGTGACACCACATATTTATGGTAAAAAACAAACGCGCCCTTTTCGTAAAATGGGGCACGTAACCATAGTCAATAAAAATATGGATCGCGCGCGGGAAATTGCCCAACAGGTAAAGGAAAAGATTAAAGTCATTAGCAAATAAAATTATGAGTAAAGTAGCCGTAGTAATGGGCAGTACCAGTGACCTACCCGTCATGCAAGACGCCATAGATATTTTAAAAGGATTTGATATTGAAGTAGATGTTGATATCGTTTCTGCACACCGCACGCCTGAAAAGCTGTTTGATTTTAGTAAAAATGCACATACAAATGGGTATTCGGTCATTATAGCGGGCGCTGGTGGTGCTGCACACTTACCAGGCATGGTAGCATCCCTTTCACCTTTACCCGTAATTGGTGTACCTGTAAAGAGTTCTAATTCTATTGACGGCTGGGATTCAGTGCTTTCAATCTTACAAATGCCCGGTGGTGTACCTGTTGCTACAGTAGCCCTGAATGGTGCAAAAAACGCAGGAATTCTCGCCGCACAAATTATTGGTTCTTCCGATAAATGTGTTCTGGATAAAATAATTCTATACAAAGAAGGCTTGAAGCAAAAGGTGATTGAAGGAGCGAAATCAGTAAACAGTAAATAGTTGACAGTTGACAGTTGACAGTTGACAGTTGACAGTTAGTAAAAATTCCAAAAATGAAAATAGTAAACAGCCTCCTTATTCTTGTTGTTTTGTTGGCATCATGCGAAACTAAAACAACAATTACCCATACCTTGACGTCTCCTACAATGATTGATATCTTCCCGGATAGTATCGCTTTTGTAGAAATTGAACAAAAATGGGGCGAAGAAGATTTTCCGGTTTTTATTGATGACGTCATGTGGTACCATAGCGAATTAATGGTGATGGTAGATACGCTCAACATTGACCGAATCAGCACCGAAAGCAGAAATATTAAGCTCATAGGCGGTGAAAAACTATGGGAAATTGAAATGGACACCACCGAGCAAAAATGGCGCTATATCTATTTTGATGGCACCGATTTTATTGAAAGGGATGCCATAAGCATGCAAGAATATCTTTCAAAAAATTATTAAAACAAGTACATGCAAAACCCACTTTTAAAACCTTTTGATACCGCCCCATTTTCTCAAATTGAGAACGAACACTTCAAACCTGCTTTTGTTAAGGTGATGGAGGATGCTAGAACTGAAATTGATGCTATAACCTCAAATGCGGAGCCTCCAACTTTTGAAAATACGATTGAAGC